>ALAO01000382.1 GCA_000307955.1 Solidesulfovibrio magneticus str. Maddingley MBC34 | reverse complement strand
CCTTCCACTTCGTCGACGTCCTGGAAGCTGATGTTGACCAGGGCTCCGTAGTAGTCGGCCACAAGCGGGAGTTTGGTGTCGAGTTTGTTCTTAATGATGTAGGCGGCAAAGTTACGCTTTTCACCATTGACCATGACGTCAGTGGCGGAAAAATCGTCGGTGGTGAAGGTCAGCACGTCGCCTGCGCCCTGCTCGAAGAGGTTGACGATGCCGATCTCGGCAACCTTGCCCTCAGGCAATTGGGCTTGCAGCACCAGGGCTCCTTCTTCCAGCACATCGCCAGTGATGCCGTTTATGACCTTGGGTGTTTTCTTGCCTAAATCGGAGAGATGCACCCCAGCTATCCATCCGATTAATGGACGTATGCCAAAATCCTTGTAGTTGGGGGCATTGAGAGCGAAGGACAAGTGGGTTTTGCTCATTGCCGGGATGACAATGAAACTGAATCCATGCTTTGGCCCCTCGGTATACACTCGGGCAAGGCTGTTTTGGTCGTAGGCAACGATTTCGATAGAAGTGACGAGGTCAGTAATGTCCGTGGCACAGAGTAATTCACGGCTGACCATGCCGCCATGGTCTCTGGAAATAAAGTATGGTATAGTGCCTGCGATCCAATCGCCTTTGGGGAGTTGATGCAAGGCGTCCTCTTCTCCTGCAAGGAGAAGCTTGCGTCCTGCTTCGATCATCTTTTTGACATCGGATACGCTGGAAATAGTCTGTCGCATGTCGCCCTCCTAGCCAAAAATAGTTTTCAGATCTTCTTGAACGCTGGGCATATTCAGGTTGCTTGAGAAAAGGGCGTAGATTTGGTCCACACTATTGCTGATGGTGTTAGGCGATGGATCTTCTTTGACTGTTCGCGTCAGTCGGCCAAGTAGAATCTTGGCGGCAAGAAATTTCAATTGAAACGTCCTTTTTCCAGTCACGATGTCTTGCCATGCCTTATTGCTCTTGCTTGGTACATCCATGTTTGCCTCCATCACTGTTTTGTGTTCGGTTGTGATTTAAATGGTTGATTTCCATGTCATAAATCTGGGAATGTTCTGGTGTGAATTACATTGTGACCTCGTCGTCGGGAGACTATGGAGCGTTTAAATTCTATGCTAAACGATTCAATAGTCAAGGCAGAATGGCGTTAATTGAAGCCGCTCTTGGCGTGATTGTAGTCGTCCGTCTTCAGCGGTTGCGCACAACCGGCATTCAGCCCGGAAGCTTTCGGCGAGGGGTTGCGTGTCTCTGGACGTCATAGGGCCTGCTTCACGAACATGCCCTTTTGAGAGAAGGGGAGGGGCGACCACGAGGTCGATGCGAGATTTGCTGCTCGCCAGGCAGGTCGAAAAAAACAAAAAGCCGCCCATTTCTGGACGGCTTTTTGAAATATCTGGCGGAGAGGGAGGGATTTGAACCCTCGAACAGGGTTTAAGCCCCGTTACCCGCTTAGCAGGCGAGCGCCTTCGGCCAACTCGGCCACCTCTCCGCAAAACGGTGAGGTAAACGTTTGCCCGGCCCCGGTCAAGGAAAAAAACTGCTTTTCCCCAAACCTTTGACCTCATACGCTCTTTACAGGGGGCCGGGCAGGCGCATATGCTCCCGTTTCGCATTAACGAGCCCCCTCAAAAGGAGTCCAGGGCATGAAAAAGTTCGCGCGTATGGAGCGCCTCCCCCCATACGTCTTCGCCACCGTCAACGAGCTTAAAATGCAGATGCGGCGGCGAAACGAGGACGTCATCGACCTGGGCATGGGCAACCCCGACCTGCCCACGCCCCCCCATATCGTCGAAAAACTCGTCGAAGCCGCCCAAAAGGCCGCCAACCACCGCTACTCGGCATCGCGCGGCATCAAGGGCCTGCGAAACGCCGTCTCGGCCTGGTACAAGCGCCGCTTCGACGTCGACATCGACCCCGAAACCGAAGCCGTGGTCACCATGGGGGCCAAGGAAGGCCTGGCCCACCTGGCGCTCGTCATGCTCTCGCCCGGCGACGTGGTCTTCGCCACCGATCCGGCCTATCCGATCCATCCCTACTCCTGCATCATCGCCGGGGCCGACGTGCGCCGCATCCCGATCAGCAGCGACCGGGACTTTTTCGAGGACTTGCTAGCCGCCACGCGCCAGACCTGGCCTCAGCCCAAGCTGCTCATCATCTCTTATCCGCACAATCCGACCACGGTCACGGCCGACGTGCCGTTTTTCGAGCGCATCGTCGAATTCTGCAAAGAACACGACATGATGGTCATCCACGACTTCGCCTACGCCGACTTCGGCTTCGACGGCTACCAGCCGCCGAGCTTTTTGCAGGCCAAGGGAGCGAAAGACGTGGGCGTCGAGTTCTTTTCCCTCACCAAAAGCTATTCCATGGCCGGCTGGCGCGTCGGATTTTGCTGCGGCAACCCCGAGATGGTCCACGCCCTGACCCGCATCAAGAGCTATCTCGACTACGGCATCTTCCAGCCCATCCAGATCGCCGCCACCGTGGCCCTTAACGGTCCCCAGGAGTGCGTGCGCGAGATCATGGACGTCCATCAGGAGCGCCGCGATGCGCTCATCGACGGTCTGGCTCGGGCCGGCTGGGAAGTGCCCGCACCCAAGTCCACCATGTTCGTGTGGGCCAAGATCCCGGAGCCGTTCCAGCATTTGCGGTCCGTGGAATTCTCCAAGCTGCTGCTGCGCGAGGGCGGCGTGGCCGTTTCGCCGGGACTGGGCTTTGGGCACTTCGGCGATAATTACGTGCGGTTTGCCCTGGTCGAGAACCGCCACCGCATCAACCAGGCCGTTCGCGGCATAAAAAAGGCGCTTTCCGGATGAACAACGCTGCCGTAGCCCCTGTTCGCATCGGATTGGCCGGACTCGGCACTGTCGGGTCCGGCCTGGTGGCCGTGCTGGCAAAAAACGCCGACTGGATCGAGGCGCGCCTGGGGCGCTCGGTGGCCGTCAAGACCGTGCTCGTGCGCGACCTGGCCAAGCCCCGGGCCGTGACGCTCGGGCCTGAGGTCACCATCACCACCGACGCCGACGCCCTGGTCGCCGACCCGGACATCGACATCGTGGTGGAGCTCATGGGCGGCATCGACGCCGCCTTCGGGCTCATCGCCAAGGCGCTGCGCGCCGGCAAGCACGTGGTCACGGCCAACAAGGCCCTGCTCGCCAAGCGCGGGCCGGAGCTGTTCGCCCTGGCCGCCGAAAAGGGGCTTGGCCTCTACTACGAGGCCAGCTGCGCCGGGGCCGTGCCCATCGTCGAGACGCTGCGCTCGTCGCTGGCCGGCAACCGCATCCAGAGCATCATCGGCATCTTAAACGGCACGGCCAACTACATTCTCTCCAGCATGAGCGAAAAGGGCCTGCCCTTTGCCGTGGCCCTGGCCAAGGCCCAGGAGCTGGGTTACGCCGAGGCTGATCCGACCCTGGACATCCAGGGTTTCGACGCCGCCCACAAGCTCATCGTGCTCGTCCGGTTGGCCTACGGCTGCAACCTCCCCCTGGAGAAGCTGCCGGTCGAGGGCATCACCGTGGTCACCCCCGAGGACATCCGCTTCGCCAGGGAGTTCGGCTACGCCATCAAGCTCATCGGCCAGGTGCGCGATTGCGACGGCAAGCTTGCCGCCGGGGTCTGGCCCATGCTCGTGCACGAGGATTTCCTTCTGGCCAGCGTCAAGGGCGCGTTTAACGCCGTGCGGGTGGAAGGCAACGCTTCCGGCCCCATCATGCTCCACGGCAAGGGCGCGGGCGACCTGCCCACGGCCAGCGCGGTCGTGGCCGACATCCTGGCCCTGGCCCGGGAAGGCATGATCCCCAACAACACTGGCTTTCGGGCCGAACCCCTGCCCGAGGCCGAGCTGGTCGACGCCGACGATTTCGTCACCCCGCACTACATCCATTTCACGGTCAAGGATCAGGCCGGGGTCATGGCCGCCATCTCCAAGTCCATGGGCGAGCACGGCGTGTCCATCCGCCAGGCCGTGCAGAAGGGCGAACCCGAGGACGGCTACGTGTCCATCGTGTTTTTGACCCACGAGGCCCCCAACCGGGCCATCGCCGCCGTGCTGGCCGACACCGGGTCCATGCCCTTCATCAAACCCGGCACGGTCCATTTCCGGGTGTTGTAGCAACGGGGCCAGTCCCCATGGTCCGGGAGGGGACGCCCCTCCCGGATTTCCTGGAACAAGATCCCGCCGCGGCGCTGCAAGGCGTGGGCCTCTGGCGAAAGTCGGATTGGGGCCGCTTGAGACGGGGCGGCCGTAGCGCGCAAGCGCGTTTCGGGCGGAGAAGACGACCATGCAGCGCATTGATGTGACGATCCTGCTTTTCCCGGGCGTGGAGCTGCTTGATTTCGCCGGGCCCTATGAAGCCCTTGCCGTTTGCCGGTTGGACGAGGCCCGGCGTCGGGAGGATGTTTCGCCCTTTGCCGTCCGTCTGGCGGCGGCCTCCCTGGAGCCGGTCGCCTGCGCCAACGGGCCGCGCATTCTGCCCGACCTGACCCTTGTCGACGGCGGCGCTCCGGACATCCTTCTTGTTCCCGGCGGCTGGGGCGTGCGCGCGGCCATGCATGATGTGGTACTCATCGACTGGATACGGGAGGCCGGCTTGGCCGCCAAGGCCGTGGCCGGAGTCTGCACCGGCTCCATGCTGCTCGGACAGGCCGGGCTCCTCGACGGCCGGCTGGCCACGACCCACTGGCGGTCCCTGGACTGGATGCGCCAATCGTTTCCGAGCGTGACGGTCCTTGATGATCGCCATGTCGTTGAGGACGGCCGCACCTTCACCTCCGCCGGCATCAGCGCCGGCATCGATCTGGGCCTTCGCCTGGTGGCCCATTTTTACGGCGAGGCACTGGCCGAAGCCACGGCCGCCCAGATGGAGTATTATTCTCCCTCGGACAATCGGCGGCGCGTCACCCTGGCCAAAACCCCATAACCGTTCTTGCAGAGAGCCCGGAGAGGATCTTTTCAAAAGCGTCCCCCTGGCCGCCGGAGGCATCTTCCCTCATGTCCACCACGACCGCTTCCCCGTCTTCCTTACCCCGCAAACTCGTGTTCCTCATCGCCGACGGCATGGGCGATCTGCCCGTCGATTCCCTGGGCGGGCACACGCCCATGGAGGCGGCGGCCACGCCGGTCATGGACCGGCTGGCTCGGGAGGGGATGGTGGGGCTTTGCCGCACCGTGCCCCAGGGCATGGCCCCGGGGTCGGACGTGGCCAACATGTCGCTTCTGGGCTTTGACCCGGCCCTAAACCACACCGGCCGAGGCCCCATCGAGGCGGCGGCCATGGGCTTGCCGGTCGCCCCTGACGACGTCGTTTTTCGCCTCAACACCGTCACGGTGAGCGAATTCGCCGAGACCGGGCTCATGCGCGACTACAGCGCCGGCCATATCGCCACGCCGGCCTCCACAGCCCTGATCGAAAAGCTGGCCGCCGACTGCCTGCCGGACGGCTACGAGCTCCATGCCGGCGTGCAGTACCGCCACATCCTGGTGGCCAAGGGCGCGGCCGGCCGGGAGGAGGCCAGCGTTTACGTGCGCCCGCCCCACGACATCACCGACCAGCCCATCGCCCCGGATCTGGCCGAGCTGCGCCGCGCCCCGGCGCTTTACGATTTCGCGGCCAAGGCGGCGGCCGTGCTGGCCGGGCCGGTCAATCCGACCAAGGCCAACGCCGTGTGGCCCTGGGGCCAGGGCCGGGCGCTGACCTTGCCCGATTTCGCCGCGACCTTCGGCCTGCGCGGCGCGGTGGTCTCGGCCGTGGATCTGGTCAAGGGCCTTGGGCGGGCGGCCGGCATGGCCGTTATCGACGTGCCCGGGGCCACGGGGCTGCTCGACACCAACTACGAAGGCAAGGTGGCGGCGGCGCTGGCGTTTCTCACGGACGGCGATTTCGTTTTCGTCCATGTCGAGGCCCCGGACGAGTGCGGGCACGGCGGTGACGCCGCCGGCAAGACCGAGGCCGTGGCCCGGTTCGACGCCCGGGTTGTCGCGCCCATGGTCGAGGCCCTGGGTGACGACGCGGCCTTCGTTATCGCCTGCGATCATCTCACGCCCATCGCCATCCGGACCCATGCCGCCGATCCCGTGCCTTTTCTTTTCTGGAAGCCGGGCGTAATACCCTCCGGCGCGGCGGGTTTTAGCGAGGCCCAAGCCGCCAAGTCCGGCCTGATCGTGGACGCGGGGCATGCGTTGCTGCCTTGGGCCATGGACCGGACCCGTTCGTGACGCGCCGGGCTTTCCGGGCGCGTTTCGCCAAAACCCGGTTTTGACACGTCGGCGACGCCTGATCGCCGAATGATACACGCGATAATGAGACGCCATGGCCCTGATCCTCAAGCCTGAAGATTTTCCCACGCCCGACTCGCGCCTGGCGCTTACCGTCTCCTACGGCGAGGTGGACCAGATGGGCTACGCCTATTACGGGCACTATCCCCACTGGTTCGAGCGGGGGCGCGGGCATTTCATCCGCGTGCGCGGCATGAGCTACGGCGAGGTCGAGGCGCGCGGCGTGTGGCTGCCGGTGCGCGACCTGGCCGTGCGGTATCTGCGTCCGGCCCGCTACGACGACGCCATCACCGTGCGCACGGCCGTCAGTGAATGGGGCCGGGCCTCGGTCACCTTTGCCTACCAGATCTTCGGGCCGCCGCAGGACGCCACGCTTCTCGCCGTGGGCGAAACGCTCCACGCCTGCACCTCGCCCCAAGGCCGGCCCATGCCCGTGCCGTCCTGGCTGCGCGAGCTGTTCACCGTCTAACCCTCCCGCCTTTTTCGCGGCATTTTCCTCATGTTTATCGATATCCACACCCACGCCTATCATCCCAAGATCGCGGACAAGGTCCTGGCCCAGCTTGAAGGCCACTACGGCATCCCCCCCGTCGGCACCGGCCAGATCGACGATCTCCTGGCGCGCGCGACCAAGGCGGGCCTGGACAAGGTCGTAGTCCACAACGCGGCCACGGCTCCGGCCCAGGTGGTCCCGGCCAACAACTGGGCCATCGCCATCCACCGGGAACACAAGCGCATCATCAGCTTCGGCACGCTGCACCCGGACTACCCGGACTTCGAGCGCGAACTGGACCGGCTGTGGCGAAACGGCATCAAGGGCATCAAGTTCCACGCCGACTTCCAGGGTTTTCGCCTGGACGACCGCAAGCTGTGGCCCATCTTCGAGGCGCTTTCCGGCCGGTTCGTGATCATGCTCCACGTGGGCGACCGCCTGCCGCCCGAGGAGAACAACTCCTGCCCGGCCAAGGTGGCGGCCATCCTGCGCGATTTTCCCCAACTGACCGTCATCGCGGCCCACATGGGCGGCTATCTCCATTGGCAATATGCCGTGGAGCATCTGATCGGCAAAAATGTCTATATTGATACTTCCAGCACCCTGGCCTTCATCGACGACGCCACCTTGCGCCGCATCTTCGACGGCCATCCCCGGGAGCGGATTCTTTTCGGCAGTGATTACCCGCTGTTCGATCCCGGCGAGGAAATCGCTCGCCTGCGTCGCCGGCTGTCCCTGCGCGACGCGGAATTGGAGAGGGTGCTTGGCGCGGCCGCCTCGCTATTTCCAACACCAAAATGACTGTTGACACCCAATCAATACTCGTGCTGGATGGTAGGAAATCGGGCGCTTGATTCGTCGCTGATTTCGCCCGAGCCAAGGAGTTTCGATCCATGAGCATTCGCGCCCGGATTCTCGCCTCCGTCGGCATTCTCTTTCTCGTTGCGCTTGGCATGTTCGCGGCCACTTGGTCCATTACCAGTGAACAGCGTTCCGACGGTCTCGTCATCAATCTGGCCGGCCGGCAACGGATGCAGGTCCAGAGAATCGCCAAGGACGTCCTGGCCTTGGCCCACCAGGCCAAGAGCGGCGGCGCGCCGGCCGGTCTGGGCGACGATATTCGCAAGCGCCTGTCCGCCCTGGAAACGACCCAAAATCTGCTGGCCCGGGGCGGGACGTATGATGGCAGCAAGAAGTTCGCCATCGACCCGTCCAGCCGTGAGGCCGCGGCGCTGCTTGACGAGGCCGGCCGGCTGATCAAGCCTTTTGGCGTCGAGGTCGAAGCCATCCTGGCCAAGACCGACGCCGTTTCGCCCGAGCGCCTGGTGGCCGCCTCGGAAGCCGTGGTCGCGGCCCAGGACAAGGCCGTGGCCCGGCTCCAGGCCGAGACCGAGGACGACGTGTCCACGCTCATGACCATTCAGGCTGTGGGCATGGGGCTGTGCGCCGTGGTGTGCCTGACGGTGCTGTTCATGTTCCGCCGCGCCGTCCTTGGGCCCCTGGGGCGGCTGCGCGAATACGCCTCGGCCGTGGCCGGAGGCGATTTGCAGGCCGTGCCGGCCGGCGACTACCCGCCGGAACTGGCCGTGCTGCGCGACGCCCTGGCCCGCATGGTGGAGTCCCTGCGGGGCACCCTGGCCGCTGTTGAAGCCAAAAACCAAGAATGCACCGTCCACGCCGACGACGCCGAACGGGCCTTGGCCGCCGCCAAGGAGCAGGAGGCCCGCACCGCCGAGATGCTGGCCCGCCTGGGCGAAGGCGCGGCCAGGGCGCGCGGCATTTCCCAAAGCGTCATGGAACATTCGGCCGGTCTGCTGTCGCGCATCGAGCAGGTGGGCCAGGGCGCGGCTCAGCAGCGCGACCGCATGATGGACACGGCTGCGGCCATGGAGCAGATGAACGCCACGGTGCTGGAAGTGGCCCGCAATGCGTCCAGTGCCGCCGTGAGCGCCGCCGACGCCAAGGACAAGGCCGTCACCGGCGCGGACGGGGTGCGCTCGGCCGTCAATTCCATCGAAGGCATCCGCCGACGCATCCTCGACCTCAAGGAGTCCATGACGCGCCTTGGCCAGCAGGCCGACAGCATCGGCCACATCATGAACGTCATTTCCGACATCGCCGACCAGACCAAC
>ALAO01000381.1 GCA_000307955.1 Solidesulfovibrio magneticus str. Maddingley MBC34 | reverse complement strand
GGCCTCAGGCCCCCAGCCGCCGGAGGCATCTTCCTCCCTCTCCCTCTTTCTCTTCCCCTAAAACTTGCGCAGTTCGAACAGCTTCTTGCTCTGGGTCGAGACGATGTGGAAGTACTTGTCCTGGGGAATGAAGATGTAGGGCACGTCTTCGGCGCGGCGGAACAGGAAGTCCGAGAGGATCATGCGGTTGACGGCCTGGTGCCCGATGATCATGATGTATTCGGAATTGCCGCTTAAGTAGATGGCTTTTTTGATGCCGCGATACACCCGTCCGGCCATGGTGGCGTAGCCTTCGCCGCCGGGATAGACGAAGTTGTATTTGTTGCGCCCTCGGGCGGCGAAGAGTTCCGGCCGGCTGCGTTCCATCTCCGTGTAGCTCAGTCCATCGCATTCGCCCACGTCGATCTCGTCGAATTCCTTGAAGGCGTGGTGGATGGTCATGCCCTTGCGGGTTTCCAGCAGCGGTTCGGCCATCTCGCGGGTGCGCGTGAGCGTGCTGGTAAAGACGTAGGGCAGGGGCGTGCCGATGAAGTGGCGCGACAGCGCCCAGGCCATGCGCCGGCCTTTTTCGGTCAGGCTGGAATCGCCGCCGACGCGGTTTTCCAGGTTGTATTCGCTCTCGGCGTGGCGCACGAGAAAGAGATTTTTGATCCAGTCCGACATGAGCAGGTCGCGGATGCGGCCGTAGTGGGGCACGTCGGAGTGGACGCGTTCGGCGATGATGCGGTTGTTGAGGGTGTCCAGGCGTACGAGGTTGTCGGCTTCGTCGGCCGGGACGTAGATGTGGCGGTAGTAGCCGATGCGCGAGAAAAAGCTCTTGGCCGCTTCTTCCTGGGGCAGGTGGGCGAATTCCGGCAGCCGGGTCTTGCGGGCCACGGACAGGGCCAGCAGCTCGGGATCGTCGTTGATGCACTCGATGAACAGGATGGGGTGGGGCGCGAGAAGCTGCCGCAACGTCTCCCGCCGTTTGCGGGAGACGTTGGTGGCGTCGAGGATGGCGATCTGGCCTTCGGCCGTGAGATAGGCCTTGGCCTCGGCGATGCTCACGGCGGCGATGCGTTCGCGCAGCGCCGTCGCGTCGGCGTTGTCCGGGTTGTAGAAGCCGGCATGGGAGGTGTTGCCGGCGACCATGCGCCGGCGCACGTCGCCGTTGTTGAAAATGCCGACCTTGATGTCGTCTTTCTCGAGGTTTTCCTTGATTTTGGCCGCGACAGTGGACTTGCCCATGGCCGGCAGCCCCACCATGGCGATGCAGAGCTTGGCCGGCCGCGCCATTACAGCAACCCGATTTCCCAGTTGAAGTGGCTGGTGCGGTCGCGCCGGTTCACTTCCTTGGGCAGCGGCTCGCGCAGGTCCACGAACACGCAGTAGCCGGCCTTCACCAGGGCTTCGCGGTGGCGGTAGAGGTCCACTTCCCAGTTGGCGTAGAGCCAATAGGTGCGGTCATATTTGACGGCCCACAGGCCCTCTTCCTTGGGGCTGATCACGGGCAGGCAAGTCTTGACCTCGCCCGAGAGCACACGCGAAAGCCCCAGGGGCCAGGCGCCCTTGGCCACGATGCCCAGGGGCATCGGGGAGACCTTGGGCAGTCCGAGCAGATCCTCGCCCGACAGCTCCGGCGAGACGAACGCGCCGTAAAACCCGTTCCGGGCCAGTTCGCCCAGGGCCAGGGGGTTGGCCACGTTGCAGAACGGGCCGGCCCAGAAGTCCAGGCCCTTGGCCCCGGCCGGGAACAGGCCGACCTGCCAGGGGGCGTTGAGGACGAAGCGCTTGCCGCCCCGGCTGACGATGGCGGCGATGAGGCTTTTGAATTCGCTTTCCTCGTCGGGCCAGATGACCGGCGGCAGCCACCACCAGACCATGGCCGCCCGGCCAAGGGGCAGATTCTGGGCCCGGTGGGTGGAGATCCACACGCCAAAGGGGCTCTTTTCCTTGCGCATGTCGGGATGCCGCCACACGCTGAGCGACAGCGGCTCGCTGCGAAACGGCTTGGCCGGCTTGGGCAGCTTGGCGACGAATTCCGAAGGTTTGGCCTCGCGCGGGGTGATCTTGTCCAGGGCGGCTTCCAGGGGCGCGATCTTGGCGGCCAGGGCCGGATCGCGGCGGTCGATCAGAAAGACCGGGATGCCGGACTCGGGCTTGTTGTCGGGGCCGTCGAAGGTGAGCGTGAGCCGGCCGCCCTTGGGCACGGTGCGGGTCACCTTGACTACGCGGTGCCCGGGCTCGTCCTCGAAGCCCACCCGCAGCAGGTCGCCGGGCATGAGGCCCACGCGGGTGGACAGGTTCCACTGGCCGCTTTTGATGCCCCGGGTGAGCTTGCCGGCGGGCATGCCCGAGCCGGTGCGCTCCTTGGTGTCGATGGGGTTCTTGGGCCGCTGGGGCAGGAAATTGTAGTTGGTGCCGGGCCGGCCCAGGGCCTGTTCCAGGAAGCTGGCGGCCATCTTCTTGGCCGAGGTGTCGTCGGCGGCGTCGCGCAAGAGCTTGTAGGCGGCCACGGTATGGTAGACGTAGTGCGGGCCTTTCTTGCGGCCCTCGATCTTCCAGGCCGTGATTTCGGGGATGGTGAGCAGGGCCTTGGTCAGCACGTCGAGGCTCAGGTCCTGGCAGGAGAAATAACGGCCCTTCTGGCCCCGGTGGTCGTAAATGCGCCGGCAGGGCTGGACGCAGCGGCCGCGAAGGCCCGACTTGCCGCCGAGGTAGCTGCTCCAATAGCAGCGGCCCGAGACGTTGTAGCACAGCGCGCCGTGGACAAAGGCTTCCAGGGAAAGGCCCTTGGGCGCGGCCTCGGCCATCTCGCGCATCTCGTCGACGGTCAGCTCGCGCGGCAGCACCACCCGGGAAAAGGAGTAGGCGGGCAGGGAGGCCAGGCCCGACGGGCTGCTGACGTTGGCCAGGGTGGACAGGTGCAGTTCGCCCTTGTAGCCGGCCTGCCGGGCCACGGCGGCAACGCCCAGATCCTGGACGATGAGCGCGTCGGGTCCGACGTCGGCGGCCAGGCGCGAGATCAGGCGTCCGGCTTTGTCGGCCTCGTCGGGCTTGAGCAGGGTGTTGATGGCGACGTAGGTGCGCACGTTGCGGCCCCGGGCCATTTCGGCCAGGGCGGCCAGCTCGGACGTGGAAAAGTTGCGGGCCAGCATGCGGGCGGAGAAATGTTTGAGGCCGCAGTAGACGGCGTCGGCCCCGGCGGCTACGGCCGCCAGAAAGGAATAGGGATCGCCCGCAGGGGCAAGGATTTCAGGCTTTTTCGCCTCGGTCATGGGAGTCTCGCGAAGATAGGGATTAGCGGCAGGGATCGCCGTGAGGCGAGGACCATAAACCAAACTTCCCCGAGAGGGAATTGTTTTTTTGGAGCGCGTCGCGATTCGGCGGTAAACTCGTTACCATATTGCGTCGCTCCGGTTTTTGGGCCATGCTCCCCGGACACTTTTTTCGGAGGGTCGGCCGTGAAACTGGTCACCGAGCAAATGGAACAATTCCTGTCCGGCGGAGCCTGGATACGCAAGATTTTCGAACACGGGCTGGAGCTCAAAAAACAATACGGCGAAGACGCCGTGTGCGACTTTTCGCTCGGCAACCCCGATCTGCCGCCCCCGGCCGTGGTCGGCGAGTGCCTGGCCGAGCTGGCCGAACAGGCGGATCGGCCCTTTGCCTTCGGCTACATGCCCAATCCCGGCTATCCGGCTGTGCGGGCCGCCCTGGCCGAGCACCTCACCAAGGAGCAGGGCATCGCCATCGCCGCCGAGGATCTGCTGCTCACCTGCGGCGCGGCCGGCGGCATCAACTGCTTTTTCCGGGCCGTCCTCACCCCGGGTGACGAAGTCATCTGCCCAAGCCCCTATTTCGTGGAATACGGCTTCTACGCCGGCAACTCCGGCGGCGTGCTGAGGCCCGTGCCCACCAAGCCCGACTTCGACCTGGACATCGCGGCCATGGAAGCGGCCATCACCCCGCGCACCCGGGTGGTGCTGATTAATTCGCCCAACAACCCCACCGGCATGGTCTACAGCAAGGAGACGCTGACCGAACTGGCCGCCATGCTGACCCGCGCCTCGGCCGGCCGCGAGCGCCCCATTTATCTGCTGGCCGACGAACCCTATCGGTTTTTGGCCTACGACGGCGCGGACGTCCCCTCGGTGCTGCCGCTGTATCCGTATTCGTTGGTCATCGGCTCATTTTCCAAGAATCTGTCCCTGCCCGGCGAGCGGGTGGGCTATGTCGTTGTGTCGCCGCTCATGGAAGGCCGGGGGCAGCTCGTGGCCGGGCTGGTCTTCGCCAACCGCATCCTCGGGTTCGTCAACGCGCCGGCCGTGGGCCAGGCCTTGCTCCTGCGGGCGCTGGGCCAAGAAGTGGACCGGGGCATTTACGAGCGCCGTCGGTCGGCCATGGCCGGGGTGCTGACCCGGGCCGGCTACGAGTTCATCATGCCGCGCGGGGCGTTCTATTTCTTCCCCAAGTCCCCCGACGCCGACGAGCTGGTTTTTCTGGATCGCCTGGCCAAGGAACGTGTCCTGGCCGTGCCGGGGCGCGGCTTTGGCATGCCGGGCTATTTCCGGCTGGCCTTTTGCGTGGACGAAGCGGTCATCAACCGTTCGGAAGCGGGGTTTGCCCGGGCCATTCGGGGCTGACCGGCCGGGACAAAGCGAAAAAGGGGCGCAAGCCCCTTTTTTTTATGCACATCGTCCTTCGGTTGGCACATATCGTTTTTTTTCAAGACAGGCGTTGTAGAAGGGTTGGCATGCCGGCGGGATCGCGACGCTTCGCCGACATGGCGTACTGCGGCCTTGTCGGCACAGGGCAGATGGGCGCGATCTTCGGGTTTGTGCCGTTAAAATGTGCTCCACATGGGCTCGTAGAGCGTTTGAGTTTAGGGCGCGTATTGCTTGTGTGGTTGTCCTTTTTGCCAGGGTTTTGGCTTGCCTCGTCTCATTGTGACAGGGATATGTTTCTTGGTTTCCAACTATTCCCTGCAAGTAGTGCGTCATACTGCATTTATAGTTCGGAAGATATGTAGAATGCCGGCAGCGTTGACATTGTTTTGTGGTGACGTAAGGTGGCTGAACTATGCCTGTGCTGTCCCTACGGCGGGTACGCGACGCCGCCCCTCGTCTGCCCTGGCTCACGGCGCTGATTGAGGCCGGCTCCATTATCGACCAGGGGGTGGACCGGGCGGTCGCGCTCTCGGGGCGCGTCCCGGCTTGCCGCGCGGGATGTCATGCCTGCTGCAGCCAACCCATTCCTGTTTCCACCATCGAGACCCAGGGGCTGCGATGGTTCGCCTTGAGCCACTTAAACGGCGATCTGGCGAGAAAGGTGGGGGAGGCGTTGACGATGCAACGCCAGGCCCCGTGCCCGTTCCTCGTGGATGGGGCTTGCGCCGTCTATCCGATGCGGCCTTTGGCCTGCCGCGAATATATTGTTTTCAACCAACCTTGCCGGCTTGGCGAGCGTCCCGAGCAGACGCGGCCCCTTGATGTTCTGCCGCTGGCGCGCACGGCCCAATTGCAGGCTTTCACCGTGCTGCTGCCGTTTTACGGCGTCAGGGGTGGGGCGGCCCGCGACGAGGCCCTGCAAAACCGCCTGGTGCTGCGCGATACCCGAATATTGCAGCAGCTCGATTGGCAAGGGCTCGGCTCGGCGCTTTGCGGCAAATAAGCTGTTGACACAAGCCTGGGGCACGAGTAGTTGTCGGCATCTTACATTGTTGGCTAAGTCTTTTTTTCAGTCTCCGAGGACCTGCGTGTTTGCAAGCTCCCGACGACCTTTGAAGAATTAGCCCGAAATCTGGAGCGCAACGCATGTCCAAGAAACTCTATGTCGGCAACTTGCCCTTTTCCACCAACGAAGACGAAATCCGCGACCTGTTCGCCGCCTACGGCGACGTGACTTCGGTCAAACTGATCGTGGACCGTGAAACCGGCCGCCTGCGCGGTTTCGGTTTTGTGGAAATGGGCGACGACGGCGCCGACGCCGCCATGCAGGGCCTTAACGGCAAGGATTTCGGCGGCCGCGACCTGCGGGTCAACGAAGCCGAAGAGCGTCAGCCCCGCGCCGGCGGCTACAACGACCGTCCCCGTCGCAACAGCTGGTAGTCCCCGGACGCCCGGCTTCGACTCAAAGACGCCAAGGCCCCGTCCGCTCGCCGGACGGGGCTTTTTTTTCCAGCCGCCGGGCCGGTCCCGGCGGCCTCTTGACGTCTGGACCGCTTGCCGTTATCAAGTCAAACTTTGCCCTTTACCGAGGTGCGCTAGGACCATGTTCGACAGCCTTACAGACAGACTCGAAGACGTTTTCCGCAAGATCAGGGGCCAGGCCCGACTGACCGAGGAAAACGTTCAGACCGCGTTGCGCGAAGTGCGTTTGGCCCTGCTTGAGGCCGACGTCAATTTCAAGGTCGTCAAGGACTTCGTCGAACGCGTCCGGGAACGGGCCGTCGGTCAGGACGTGCTCAAAAGCCTCAATCCCGGCCAGCAGGTCGTGAAAATCGTCCACGAGGAACTCATCGAGATCCTCGGCGGACAGGCCACCGACCTCGACCTGTCCGGCTCGCCGGCCGTCATCATGGTCGTGGGCCTGCAAGGCTCGGGCAAGACCACCACCTGCGCCAAGCTGGCCCTGAAGCTGCGCCGCGAATTCAAACGCAAGCCCTATCTGGTCCCGGCCGACGTCTACCGTCCGGCGGCCATTGACCAGCTCCACAAGCTGGCTTCCCAGCTTGATATCCCGGCCTATCCGTCCACCCCGGACCAGAACCCGGTGGACATCTGCGCCGCCGCCCTGGCCGAGGCCAAGCGCGCCGGCCATGATGTGGTGCTGCTGGACACCGCCGGTCGCCTGCATATCGACGAAGCCCTCATGGACGAGTTGGCCGCCATCAAGGCCGGCTGTGCGCCCGGGGAAATTTTGTTCGTGGCCGACGCCATGACCGGCCAGGACGCCGTCACCGTGGCCGCCGCCTTCAACGAACGCCTGGACGTCACCGGCGTGGTCCTGACCAAGATGGACGGCGACGCCCGGGGCGGCGCGGCCCTGTCCGTGCGCCAAGTCACGGGCAAGCCCATCAAGCTTGTGGGCACGGGCGAAAAAGTCGCCGACCTGGAGCTTTTCTATCCTGACCGGGCCGCCTCGCGCATCCTGGGCATGGGCGACATCCTCACGCTCATTGAGAAAGCCCAGACCGACGTCGACGCCGACGAAGCGGCCGAGATGGAGCGCAAGCTGCGCAAGGCCCAGTTCACCCTGGAAGACTTCCGCACCCAGATGCGCCGCATCAAAAAGCTCGGGTCCCTGGAAGGGCTGTTAAAGCTTATCCCCGGCATGTCCCAGGTGCGCAAGCAGCTTGGCGACGTGCAAATGCCGGAAAAGGAAATGGCCCGGGTCGAGGCCATGATCAACTCCATGACCAAGGCCGAGCGCGACAATCCCAAGCTCATCAACACCAGCCGCCGGGAGCGCATCGCCAAGGGCTCGGGGACCACGGTCCTGGAAGTCAGCCAGCTGCTGAAAAATTTCACCCAGATGCAGAAGATGATGCAGCGGATGATGGGCGGCAAGGGGATGCCCTCCATGCCCAAGATGCCGCCTGGGATGAAGATGCCCGGAATGCCCCCGGGCGGGATGCCGGGAATGCCCGGCATGGGCGGAATGCCTGGCATGCCGCCGGGCATGGGCGGCATGGGCGGCGCGCCCGCGCCGAGCAAGGCCGCCATCGAAAGCGCCCGGGCCGCCGCCAAGAAGAAGAAAGAACAACGGAAAAAACGGAAAAAACGCTGACCGCAAGGTTCGCGGGCTTCCACAACAGCAAATCGTCCACCACATAAAGGGGAGACACGTTATGGCCATGAAATTGCGCCTGACCCGCATGGGTTGCAAGAAGCGCCCGTTCTACCGCATTGTCGCCATGAATTCCGAAACCCGCCGCGACGGCCGCGCCCTGGAATACCTGGGCTATTACAACCCCATGGTTGACCCGGCCGAGATAAAAGTGGATGGTGATAAAGTACGGGCCTGGCTGGCGCGCGGCGCCGAGCCCACGGATACCGTGCGCGCTCTGCTCCAGAAGGCGGGCGTCTAGGCGCAAGCCGGCGGGTGACCGCCGGGCCGGTCCGGCCGGCAAGCCGCGACGCCGCCGCTCCCCTCCCGACTGCCGGGAGACATGCGGACTCGGAAGCGGAAGTCCTTCGCTTGCTCTGACGGTTACCCTCAGGAGGTGCGTATGTTGAAGGACTTGATCGAATACGTGGCGAAATCGTTGGTGGATAATCCGGACCAGGTGCACGTGTCGGAGATTGAAGGCGAGCAGACCTCGGTCATCGAACTCAAGGTGGCCAAGGAAGATCTCGGCAAGGTCATCGGCAAGCAGGGCCGCACGGCCCGGGCCATGCGCACCATCCTCGGCGCGGCCTCCACCAAGGCCCGCAAGCGCTCCGTCCTGGAAATCCTCGAATAACCCGGCCGGCGCGCACGGCCCGCGCCGCAACCAAGGCAGACGGTCCATGGCCGCAAGCAAATACATCATCGTGGGGGTGGTCGCCCGCCCCCACGGCGTCCGGGGAGAACTCATCGTGGACAGCCACGCCGATTCCCCCACCTACTTCGCCCGAGGTTCGACCCTGCGCCTGTCGCCGCCGTCGGACCCCGGGCGCGGCAGGGACTATGTGGTGCGCGCCGTCCGGCCCCACCAGGACCGCATCCTCGTCACCTTCGACAACGTCCCGGACCGCACCGCCGCCGAGGCCCTGCGCGGCTTGGCCATTTGCGTGCCGGCCGACAAGCTCGTCGCGGCCGCCGAGGACGAAGTGTTCCTCCACGATCTGCCGGGCCTGCGGGTGCGCCTGGCCGACGCCGGGCCAAACGACCCCGACCTCGGCGTCATTGAGGACGTCCGCGACTACGGCGGACCGGAAATCTGGGTCATCCGCGACGCCAAGGGCCGCGAGATCCTCTTTCCCGCTACCGACGACTTCGTGCCCGACGTCGACCTCGACGCCGGCGTCGTCACCATCGACCCGCCCCCGGGCCTCCTCGACCTCTACCTCGTGGATGAATAAGCCGGGGCGCCGCCCCGGACCCCGCTGGGGCTCTGCCCCAGACCCCTCTGGGGCTCCGCCCCAGACCCGGC
>ALAO01000380.1 GCA_000307955.1 Solidesulfovibrio magneticus str. Maddingley MBC34 | reverse complement strand
GAGGATGGTGTTCATGGGCGTGCGGATTTCGTGGCTCATGGTGGAGAGGAATTCGCTTTTGGCCCTGTTGGCGGACTCAGCGGATTCCTTGGAGCGGCGAAGCGCCTGTTCCATGGCCTTGCGTTCGGTGATGTCCACGAGCACGGACAGGATGCAGGGCTCGCCGTAGGCGTGGTTGGCCACGGCGGAATAGAGCACGGTGACGGTGGAGCCGTTTTTGTGGCGTAGTTCGAGTTCCTTGCCGAAGATGGAGCCGGCCCGGGCCATTTCGGCCAGCAGCGCCTCGCGTTCCTCGACCCGTCGCCATAGGCCGATTTCCTGGGCGGTGCGGCCGATGACTTCGGACTTGACGTGGCCGAACATGCGGGCCCCGGTCTCGTTGACGTCCACGATGCGGCCGTCGCGCCGGGTGGTGATGGAGATGCCTACGGGAGTGAAGCGGAAGATCTTGGCAAGCTGGTCCTGGCTTTCGCGCAGGGCTTCTTCGTCGCGTTTGCGGCGGGTGATGTCGGTATGGGTGCCGGCCATGCGGATAACCACGCCGCGTTCGTCCTTGAGGCTGGCGCCCCGACCGAGAATCCAGCGGTAAACGCCGTCCTTGTGGCGCATGCGGTACTCCACGGCGAAGTTGTCCACTTCGCCGTCGGCGCAGCGTTTGTTGGCGCGGATGACGTTCTCGGCGTCGTCGGGATGGATGCGCTTGGTCCATTCGTCGAGGAGGTTTTGCACCTCGTCGGGGGCGTAGCCGAGAATTTCCAGATAGCGCGGGGAGTAGTAGACGATGTTGGTGCGCAGGTCCCAGTCCCAGATGCCGTCGTTGGCCCCCCTGGCAACCAGGGTGTAGCGGGCCTCACTGGCGCGCAGGGCTTCCTCGATGCGCTTGCGCTCGGTGATGTCGTTGCCGATGCACAGGAACTCGTTCACCCCTCCCGTGGCGGCGCGAAGGCCTCGCAACGACCAGACGATCCAGGCGAGTTCGCCGCTTTTGCGTCTGTGCTGGCGGGTCAGGGAGGCGGCGCTTTCCGGGGACTGGGCCAGGGCGGTCAGGGTTTGCGGCCAGGACGCGTCGTCGTCGTCGGCCCCCGGGGCTTCGGGTATGTCGATGAGCAGGCCGATCTCCCGGCCGATCATTTCCTCCAGGGCAAAACCGAAGAAGTCCAGCCCAAAGGCGTTGCAGAAGACGACCCTGCCCTGGTGGTCCAGGCGCAGGATGACGCTGGCGGCGCTTTGAACGAGTTCGCGGTGACGTTCCTCGCTTTGGCCCACGGCCACCAACAGCTGGTCGAGGCGCGACGACTGGCGGCGCACGGTGCGGCGCAGCACGGCGTTTATGGCCACGAGCACGGCCACGGCCGCCGCCACCACGGCCAGGGCCCACAGGGCGTAGCGCATGGTGGAAGAGGGGAAAAGCGACGAGCCGCGCCATTTGCGGTCGATTTCCTCGTACTGCTCCGGGGTGATGCGGGCAAAGCCGTCTTCCACGAGCTGGAGCAGGGCTTCGTCGCCTTTGCGCACGGCCCGGTGGAACTCGCCCTGGTAGAGGTTGAAGGCCAGCCGGAAGTCGTTTTCCAGGCCGTACTTGTAGAGGTAATAAAGGGCCGGGGGCTTGTCGACGCAAAAGACCTTGACCCGGGCGTCGCGGGCGGCCTGGACCACGCCTTCGTAACCGTCGAAGGCGGCCAGGGGCAGGATGCCCCGGCTGGAGAGGTAGTCCACGCTGGCGTCGCCGCGTTTGACGCCCACGGTAAATCCCCGCAGCGTGTCGAGGTCCTTGATGCCGCTTAAGTCCTTGTGGACGAAGATAGGCACTTCGATGGTGGCGTAAGGTTTGGAGAAACTGTAGATTTTTTCCCGATCGGGATTGCGGAACAGCGTGTCGATGACGTCGGCGCGGCCTTGGAGCATTTCATTTTGGGCGTTGTTCCAGTCCATGGGACGCAGGTTGACGGGCACGCCGGTCACTTTTTCCCAGAGCTTCCAGTAGTCGACAAGAATGCCCGTGGTTTCGCCTTCCGGCGTGGTGATGGCGTAGGGCGGATAGTCCTGGTCAAGGACCACGGTGATGGCTTTGGCTGTGGATGGGGCGTCGGCCTGGGCGGCCCGGGATTTCCTGACGGTAGGCGACAGCAGCAGGGCGCACAGCAACGCAAGGAGCGCCGGCAGGCCGAAGCGGAGTTTGGCTGTACCGCGAACGGAGGGGAGGGGAGATGTCACGGGCGTACCGCCAGGACCTGTTTGCCTGCTGTTGGGACGGACCAATGGTCCAAAGCGGCCCGCTGGGGCGAACACATCAGGAAGGTTTCGTATTGCATTGCCGATGGTGTCGTTTCGACCACTCCATTTCCAGCATATGACAATACGTGCGAGGCAGCAATGGGGGGAAGGGTTGTCCTGGCAAGATTTCCTGAGGGCGGGCTGTGGGCGGGGCCGCTGCGGATGGCAGGTTCGAATATTTCTCGACTGGTGTCGTCGGGCGTCTGCCCCAGGGGCTTTCTCGTGTCGCGTCCCGAATAAATACGGGAGCATTCTTTGTAAAAAAATACAGGTATTAAGTGTGTTGTCTTGGAGACGGCCTGTGCGCTTTTCGTGGACGCGACACTAAACGCTGCTGCCCGATTCCCGCTGCGGCGGCCCCAGGGGCCGGCCGGAGCGTAGGCGCAGGAGAAAACGCGTGCCGAAGCCTTGCCGGTTGTCGGTCAGGCGCACGGCCTCGGGGACAAAGACATGGGGCCGCACGCGGGCCATCTTGGCGGCGGTCTCGCCAGGGGCTTCGAGCAGGGCCTTGGCAAAGGGGAATTTGGCGCAGTAGACGGCCGCAGCCCGGGCCATGGCTTTGATGCCTTCGACGGGTTCGCCCCGGCCTTCGAGCTGCAGGCCGCGGATGTCGCGCCAGGAAGCCGCCACCGGGTGGATGGTCGCGGCGCAGGCCGGATTGGCGGCCAGGTTGCGGCAATGGCGGCTGGCCGGGGACGAGAAAAAGACGAGTTTCCAGCCGTCGGCGACGAAATAGACGTCGCTGGCCCAGGGCCGGTCGCCTGCGCAGGTGGCCAGGGTCATGGTCGTCACCTCGGCGAACAGCTCCCGGACGGCGGCCTCGAACGCCTCCGGGGTCACCGCCCGCCCCAGCGCCGAAAGAGTTCGTGGGGAACGGCGAACTGATCGAGAATTTTGCCGACCGTCTGGTCCACCACGTCCATGATGGTCTGCGGGCCGTGGTAAAACGACGGCATGGGCGGCAGGATGACCGCCCCCATTTCGGCCAGGGCGGCCATGTGGCGCAGATGTCCCAGATGCAGGGGTGTTTCGCGGGGCACGATGATGAGCTTGCGGCGCTCTTTGAGCGTCACGTCGGCGGCGCGC
>ALAO01000379.1 GCA_000307955.1 Solidesulfovibrio magneticus str. Maddingley MBC34 | reverse complement strand
GCCTAAGGCCCCCGGCGGGCGCGGGCAGAGCCCGCTCTTCCTCTTCCTCTCTCCCTCTGCTCCAACTCCCTCTCCCTCTCTCACCCCTCCCAGCTACACCAGCCGCCCCAGGGCCAGGCCGGCGAACAGGGCGGCGAAGCCGAGGAGCGTTTGGAAGCCGAGGTTGGCGAAAAGCGCGAGGTAGCGGTGGTCTTCGAGCAGGCCGCCGCTTTCGAAGATGAAGGTGGAGAAGGTGGTGAACGCGCCCATGAAGCCGGTGAGCAGCACGGTGCGCGCTTCGGTGCGCAGCAGCATGCGGTCCGCGCCGGCTTCCCAGACCAGGCCGAAGAGGAAGCAGCCCAGGATGTTGGCGGCGGCCGTGCCCCAGGGAAAATCCCGGCCGAGGATGTCGTAGACCAGTCCCGAGAGCCAGTAGCGGGCCAGGGTGCCGGCGGCGCCGGCCAGGGCGATAAGTCCTAGTTTTTCGAGCATGTCGCCACTCCGGGGGCGGGCGGCGGGGGTACGCGCGTCCGAGTGATTTCGAGTTTTTTCTTACGCCTGGGCGCGAAAAGCGTAAAGGGCGCGGTTGACGAAACCAATCCCATCGTTATGGTATGGATTTGTCACGGCTCTTTGAAAAAACGGGCTTCGCCCCTTTTCGCCAACCGCCTTTTGCGGCATATACTGGCGTTGCCACGCCGGCCGCGTGCCGACGCAACGGAGGTCAACATGTGGGAATATACGGATAAAGTCAGGGATCATTTTCTCAATCCGAGAAACGTCGGCAGTCTTGAGGACGCCAACGCCGTGGGCGAGGTGGGTTCCCTGGCCTGCGGCGACGCGCTCAAGCTTTTTCTCAAGATCAGCGACGCCGGCGTCATCGAGGACGCCAGCTTTCAGACCTTCGGCTGCGCTTCGGCCATTGCCTCCAGTTCGGTTTTGACCGAGTTGCTCAAGGGCAAGACCATCGAGGAAGCCAAGGCGCTCACCAACAAGGACATCGCCGAATTCCTGGGCGGACTGCCCAAGGAAAAGATGCACTGCTCGGTCATGGGCCAGGAGGCCCTGGAAGCGGCCCTGGCTAATTATCTGGGCGAGAAGGCCCCGGAGCACGAGCCCGAAGGGGAGCTCGTGTGCAAGTGCTTTGGCGTTTACGACGGCCAGCTGCGCCGGGCCATCCGCGAGAACAAGCTGACCACGGTCGAGGAAATCACGGACTACACCAAGGCCGGCGGCGGCTGCGGCGACTGTCTGGAAAAGCTGGCCGCCATCCTGGCCGACGAGCTTGGCCAGGCCGCCAAGAAGCCGCTGGTGGAGCTTGAGGTCAAGCGCCCCATGACCAACATCGAGCGCATGAAGCTCGTGACCAAGGTCATGGAGGAGGAGATTCGCCCCAACCTCAAGAAGGACGGCGGCGACATCGAACTGGTGGACATCGACGGCCAGACGGTTTTCGTGTCGTTGCGCGGAGCCTGCAAGGGCTGCCCGAGCAGCAACGTGACGCTGACCGAATTCGTGCAAAAGCGGCTCCAGGAACTGGTCGAACCCGGCATCACGGTCAAGGAGGCGCGGTAATGAACCCGGTCGTCTATCTCGACAACAACGCCACCACCCGGGTCGCCCCGGAAGTGGCGGAGGTCATGCTGCCTTATCTGACGGAATTCTACGGCAACCCCTCCAGCATGCATTCCTTCGGTGGTCAGGTCGGCCTGCAGCTCAAAAAAGCCCGGGCCGACGTTGCCTCGGTCCTGGGCTGCGACCCGTTGGAGCTGATTTTCACCTCCTGCGGCTCGGAGTCGGATAACACCGCTATCCTCAGCGCCCTGGCCGCCCAGCCCGAGAAAAAGCACCTCGTCACCACCCGGGTGGAGCATCCGGCCATCTTGAGCCTGGCCAAGCATCTGGAAGAAAAGGGCTACGAAGTCACCTATCTCGGCGTCGACGACAAGGGCAACCTGGACATGGCCGAAGTGGCCGGGGCCATTCGCAAGGACACGGCCATCGTGTCCGTCATGTACGCCAACAACGAAACCGGCGTCATTTTCCCCATCCCGGAGATCGCCGCCCTGTGCAAGGCCAAGGGCGTGCTGTTCCACACCGATGCGGTCCAGGCCGTGGGCAAGATCGACATCGATCTGTCCAAGCTGCCCGTGGACATGCTGTCGCTGTCCGGCCACAAGCTCCATGCGCCCAAGGGCGTCGGCGTGCTGTATGTGCGCAAGGGAACGCCGTTTCGGCCGTTTCTCATCGGCGGCCACCAGGAACGCGGTCGCCGGGCCGGCACCGAAAACACCGCCGGCATCATCGCCCTGGCTGCGGCCATGACCCTGGCCAAGGAGCATATGGCCGATGAAAATACGCGCGTGAAAGCCCTGCGCGACCGCCTCGAAGCCGGCATCCTGGCCGCCGTGCCCCACAGCCAGGTCAACGGCGACACGACCCATCGGCTGCCCAACACCACCAGCATCGCGTTCAAGTTCGTCGAAGGCGAAGCTATTCTCCTCATGCTCGACCAGTACGGCATCTGCGCCAGCTCCGGCTCGGCCTGCACCTCGGGCAGCCTCGAACCCTCCCACGTGCTGCGGGCCATGGGCGTGCCGTTCACCTTCGCCCACGGCTCCATCCGGTTCAGCCTGTCGCGGTATACCACCGACGCCGACATCGATCTCGTCCTCGACAAGCTGCCCGGCATCATCGACACCCTGCGGCGCATGTCGCCGTTCCGCGAGGAAGAGGCCGCCAAGCCGGCGTGCACGTGTTGATGCGGCAGCGCCCGTGACCCGCCAGGGCGCTGCCCTGGACCCGCCGGGGGGCTGAGCCCCCCGGACCCCTGACATGGGCGGGGCAGGCGGGCGGAAGGGCGTACGGCGGACGGCGGCGTCGCGCGAAGATGGGGTCGGGATTTTGGCCGGGAATCTCGGCGCAGGAGCGCCGTTATTCCCG
>ALAO01000378.1 GCA_000307955.1 Solidesulfovibrio magneticus str. Maddingley MBC34 | reverse complement strand
CAGACCCCCCAAATGGGGAATGGAGAGGGTGGGCGTCGGGTGAACGAGGTGTGACAACGTATGGAAGCAATTAAACGAGTCTTGGCCGAGGGCTGGTTCCGGGAACAGGACACCGCCGTGGTGCTCTACGACCTGGACGCCCTTGAGGCCCGGGTCGAGGCGCTGCGAGGCGCGTTTCCCGCCGAAACCCTCCACGCCTTTGCCGTCAAGGCCTGCCCGCTGCCGCCAGTGTTGGCCATGCTGGCCCAGCTCGGCCTGGGGGCCGAGGCGGCCTCCCTTGGCGAAATCCATTTGGCCCTGGCCGCCGGCTTTCCCTCCGAGCGTATCGTCTTCGACTCCCCGGCCAAGACCGTGGAGGAACTGCGCCTGGCTTTGACCCTTGGGCTTTTCATCAATGCCGACAACCTGGACGAGCTGGCCCGCCTGGACGCCCTGGGCCGGTACACGGGCCTTGTTCCCCGGGCCGGGTTGCGGGTCAATCCGCAAGCCGGGACCGGGCGCATCAAGGCCACCAGCGTGGCCGGGCGCTATTCCAAGTTCGGCGTGCCCCTGGCCCAGCGCGAGGCCATTGTCGACGCCTTCGGCCGCTATCCCTGGCTTTCGGGACTCCATGTCCACATCGGTTCCCAGGGTTGTTCCCTGGAACTCCTCGTGGCCGGCGTGGGCGCGGTCCACGATCTTGCCGCCGACCTCGACGCCCGGTTCGGTCCCGGGCGCGTGGCCGTCTTCGACCTCGGCGGCGGCCTGCCCGCCGCCTACCGCGACGCGGACCGCCCGCCCAGCCCCCAAGCCTACGTTGATGCGCTTCGCCTTCGCAGCCCCGGCCTGGCGGGAAACCAGCGCCGGCTGGTCACGGAATTCGGCCGCATGTTGGCCGCGCCCTGCGCCGTGGCCGCCAGCCGGCTGGAATACGTCAAGCGCCAGCCCGGCCACCGAACGGCGGTCATGCACCTGGGCGCGGACATGTTCGTGCGCGAATGCTACAACCCGCGTTTTTGGCCCCACCGCACCCGTTTGCTGCGCGCCGACGGCCTGGAGAAAACCGGAAAACCCGTGCTCCACCATCTGGCCGGGCCGCTGTGTTTTTCCGGGGATTTTCCCGTGCGCCGGGCCATGCTGCCCGAGGCGTCGGCCGGGGACATCGTGGTTATCGAGGATGTCGGGGCCTACACCCTGTCCATGTGGTCGCGCTACAACAGCCGGCAAATGCCGCGCGTGTTGGGGCTGCGGCAGGGTCGTTTTTCCGTGCTGCGCGAGCGCGAGGAACCCGAAGATCTGGTGCGGTTTTGGCTTGGCGGGAGTACGTCGGCGTAAATCCTAGTGTTGCACCCTGGGGAAGGCAGGGGGGTGGCGCAACAGGAATTCGTCTCAGGCTGGAGCGCCGACGGTCTGGGCGTCAGCCAGGGGCCGGCCCAGGAGAAAAGCTATTTCTTCGGGAGTCAGCACCGACCCGGACCGGCGGCATGCGGTCTTTTCAGGTTGCGGCAGCCCCAGTGCCTGCCAGGTGCGGGCCAGCAGCGCCCCGGGAGACAGGGGAAGCCGACAGACGCCTTCCTGGTCGTGCGGCTGGCGGTTGTTGTTTGCCGTGTCGGAGCGGGGGCCATGGAGCAGGGTGATGACCCGAGGGGCAAGGCCGTCAAGACCCTTGAGCAGCGTTGCCGGATCATCGTCAGCCTTCAGGGACAGGTAAGCCAGTTGGCTGGGGCCGAAATGGGCCGACAGGCGCGCCGCTTCGTCGGTGTCGCGGGCGGCGAGCACCGCGAAATGCCCCGAAAGGGCCCCGGTCAGGAACGCCAGTTCCAGGGAATCCGGGCAGACGATGAGTACGCGGGTGTTCAGGGCGGGCCTCCTCGGACGCCAGGGGACCGGATCGGCGTCACGGGGTTTACCCTGACTCATGCAAGAAACGATCCAGTCCAAGGATTCCGGGCCTGCGGCCGCCACGTCGGGCCGAGGCGGCAAATTCTGCCAATTTAGCGGCAGTTGCCCTCGGCCTTGTAGCTTTTAAAGAAGTCGCAGTCACCCAGATCGCAGGCTTTCTTGTAGTCGGCACAGGCCTGTTCCCGGTTACCGAGGCGTTCGTAGGCCAGCCCCCGGTTGGTGAAGTAGGAGGCGTCCGACGCCTTGCCCGCGATGGCTTTGTCGTAATCAGGCAGGGCGTCACGGGGCTTGCCGGCGTTGCTCAAGAGATTGCCCCGATTGTTGCGCAGGTCCGGGTCCTGGGGATCGGCGGCGATGGCCTCGTCGAGCATGGTCAGCGCGGTTTGGGTGTCCCCGGCGGCCTGGGCCTTGGCGGCCAGGGCGGCCAGGGACGCGGCGGCCTTGGGATCGCGGGTGCCGGTGCCCGGCGCGGGAGCCTGGGCCATGGCCGGCTGGGCGGCCGGACTCGCAGCCGGCGTCGCCATGGGCTGGGGAGCCGGCGTGGCGGCCGGTTGCGCGGCGGGCGGAGCCATGGGCTGCGGCGCGGTCACGGCCGGCGCGACAGGCGCGGCTGCTGCAGCGGGTTTGGGGGCGGCGGCGGGTTGGGACGCCGGCGGCGTCTGGACCGTGGCGGCCGGCTGGCCGGCTGGCTGCGGCTTGGCCCCGAAAAGCCCGGTCTTGGGCTCGGGATGGGGCTGGCGGACCGGATCGGGAATGGACAGTTTCTCGGATGCCTGGCGCGAAGGACCGGATTCCACGCCGGAGGTGGCTTCCTGCATCTGCTCCTGGCGTTGCTGCTCTTCTTGGCGGATGGCGCTGTCGGCCTGACGCATCTTTTCCAGACGGCGCTGGAGAATTTCCTCTTGGGTCAGGGCCGAGGCGGACGTGGCCGCCAGCACAAGGGAGGCGGCGAGAATGGAGGAGACAATCCGTCTCATGGAACGGTCCTTTGCAAAAGCCGGCGACGCCTAGGGCTTGGCCGGGATATTGAGCACTTGCCCGTCACGCAGGGTGTCGGGGTGCATGTCGCCGTTGGCCCGGGTGATGTCTTCCACGCTGACGCCGAATTTGTGGGCGATACGTGACAGATGGTCCCCGCGCTGCACGGTGTAGGTCGTACCCTCGGATTTCTTGCCGCCGTCGGACTTGCCCTTGGCGTCCTTGGTCTCCTTGGCGTCCTTTTCCTTCTTGCCTTTCTCGGGCTTGGCCTTGACGGCCGGCTCGGCAACAGGAGCGGGAATCTCGATGACTTCCTCGCCTTTGAAGGGCACGGCCAACTGTTTGCCGTCGCCGGGACGAACCGGAGCCGGGGCGTTGGGCGCGGGCGCGGCGGCCTTGGCGGTGTTCCTGGCGTCGTCCTTGAGGAAGGCGGCGTATTCGCTTTCCGACAAGCCGCCGTCATAATCGGCGTCCGCTTTGGTGAACAGGTCCGGGGTCACGTCCGGAAAAACGAACAGCAGCTCCTCGTAGGAGATCTTGCCGTTTTTATCGTGATCGACGTTACGGAAGGATTCCTTGTCCCCTCCGGAGCAGGCGCTGACCAGGGCCGCAAGGCCCAGGACAGCCAGGGCGATGGCTGACCGCATAGGCTCCTCGTATTGGCGTTGGGAAGTCGGCGTATGCCGGCATTCGAAGCTGGCGCTTACCATGGGGGCAATCGGCAAGTCACGTGAAAAAAAAGAGGGATTTGTTCATCAAGTTCCGACCGGCCGGGATTGCGGGCTTGCCGACTCCCCCGAGCCGGGCGTACCACGGCCTGGGGACGCCGGCCGCCAGGGCCGGCCGTCCCAGGCATCACCGAATACGACGGGAGGCTGTATGGATATCGCCACGCTTCGAAAGACCGCCAAGGAAGAACTCAAGGGCTATTGCCGGGTGTGCCCGGTTTGCAACGGCCGGGCCTGCGCCGGCGAGGCCCCGGGCATGGGCGGCATGGGCACGGGCTCGGCCTTTGCGGCCAACCTGGAGGCCCTGTCCAAGGTCCGGCTCAACATGCGGACCCTGCATAACGTCAAGACGGCCGACACGACCGTCGAACTGTTCGGCAAGACCTTGTCCATGCCGATCCTGGCCGCGCCCATGACCGGCGTGCTCTACAACATGGGCGGCCGGTTGCCCGAGGACGAATTCATCCGCCGCATCATCGACGGCGCGGCCGAGGCCGGAACCATCGGCGCTTGCGGCGACGGAGCCGACCCGGCCATGTTCGACAGCGGCCTGGCCGCCATCGCCGCCAAGGCCGGCCATGGCATTCCTTTCATCAAGCCCCGGGCCCAGGACGCCGTCACGGCGCTTCTCAAACGCTCGGCCGAGGTCGGCGTGACGGCCGTGGGCGTGGACGTGGACGGCGCGGGCCTGGCCGTCATGGCCCTCAAGGGCCAGCCGGTCTCTCCCAAGACGCCCGAAGAATTGCGGGAACTGGTCGGGGCCACGACAACGCCCTTTATCGTCAAGGGCGTCATGACCCCGGATGAGGCCGAGATCGCCTTTGCCGCCGGAGCGGCCGCCATCGTGGTTTCCAACCACGGCGGCCGGGTGCTCGACCACACCCCGGGCGCGGCCGAGGTGCTGCCGGCCATTGCCCGGGCCGTCAAGGGCCAAGGGATCATCCTGGCCGACGGTGGCGTGCGCACCGGAGCCGACGTGCTCAAGTACCTGGCCCTGGGGGCCGACGCCGTGCTGGTGGGCCGTCCCCTGGTCATCGGCGCGTTCGGCGGCGGGGCCGAGGGCGTGGCCATGCTGCTGCAAAAAATGCGGGCCGAATTGGTCGCGGCCATGCTCCTGACCGGCACGGCCTCGGTGCGCGAGGTGTCGCCGCGCAGCATTTCGATCCAGTCCTGATCCGGGCCGGCTACGGCCGGCGTCGCCTCAAAAAGCCCCGGCCGGATGCTTGAGCGTCCGGCCGGGGCTTGCCTGTTTTCTGGGCGTTGGGGCGTCTCGTGCTGCAGCCCTTGGCAATACACCAGTCTTTGTTGTGCAAAACCAATGGGTTTAGGCTGCTATCGAGAAAACGCTCTATGCGCTCATGTGGTCGCGCCGTCTAGCCGTCAAGGCCGACAGGCGCGTCGCCGTCCTTCCAGGTGAGTTCGATGGAGAGTTTTTTCTTGGACTTGCCGGGCTTGGATTTCTCCTTGAAGCTGATCTCCAGCTCGGCCAGGTGCGGCAGCTCCACGCAGGTCGGTCCGTTTTCGCCGCTGGCGGCCAGCTTGCCCTGCTTGAGGCCGGCGACGATTTTTTCCAGCACGACGGCGGCGTCGTAGGTCAGCATCTTTTCATCGCAGTGGAAGAGGTCGGTTTTATCGCCCATGGTGCGCTCCTTTGCGGGTCTATTTCAGCGGAACCAACTTCCTCCATAACCATTTTCCGACATGCTGTCATGACGAGCGCGAGAAATTCCGGTCGCAACAGGGAGACGGAGCCTGCCGCCGAACCGGAAGCAGACACATGGACCCGCACCGGACGCGGACACGTGGCTCCGCCACGGGCAAGGAGCGACAGCTCGATTCTCGGGAAAGGTCGAAGGTGGCGTCGCCGTCAGCGGAACGCGGCGGAGGTTGGCGACGAGGCAAGGACACGCCGAACCCGAACGCGGGCGAAGGATAAGGCTCGGACGGCAAACTTCAGCCGAACATGGGCGGAGATGGTCAGCATTTCGGACATCGCCGGAGCGAACAGGAAACCGGGAACGTGCTCCAGGCGACGGATGGGGCGCGCCTATTCAGGCAGAAAATCGTACTGCCCCGGTCCCTGGACAGCAGCAGCCGGCAGACGCCGTCCCCGACGTTGGCCACCTCGTGGAGCCGTCCCGGGGGCACGCTGGCGTGTTGACCAACACTGAGCGCCACGGTCTCGCCGGTGTCCGGGAAGCGCACGGCGGCCTGGCCTTCCAGGCAAAAGGTCATGTCCGTGACCTGGCTGTGGCGGTGGGGCGGGATGGCCTGGCCTGGGGCCAGGGTCATGAGCGTCACCCGGGCCTGATCGGTCGTGAGGATGGTTTCCTTGCCGGCGATGACGTAGGGCGGCGTGGCGGTCATGAAGGGCGCTCCCGTCGCATCGGGCTGGCGATGCGTTTGTCCAGAAGACGGTGGATGTCCTTGGCAGGCCAAGGCCTTGGATCACATGCGGCTGGCGATGCGTTTTTTCCAGAGGGAATAGGCGTTTTTGGTCAGATGGATGCCGTCTTCGGTGAAATTGGGGCCGAGCTTGCCGTCGTCGGCCAAAAAGGCGTCGTAGAGATCGAGATACCGCACAAAGGCGTTTTTGCGGTCGCAAAGGGCCTTTAAGCGTTCGTTGGTGGAGACGATGACGGCGTTGTCGATGTTCTGGGCGCGGGTGGGCAGGATGCTTTGCACGTAGATGTGCGTATACGGCGAGACATGTTGGATCTTGTTGATGATCTTGTCGTAGTTGTCGAGAATCCGGTCCGGGGCGGCAATCTCGTTGATGCCGACCATGAGGAAGACCTTGCCCGGCCGCTTTTTGGCGATGGGTTCGATGCGCCGCAGCAGGTCGGCGCTGGTGGAGGACTCCACGCCGCTGATGAAGACCTTTTGCGGTTCTTCGAAAAGGTTATAGATTTCCCAGCCCTTGGTGATGCTGTCGCCGCAAAAGACGATCTGCATGGCGAGCAGGGCGGGCAGCACGGGATTCACGGGGTGCGCCTCCGGATGTGCGGTCGCTTTTGGGCATGGTTGCCCTCATCAACAAAAATAAGCGGCGTGACGAATCCGGTCAAGAGAAGGGCGGTCGTCCTCGGACGCCCGCCGTGTGGAGAACATCGCGCCCGGCGCGCGCTAAGGCGGACCGGGCGCGATATCCGAGAAACTACCGCTCCAGGGCGATCAAATCGTCGTAGTTCTCGCGGCGGCGGGCCACGATGACCTCGTCGCCGTCGACAAGGATTTCGGCCGCCCGGGGCCGGGAGTTGTAGTTGGAGGACATGGTGAAGCCGTAAGCGCCGGCCGAGAACACGGCCAGGTGTTCGCCCGGGGCCACGGCCGGCAGGGTCCGGTCGCGGGCCAGGAAATCGCCGGATTCGCAGATGGGGCCGACCACGTCCACGTTCAGTTCGGGCCGGCCGGCCGGGCGCACTTCGCGGATGGCGTGGTAGGAGTCGTAGAGCGCGGGTCGGATGAGGTCATTCATGGCCGCGTCCACGATGATGAAGTCCTTGCTCGGGGTCTTTTTGGTGTAGACCGCCTCGGTGACCAGGATGCCGGCGTTACCGACGATGACCCGGCCGGGTTCGAGGATGAGCGTAATGGGCAGATCGCCCAGGGCCTTGGTCAGGGCCTGGCCGAATTCCCTGGGGTGGGGCGGCTCTTCCTCGTTGTACTGGATGCCCAGGCCCCCGCCGAGGTCGAGGTAGCGGGTCTCGATGCCCATAGCCGTGAGCTTGTCGCGGAAGGCCAGGATCTTGTCCAGGGCTTCCAAAAACGGCGCGATGGTGGTGAGCTGGGAGCCGATGTGGCAGTCGATGCCCACGGGCGTGACCCCGGGCAGTTCCATGGCCTTGGCGTAGGCGGCCAGGGAATGGTCGATGTCCAGGCCGAACTTGTTTTTCTTCAGGCCCGTGGAAATGTAGGGATGGGTCTTGGGGTCCACGTTGGGGTTGATGCGCAGGCTCACTTGCGCCGTCTTGCCCAGGCGCGAGGCGATGGCGCTTAGGCGCTCCAGTTCGCCCGTGGACTCCACGTTGAACATGAGGATGCCGGCCCTCAGCGCTTCCTCGATCTCGCTGGCCCGCTTGCCCACGCCCGAGTAGACGATCTTTTGGGGATCGACGCCGGCGGCCAGGGCTCTGTAGAGCTCGCCGCCCGAGACGATGTCCATGCCCGCGCCCATGGCGGCCAGGGTTTTTAAGACCGACAGGTTGGAATTGGCCTTGACGGAAAAGCAGGTGAGGTGCGGCAGGGCGGCAAAAGCCGAGTCAAAGGCCGTGAAATGCCGGCGCAGGGTGGCGGCGCTGTAGACGTACAGCGGCGTGCCGTAGGCGGCGACAAGGGTCGAAACCGGAACGTCCTCGGCGTACAGCTCACCGCCGCGGTACTCGAAATGATGCATGGGCTGGTCTCCTTAGCGGGCGTTGCCGCCAAATCGCCCTTTCCAGTCGCAAAGCAGCGTCAGGGCTTCAAGCGGCGTCATCCGATCTAGTTCGAGGCGAGACAGTTCGTCAAGAAGCAGGGCGGACAGGTCGGGCCGGGCTTCGGCCTCGTCGGTGTCGGCTTGGGGCTGTTGCACGGCGAAAAGACCGGGCAGGGACGGCTGGCCGCGCTCGCGGTTGCCCCGGGCGACCTGGCCGGGATCGCGGCAGCTTTCGAGTTCGCCCAGAATCTCCCGGGCGCGTTTGACCACGTTTCGCGGCACGCCGGCCAATTTGGCCACTTCCACGCCGTAGCTGCGGTCGGCCGGGCCGGGCAGCAGGCGGCGCAGGAAAATGATGTCGCCCTTCCATTCCTTGACCGCGATGTTGGCGTTTCGAAGCCCCGGAATGCGGCCCTCCAGGGCGGTCAGCTCATGGTAATGGGTGGCGAAAAGGGTGCGCACGCCGTGGCCGTCGTCGCGGCCGCACAGTTCCTCGACCACGGCCCAGGCCAGGGCCAGGCCGTCGAAGGTGGCCGTGCCGCGCCCGATCTCGTCCAGGATGACCAGGCTTTTCTTGCCGGCTTGGCGCAGGATGCGGGCCGTCTCCATCATCTCCACCATGAAGGTGGACTGGCCCTGGGCCAGATTGTCCGAGGCCCCGACCCGGCAAAAGACCCGGTCCACCAGCCCCACGCTGGCCCGGGCCGCCGGCACGAAGGAGCCGATCTGGGCCAGGATGGCGATGAGCGCGGTCTGGCGCAGGACCGTGGACTTGCCGGCCATGTTGGGGCCGGTGATGAGCAGCATCCGGGTCGATTCGTCGAGGCTCACGTCGTTGGGGATGTAGTTGCCCACGCCCGTGACGGCCTCGACCACGGGATGGCGGCCGCCCCGGATGGCGATGGCTTGTCCGGCGTGGAGTTCGGGCCGGGTCCAGTCGCCGGCCACGGCGGCCTCGGCCAGGCCCTGCCAGACGTCCAGGCGGGCCACCCGGGCGGCGGTCTCCATGACCCGTTCGCGCAGTCCGGCCACGTGGTCGCGCAGTTCCCGGAAAAGATTGTATTCCAGCGTCTTGCGTTTTTCGCCGGAGGCCAGGAGCTTGTCTTCGAGTTCCTTGAGCGCCGGGGTGACGTAGCGTTCGCAGTTGGCCAGGGTCTGGCGGCGCTCGAAATGGGCCGGGGCGTAGCCGGCGGACTTGGACAGCTCGAAATAGTAGCCAAAGACCCGGTTGAAGCCGAGCTTGAGCTTGGGCAGATTGCCGGCTTCCTGTTCCCGGGCGAGCAGCTCCTGGAGCTTTTGCTCGCCGTGCTCGGCCAGATCGAGCAGCTCGTCGAGTTCAGGATGGTAGCCGGCCCGGAAGAGCCCCCCCTCGGTGACGAGCACCGGCGGAGAATCGACCAGGGACCGGGACAGGAGCTCGAAGAGGTCGTCGAGGTCGTCCCAGCCCGAAAGCAGGGCGCTGGCGGCCTTGGCCGAGGCGGCCCCGGACAGACGCTCACGCAGGCCGGGCAGGGCGGCCAGGGACTGGCGCAGGGCGGTGAAATCGCGCGGCACGGCCCGGCCGAGGAAAATGCGGGTGATGAGCCGTTCCAGGTCATAGACCCCGGCCAGGTCTTCCCGGACCAGGCGGCGAAGGCTCTCGTCCTCGACGAAAAGGGCCACCGCTTCCTGGGTCTCGTGAATGGGACCAAGATCGAGCCAGGGCTGGCGCAGCATGGTTTCGAGCAGCCGCCCGCCCATGGGCGTCTGGGTGCGGTCCAGCACATGCCACAGCGTGCCTCGGCCCTTGCGGCCGTCCAGGCGGCGGAAAATTTCCAGATTGCGCTCGGTCACTTCGTCCAGGAGCATGTGCCGGCCGAGGTTGACCGGCTTAAACGGCCCCAGGTGGCCGAGATCGCGCATGTAGGTGGCGCTTAAGTAGGTCAAAAGCGCGCCCATGGCCCGCACGAGCTGGGGCTTGTCGGAGCAGTCCAGGGCGGCCAGATCGGCCACGGACTGGGCGGAAAGCACCTTGTCGCGGCCGGCGGCGAAATCGAAATGGGGCCGTGGCGGCACGGTGGTGACGTGGACGCCGGCCAGGGGAATGTCTCGGGGAGGCGTGACGCCTTCGGGCAGCAGCAGCTCGCGGGGGCCGATCTTCACCATCCACTGCCACAAGCGGGCGGCGTCGCGGGAATGCAGGCCGGACCATTCGCCGGTGGAGCAGTCGACCCAGGCCAGACCGCCGGCCCGTTCCTCGGGATCGTAGTAGAGGGCGGCCAGGAAGTTGTGTTCCTTGGCCCGCAGGTTGCCGTCTTCCACGGCCGTGCCCGGGGTGAGCACCCGGGTGACGGCCCGTTTGACGAGGCCCTTTGCCTGCCGTGGGTCCTCGATCTGGTCGCATACGGCGACCGAAAACCCTTTGTCGAGCAGTTCGGCCAGATACCCCTCGGCGGCGTGATGCGGCACGCCGCACATGGGGATGGGCGATTCCGCTCCGGGATTGCGCGTGGTGAGGGTGATTTGCAGTTCGCGGGCCGCAGTGATCGCGTCCTCGAAAAACAATTCGTAGAAATCCCCCATGCGGTAGAACAGCAGCGCGTCAGGGTGCTCGGCCTTGGCGCGCAGATACTGTTCCAGCATGGGGGTCATCTTGAAATCCCCCACGGCAGGCAAGGATGCTCCGGGCTAGGCTTCGGCCTTTTGAGGTTCGCCGGTCGTGGCCGGGGCGGCGGCCGGAGCCGGAGCGACGGCGGCAAAGCTCGGGGGCGTGGCCACGGTGGACTTCTTCTGCTGGGCCATCTGCTTTTCCAGGGCGTTAACCTTGTTTTGCAGGCTGCGCATGCCCGAGGCCAAACGGACCTTCTCGGCCAGGAAGTAGAGGGTGGCGAACAGGCCGCCGGCCACGAAGCTTAAGAGCAGCACGACGTAGAAGGGTACGCCGGGGGTCTGGACCATGTAGCCGAAGGCGCCGAGCTTGAGCAGCAGGGCGGTTTCGAGGATGGCGGTGTTCTGCACGAAGAAAAGCATGCAGACGAAGAAGAAAACCAGCAGGAAAAGCACTTTGATCACGCGCATCGAGGCCTCCTTGTCACGACGTGACGGTTGCGTGGTAATCCGAAAAAAACGGTTTGAGCCGATCGTAGGTGGACAGCAGCAATTCCGGCATGACCCGTGTTTCGCTGAAAACAGCCATGAACGAGGAGTCGCCGTTCCAGCGCGGCACGAGCTGGTAGTGGATATGGGCGGCGATGCCCGAACCGGCCGCTTCGCCGAGGTTCAGTCCGATGTTGACGCCCTGGGGCCGCATGCAGTCGCTGATGACCCGCGTGCAATAGACGATGCCCCGGGTCAGTTCCACGTTTTCTTCGTCGGTGAGCTGGGTGATGCAGCTGACGTGACGAAAGGGCGTGACCATGAGGTGGCCGGAATTGTAAGGAAATTTGTTCATGATGACGAAGCCGTGCCGCCCCCGGGCCAAAACCAGGCGATCCCGGTCGCCGTCGGTTTCCTCGGGCAGGCAGAACACGCAGCCGTCAGGTTTGGGTCCAAGGATATACTCCATGCGCCAGGGCGCCCACAACACTTCCATCAAGACGACTCCGCGCGAACCTTATTTCTCTTGAGATGGGACGCCACGAACACCAGCGCTTCCTCGGGACTCGACACGGCATGCACGCCCTCGATGCCGCCGAAGCGTCCTAGGGCCGCCACCGGCCGGCCCAGCTTGAGCGCCACGCCGATCTCCGACAGGGTGCCGGCTCCCCCGGCCACGGCGATGACGGCGTCGCCGTTTTTGACCACCAGCACGTTGCGAGCGATGCCCAGGCCCGTGGCCACCGGCACGTCCACATAGGGGTTGGCCGCCCGGACGTCGTCGCCCGGCAGGATGCCGAGGGTGCGCCCGCCGGCTTCCCTGGCCCCCTGGCAAACAGCGGTCATCACCCCGCCCAGGCCGCCGCACACGATTTCGTATCCGGCCCTGGCCGTAAGCTCGCCAACCCGCCGAGCCGTCTCGTACTGGTCGGCGTCGCACTGGCCCGAGCCGATGACCGAAACCCGTCCGGGGCGCGTCGTGTCCATGTCCGTCTTGCTTACACGCGTCTTTGTCCAAGAGCAAGGGAGCCTTAGCAGGCAGGCGACAACTTGACGCCAAAGGGCTTGAGGCAACCGGGGCGGCAGGCTACCATAAGCGACCATGTTCACCTTTGAACCGAAAAATTTCCCCATGTCTCCGGGTGTTTACCTAATGAAGGGGGCGCGCGGAAAAATCCTCTACGTCGGCAAGGCGAAAAACCTGCGTTCCCGCCTTTCCTCCTACTTTCGCAACGACGCCGGGCTGACCGTCAAGACCGCCGCCCTGGTGGCCAAGGTCGAGGGCGTGGACGTACTCTTGACCGCCTCGGAAAAAGAGGCCCTGCTCCTTGAATCCAGCCTGATCAAAAAGCACCGCCCGCGCTACAACATCGTCCTCAAGGACGACAAGAACTACATCCTTTTCAAGCTCGACAAGCGCTCGCCGTTCCCCCGCCTGGCCTTCACCCGCCGGGTGGAACGCGACGGCGCGGCCTATTTCGGGCCGTTCACCTCGGCCGCTGCCGCCCGGGCCACCTGGAAGGAGCTTGGCCGGGCCTTTCCCCTGCGTAAATGCGGTGACCGGGCCATGGCCAACCGGGTGCGCCCCTGCCTGTACCATGCCATTGGCCAGTGCCTGGCCCCGTGCGTGTTGGCCGTGGACCCCGGGGAATACGCCGCCTTGGTGCGCCGGGTGGAGGCTTTTCTGACCGGCCGCTCGGCTGAGGTGCTGCGCGCCGTCGAGCGCGAGATGGAGCAGGCGGCCGAGGCGCTGGCCTTTGAAAAGGCGGCCGGGCTGCGCGATTTGCTGCGGGCCATGAAAAAAACCGTGGAAGGGCAAGCCACGGTCCTGACCCGCCTGGTCGACATCGACGTGGTGGGACTGGCCGCCGTAGCGACCGGGGTCGGACTTTGCGTGCTCTTTGTGCGCCAGGGCCGTCTGCTTGACCGCAAAACCTTCTTTTTCCCGGGGGTTGCCGCCGACGAGGCCCGGAGCGCGGGCGTCACGGCCATGCTCCAGTTCTACCGGCCCGAGAGCTTCATTCCGCCGCGTATCGTCGTGCCCGAGGTCTTGACGGCCGCTGAAGCCGTCGGGAGCGGGACGCTGGCCGATCCGGCCGATCCGGCTTCAGCCGAGGCGGAAAGGCCTGGCCCCGCGCCGGCCGACGGGCAGGCCGCGCTGGCCGGTTCCTCGGCCGTCGGTCTTGTGGAGGTCCGCTTCACCGAGGCCGATGCGGGCGTCCAGGCGGCGATCCCCGTGGCCGACGGCCGACAGGATAACGGTGCGGACCAGACGGAGAACCTGCTCCCATCCGCGACAACCAACGCCGACGAGGCCGGCGACGCCGTGGCCGACAGCCAGGCCCTGGCCGAAATCCTGGAGGAACGCCGGGGCGCGGCGCTTCGCCTGGGGCCGCCGCGCGGCCGCGAGGAGCGCAAGCTCTTGGCCATGGCCGAGGCCAACGCCGGCCGGGCCGCCGAGGAAGCGGCCAAGGCGGCCGAACGCGACGTGCTGCCGTCGCTGGCCAAGACCTTTGGCCTGCCGCGCCTTTCCCGCATCGAGGCCGTGGACGTGTCGCATCTGGGCGGCAAGGGCGTGCGCGTGGGGCTGGTGGTCTTCGAGGAGGGCGCGCCCAAGAAAAGCGACTACCGCAGCTATGGCTTTCCCGAGGCCGAGGGCTCGTCCGACGACTATCTGGCCCTGGCCGCCTTTGCCGCCAAGCGGGCCGCGGCCGGGCCGCCCTGGCCGGATTTGCTCCTCATCGACGGCGGCAAGGGGCAGCTCGCCGCCGTCGAGCGCGCCCTTGGCCAAGCCGGCGCGGGCGGGGCCTTTGCCCTGGCTTCCATCGCCAAGGGCGACCGGCGTTCCCAAAACGAAATGGAAGACGTCATTTTCGTGCCGGGCCGCAAGAATCCGCTGGGACTGCGGCCGGGTTCGCCGGAGTTGCTCTTCCTGCAGCGGGTGCGCGACACGGTGCACGACTATTCCATCGGCCGGCAACGGCTGGCCCGCAAGAGGACGGGCCTTCGAAGCGATCTGCTGGCCCTGCCGGGCATCGGCCCCAAGACGGCGCGGCTGTTGTGGGAGGCCTTTGGCTCCACGGCGGCCATGCGGGCGGCCTCGGTGGAAGCCGTGCGCGAACGCACCGGACTGGGGCCGGGCCGGGCGGCGCAGGTGGTTGCGGCCCTGCAAACGCTTTCGGATTGATCATTGCCCCGGCATCTGGCAAAATAGTCAATCCATTTTATCCGGAGACGCCATGCCCCTTGCCCAATTCCTGTCCCTGGCCCAGGCCATCGAGTCCCAGCATCGCTACCGCACGGTCTATGACGCGGATTTCTCCGTCCTCGTGCCGGGCAAGGAACATATCGACCAGGACATTCTTGACGACTTCGGCCGCATCGATTTCGCCGGCCGCACCGTGGTCGATCTTGGCTGCAATTTCGGCTTTTTCACCTTCCAGGCCAGACGCCAAGGCGCGACAGCCGTGACCGGCGTCGACCGCGAACCCCGGGTGCTCGAAGGCTGCCGGCTGCTGCAACGGCATTTCGGCCTCGATGGCGTGGTCTTTGCCTGCCACGACATCGACGACCCGGCCTGCTCGCTGCTTGGCCGCAAGTTCGACATCGCCATGTTGGTGGAATTTATCGGCAAGACGTTTATCGTGGAAAACCGGGTGGCCCCGGCCCTGGCCTTCCTGGAAAAGCTCTCGGACCGGGAACTCATCGTCTCGGTGCAAAAAATCTACTGGATTCGCAAGGAGCTCGGGACCACGCCCGAGGCCCTGGGCCGGCTCTATCCCGAACGCTACATTCGCGGCGGCGATTTCCTGCTGCTCGACTATGTGCGTGACTTCCTGGCTCCGCGCTGGCGCATGGAACCCATTTCGCCCATGGCCGAGGGCTATGAAAAGCCGCGCAAGTTCCTGCGCTTCGTGCCGGCGGAGGGGTTGTGAGCGATCCCACCCGCCGCGAGAACATCCGGCCCGGGCAGCGCGTGGCCATCGTACTCAAGAAGGATCAGCGAACCGGGACCTTGACCGAAGGCGTGGTGCGCGACCTGCTCACCAAGGCCCCGGTCCACACCCGGGGCATCAAAGTGCGGCTGACCGACGGCCAAGTCGGCCGGGTCCACCGCATCCTCGACTGACCGACTGCAATCCGGCCGCCGAAGCCCAAGCGGGCATCGCCGGTCGGCTGCAAGCATCGTCCGACCGATCTCGATTCGGCCGCCGGGGCAGGGCGAGCGTCACCTGTCGGCTCTGGGCATCGTCGGCTTGACCGGCCGGCTGACTGACTGGCCTACTCCGCCCGCCACAAGGTCTGCACCGGGGTGAACGCGGCGTCGAGTTCTGGGCTGATTTCCACCGCTACCTCGCCGTTTAGGCGCGACAGGCGCACATGGGCCTTGGGATCAAGGCCGGCGCTTTGGGCCTCTTCGTTCCAGCGAGCCATGTCGGCCGCCACAATGGCTTCAAAGCCTTCCTCGGGCTGCGGCGGGGCCACGAAACTCGATACCGTCACCCACTCCTGGGACACGTTTTTTCTCCTTGCGTTGAGGCCGGCGTTGTTCGTGCCGGCCAGATTTATTGGCAATCCCTGTCGTGCAGGGGGCAGGCCAGGGCAAAATCGTTCCAGGCCGGGGTGTGCGGCTCCAGCCGGCCGTCGCCCCGGATATGGACCACGCGCGCGCCCCGGGCGAGAAGTTCCGGGGCGATGCGTCCGGCCCGGCAGCAGCGCCTGGGGTCCTCCTCGGCGCACAGCAGGGTCAGGCGCCAGGCCTGTCGCCAGTACTGCATGATCCGCTCGATGCCGCGTACGAAGGACACCGCCGCCTCGATGGGCGTGCCGGCCGGCCGGCCGCCGAGTTCCCGGCCCATGTAGACGTAGCGCACGCCCCAGAGCCCAAGGGACGGCTCCAGGAGTTCCCTGGAAAACTGCGGCATGTAGTGCGAGGTCGGGGCGCTGCGCACGTCGATGACCATGTTGACGCCCTGGCGGGCCAGCAGGCTTAAAAACACGACCCGCTCCAGACCGCCATGCCCGATGGTATGGATGGGCGGACGGGCCAGCGGCTTGGCGGCCATCCCTTAGACCTCCCCGGTCAGCTCCCGGAAACGGAAGCAGCCGCGCAGGTGGTCGTTGACCAGTCCGGCGGCCTGGAGAAAGGCGTAGACGATGGTGGGGCCGACAAAGCCGAAGCCGCGCGTCTTGAGATCGCGGCTCAGTGTTTCGGCCAGTGGCGTCACGGCCGGAACCTGCTTGATGTCGTCCCAGCCGCCGATGACCGGCTTGCCGTCCGTAAAGCGCCAGAGGTAGGCGTCGAACGAGCCAAAGGCCTCCTGCACGGCCAGAAACGCCTGGGCGTTTTTCACGGACGCCGCCACCTTGGCCTTGTTGCGGATGATGCCGGCATCGGCCAGGAGCCGGGCCTGATCGGCCGGGCCGTAGGCGGCGATGCGGGCCGGATCGAAGCCCTGATAGGCCGCGCGGTAGCCTTCCCGGCGCTTGAGCACCGTGAGCCACGACAGGCCGGCCTGGGCCCCTTCGAGGATGAGCAGTTCGAACAGCGCCCGGTCGTCATGGAGCGGCGCGCCCCATTCTTCGTCATGGTAACGCACGTACAGCGGCAACTCCCCGCACCAGGGACACCGAGGCTTGTCGGCAACGTCCACATGCATCACATTGAACCACTTTCC
>ALAO01000377.1 GCA_000307955.1 Solidesulfovibrio magneticus str. Maddingley MBC34 | reverse complement strand
GGGGGCCTCAGGCCCCCAGCCGCCGGAGGCACTCTTAACTCTTACAACCCCAATTCGTCCCAGACCGCGTCGATGCGGGCCTTGGTGGCCGGGTCCATGGCCAGGGCGTCGGGCCAGCCCCGGGTATGGCCTTCCTCGGGGCCTTTTTTCGTGGCGTCGATGCCCATCTTGCCGCCGAAGCAGGCCATGGGCGCGCTGTGGTCCAGGGCGTCGAGCGGTCCGTCCACGATGACCACGTCGCGGCGCGGATCGACGTTGTTGCCCACGCGCCACCAGACCTCGGCCGTGTTTTGCACGTTGACCTCGGCGTCGACCACCACGATGAACTTGGTGAACATCATCTGCCCCAGGCCCCAGATGGCGTACATGATCTTGCGGGTCTGGCCGGGATAGCGCTTGTCGATGGAGACGAAGCAGAAGTTGTGGAACACGCCTTCCACAGGCAGGCTCATGTCCTTGATTTCGGGCAGTTGCTTCTTGATGAGCGGCAAAAACAGGCGCTCGGTGGCCTTGCCCATATAGGTGTCTTCCATGGGCGGCTGGCCGACCAGGGTGGCCGGATAGACGGCGTCCTTGCGGTGGGTGATGGCCGTGACGTGGAAGACCGGGTAGTCGTCGGCCAGGGAGTAATAGCCGGTGTGGTCGCCAAACGGGCCTTCACGGCGGCGCTGCCCGGGTTCGACGTAGCCTTCCAGCACGAACTGGCTGTTGGCCGGAACCTGCAAGTCCACGGTCTTGCACTGCACGAGCTCCACGGCCTTCTGGCGCAGGAAGCCGGCGAAGAGGAATTCGTCGATGTCGTCGGGCAGGGGGGCGGTGGCGGCGTAGGTGCAAGCCGGGTCCGGGCCGATGGCTACGGCCACTTCCAGGCGCTCGCCGCGCTTTTCGGCCAGCCGGTAATGGGCGGCGCAGCCCTTGTGGCGGTGCCAGTGCATGCCGGTGGTGGTTTTGTCGAAGACCTGCATCCGGTACATGCCGACGTTGCGTTTGCCGGTCTCGGGGTCCTTGGTGATCACCACCGGGAAGGTGATGAACGGGCCGGCGTCGCCGGGCCAGGTGGTGAGCACGGGCAGGATGGACAGGTCCACGGCGTCGCCGGTCAGGACCACGTCCTGGCAGGGGGCGCTGGCAACGGTCTTGGGGAAGATGCCGGCCATCTTGGCGAGCTTGGGCAGGAGCTTTAATTTCTCGATGAGCCCTTCAGGCTTTTCCATCTCCAGCACGTCGTCGATGCGCCGGCCCAGGGCGTCGAGGTCCTCGGACTCCAGGGCCAGGTTCATGCGCGGGAAGGACCCGAAGGCGTTGGTCACCACCGGGAAGCGCGAACCCTTGGGATTTTCGAAGAAAAGCGCCGGCCCCACGGCCTTGGACACCCGGTCGGTGACCTCGGCGATTTCCAGATACGGGTCCAGTGGCGCGGCAATGCGCTTAAGTTCGCCCTTTTTGTCCAAAAGCCGCAAAAATTCCTGCAAATCCTTGTACGCCATGCGTGAACGCTCCGGGTGTGGTCGATCCGGCGTAGCCGCCGGTGAGGGCTTTTATACGCGAAGCCGCAGCCCCGTAAAGGGCCGGGCCGCGCCGGCCACGAGCGGCGCGAAGAGCCCGCCGGCCTCGGCCGGGGAGAGCGGCCCGAGATGCACGCAGACCGGCGCAAGCTCCCGTCGGCCCAGGCGCACGGCGGTAAGGGCTTTGACAAGCCCTTCGCCGGCCTCGGGACACTCCAGGGACAGCCGGTAGCTGGCCCGGCCCAGGGACAGGGAAAAGATCCCGGACACCCGGCCGGCCTCGGCCAGACGGCCAAAGAGCCGCAAGGTAAACGTGCGGCCGGACCGCGTGACCAGGCCTTCGCTGGCGTCGAGACCGGGAAAGGCCCAGGGCAGGTAGACCGGCCGGCCGGCCTGAGGCGGCAGAAAAGCCCGGGCCAAGCGCAGCAGTTCCCTGATGCGCCCATAAAGGCCGGCCGCATCAGGGTTGGACGTCAGCCAATTGAAAAGACGTTTTCGGGCGGTCAGCGGGGCCAGGGGCGCGCTTTGCGCGGGTTGTCCTGCCTCGGCGAACAGGTCCGGGCCGCGATGCAGCAGAGTTTCGAAGCGCGAGCGTGCCTCGGCCAGGGCGGCCAGGAGCAGGGCCGGATCGTCCACGGCCGAGGGCGGCGGGGTGATGTCGCGCAGGAGCAGTTCCGGCTCCAGGCGCTCGATGCGGAAAACGAGTTCCCGCCCCGGGCTTGGCTCGTGGTCCAGGGCGGCCAGCAGCTTGTGGCCGGCCAGGTTCACCCAAAAAAGGCCGTGAGGGCCGGGGGCGAGGAGCCGGCCGCGCACGATCTGCCCGACTTGCCTACCGCGCTTGAAGGCTTGGGGATCGGAGCGGTCCCGGCCGTCGCCGCCGGACGGCGTGCCGCCGGATGTGCCTCCCGAGACGCGCATGGCATGTCCTTCTTTTTAGGGCTTGCCGGTCAGTTCGAAGTAATCGGCCCGGTCGATGCCCGGGAATTCGAACACCACCGGCGAGCAGGTCCCTTGGCGGATGATGCGCAGCTGGCAAGGCACGGTCGCCCCGGCCGTGATGCCGTACTTGGCGGCGAAGCGCGGCCCGGGCGGCATGGAGTTGATGAGCGTGAAGGTGTGGACGGCCCCGGGTCTGTAGAGCGGTTCATTGGCGATGGGCTGGGCGGGGGTGAAGGTGAAGGTCACGGTCAGGGGCGGGTAGGGCGTGGGCACGCCGGCCGTGGGAGATTCGGGCTGCCAGGCCTTGACGTCCACGAAGGCGGCCGTGCCCGGGTAGCTCTCGTAGCGGCAGGGGCCGCCCACCCGTTCTGGGCCGGCGGCGTGGGCCAGGGCAGGCAGGCAGGCCAGGGCGACAAGGGCCGCCACAAACGGAAATAGGAAGAAACGGAGCATGGCGAACCTCCTTTGGAGGCTGATGGCGGTGGACGTTATTTGGCCAAAAGGCGCAGGTAGAGGTCGCCGCGCATGGGGCCGATGCGCCGGCCCATGCCCTTGAGGCGGATGGGCCGGCCCACCACGAAATCCGACGGCAGGGTGACTTCCACCATGGTCGGCTTGGCGTTGCCCAGGCCATGGCGGATGCCGACGCGGATGCGGGTGCCGGGCAGCAGGCTGGCGCTGGGCAGATGCACGGTCTGTTCGTCGTCGAGCTGTTTTCTAAAGTATCCCTTGAGGTTTTCCAGAAAACCCTTGGACATGTCGAAGGATACGGCCTTGTCGCCCCAGCTGAACGACACTTCCCGCGCACCCTTGGCCGACACCGTCTTGGCGGTGCGCTGGGGGCCGCTTTTCACCTGCCGGTAGATGTCCTCGAAGACCTGCCGGGCAAAGGGGTCCTTGAGCAGATCCTGGAGCACTTCCTCGCGGCGGAAATAGAACCCGGCGTCGGCGTTGTCCTTGGAGGCCTTGCTGTAGGCCTGCTTGGCCTTGCGCTGCTGCTGGCGCGCCCCGGCCTCGGCTCCGGGCGGCGGCGGGGGCGGAGGCGGCGGCCCGCTCGGGCGGGAAGTCCGCGCTCCCGCGCCCGGTCCAGGCGAGGCCTTGGGACCGGCGGTCCTGTCCTCGCCCGTTGGGCTGTAGCCGGCCGCGTCGTCGCGGTCGGCCAGATAATGGCGCAGGAGCAGGTAGGCTTCGTTTAAACGCTGGAACTTGCGCTTGGCCGCCGGATCGTCAGGATGGAGGTCCGGGTGGAGCTTGAAGGCGAGCTTGCGATAAGCCGATTTGACGGCCTCGATGTCGTCGCGGGCGGAAACCCCGAGCAGGGCGCGCGCCTGATCGAGGCGCATGGAATCCTGTCCGCCCATGGCCGCGCCGCCTTAAGGGTTGTCCGGGCAGGTCTCGACCAGGGCCTCGGGCACGTCGGTTCCCCGGGGCCGGCAAAGTCCCCGGCTGGTCAGATAGTCGCGGCCTTGCCTGGCGAATTCGGCGTGGGTGGCCTGCATGTTGATGCCCGGGCAGTCCTCGGCGGCCATGGCGTGGCTGTCGGCGTCGATGATGTTGCCGCGAAAGTACGGCCAGGCCCGGCACACGTCGGGACGGGCCGGATGCACCGAACAACCTTGTGCATAAAAGATGCAATAGTCGTCGTCGCCGGTGACCAGCCGTTGCCGGCCGCCGACGTACTCGGCATAGCGCGCTAGAAACGTCTCGCGGTCAAGCGAAACGTGGTCGGCCAGCCGCTCGATGTCGGCGGCGGACATAACGATGCCGCCCACGCCCTGACAGCAGTGGCCGCAACGTTGACAGACAAAGGCGGTGACGGTCGGCATTTCCATTCATTATCCCCAAAGGCGGCGGTATTCAACCATGGTGCAACGATCTTCCACGACTACGACGCCCGCCGGCGCGAGCATGGCCCGGGCCTCGGGGCTGGCGATGCCCGTCTGCATCCAGAAGCAGGCCGGCCGGGTCGTCAGGGCCAGCACCTCGGCGGCATGGCCGGGGCAGGCCGCCGGGGCACGGAACAAATTGACCAGATCAACGGGTTCGTCGATCTCGGCCAGGGTCTTGCGGGCCGGGATACCCCAGACCTCGGCCCGGGCCGGATGCACCGGAATGACCCGGAAGCCGGCGTTTAAAAGAAAGCGGCCGACCATGTCCACGTCCGTGCCGGGACGGTCCTTGGCCCCAATAAGGGCGATGGTCTTGCCCGGGGCAAGCAGTTCCTTGAGCGTCGCGTCGGCGTAGAGCATCGGGTCTCCGGGTGTTTTCGTTTGCGGCAAAAAAGTGTATCGGCTTGGCGGCATCACTGCCTGGAGGTCAACCGCACCATGTCGGATCGCGCCATAGCCCGCTTAAGCCTGGATCAGGCCCGCGCCCTTTGGGAAAACGAGGACGTCTTTTCCCTTGGCAAATTGGCCCACGCCGCCCGACTCGCCCTGCATCCCGAGCCGGTGGTCACCTACATCGTGGACCGCAACATCAACTATACCAACGTTTGCGCCTGCGGCTGCCGGTTTTGCGCCTTTTTCAAGGCCCCCGGACAGCCGGGAGGCTACGTGCTTTCGCCCGAGGAGTTGGCCGCCAAGGTGGCCGAGACCGTGGAGCTCGGCGGCTGGCAGATCCTGCTCCAGGGCGGGATGCACCCCGAACTGCGGCTGGGCTTTTACACCGACATGCTGTCCGCCCTGCGCCGACAGTTCCCGAGCGTGGCCGTGCACGGCTTCTCGCCGCCGGAAATTGTTTTCCTGGCCGAAATGGAAGGGCTGTCCATAGCCGAGGTCCTGGCCGAACTCAAGGCCGCCGGCCTGGCCTCCCTGCCCGGCGGCGGGGCGGAAATCCTCTCCGATCCCATCCGCAGCCACGTCTCGCCCAAGAAGTGCCCGGCCGACGCCTGGATCGGCGTCATGGCCGAAGCCCACAAGCTGGGCCTGCGCTCCACCGCCACCATGGTCATCGGCCTTGGCGAAACCATCGAACACCGGCTGGAACATCTTCTGCGCATCCGCGATCTGCAAGATAAGACCGGCGGCTTCACGGCCTTTATCCCCTGGACCTTCCAGCCCGGCAACACGGCGCTGTCCGTGCCCGAGACCTCGTCCTGGGAATATCTGCGAACCCTGGCCCTGTCGCGGCTGTTCCTGGACAACGTGCCCAACATCCAGGCCTCCTGGGTGACCCAAGGCCCCATGATCGGCCAGACCGCGCTCTATTTCGGGGCCAACGACTTCGGCTCCACCATGATCGAGGAAAACGTGGTCGCCGCCGCCGGCGTCCACTTCCGCATGGAAGAAGAAGAACTGCGCCGGCTGGTGGTCAAGGCCGGCTTCGAACCCGTGCGCCGCAATATGGATTACTCGCGCCGCGAAGGGTGAGGAGAATGGGGGCGGGAGAAAGGCGAAGAATGCCTCCGGCGGCTGGAGGCCTGAGGCCCCCAGACCCCCCGCATTAAGGCAAATATTAAAGGGTGGCGGTACGTTCACCGCCGTTTGAAATTGTTAAACGCAAACGGGATTCCAAAGGGCGACAGCCCTTTGGCCGCCGGAGGCTTTTCCCCTGCCTACTGCTGCTGCTGCCCGCGCGCCTTTCCTCCCTTCCTAGCCGGACGGGCGCTTAAGCCCACGCCGCCGAGCACGGCCGCGCCGCCGAGGAGTTGGCCGGCGTTGAGGGTCTCGTCCAGGATGAGCCAGGAGAGCAGGCAGGTGATGACAGGGATGAGGTTGATAAACGCCGCCGCCTTGGCCGCCGGGGCGTTGCACACGCCGTAGTTGTACAGGCCGTAGGCCACGAAGGTGACGGCCAGCCCCAGGAAGAACACGGCCGCCACCGGCCCGAAGGTCAGTGTGGCCGGCATGGGGGCGAACACCAGGGCCGGCGAAAAAAAGGCCATGCCGACAAAGCTCTGGGCCGCCGTGAGATAGAGCGGTTTGTGGCGTGCCGCCAGCTTCTTGCAGGTGATAATGTAGCCCACAGCACAGCACATGGCCAAAAATTCCAGTAAGTTGCCGAGGATAGGGCGCGGGGCTTGGGGGCCGGCCTCACCGGCCAGGCTCATGACGGCCACCCCGGCCACGGCCAGGAGCAGCCCGGTCATGGCCCGAACTTCAAGCTTTTCTTTAAGGACGAAGGCGGCGGCCACGGCCGTCATCACCGGCAACATGGCGGTGATCATGCCGGCCTGGGAGGCCTGGGTCATGGTCAGGGCCTGGGACTCGAAGATGAAATAGAGGCACGGCTCGCAAAAGGCCATGAAGACGATGCCTTTCCAGTCCGCCCGGCCGGCGGCGAAGCCGCCCATGCGCCGCCAGATGAGCGCGAACACGGCCGAGGCCACGGCCATGCGGCAAAAGACCGCCAGCAGCGGCGAAAATTCCCGCATGGCGATCTTCATGGCGATAAAGGAGCTGCCCCATAAAATGGCGGCGCCGATGAGGGCGAAAAAGGCCGCCCAGGACATTTCGCGGCTGGTCTGCGACACGATGGCCTTCCTTTCGACCTGAACCCGGCAAAATGACGCCGGATCTGTCGTCGAGGCGTCCGGGACGCGCCCGGAGGGACGCTATGCCCGCCCCGGCCGATTCTTGCAACCCCAACGGAGTGGTATCACATGACGTTTGAAGCGCTGGAACGCCTGCCCGAATCGGAAATGCTCGCCCGCCAGGCGACCGTCCGCCAGCTGTTGGCCGAAACCGCCCCCCAGGCCGGCGGGTTGCTCGTTTTTTCGCGCCTGGCCATCTATTATCTCACCGGCTCCTGGGCCAACGGCCTGCTGTGGCTGCCGCTTGCCGGCGCACCCGTGCTCCTTTGCCGCAAGGGACGGGGAAGGGCCGTGCTGGAGTCGCCGCTAACGACCATCGTGAACTTTCGCTCCTTTGGCGACATCGCGCCCCTTTGTGAGCAGGCTGGCAGTCCGCTGGCCGAGGTCTGCGCCGCCGAACAGGCCGGCCTGCCCTGGAATCTGGCCAATCTCCTGACCGCGCGCCTGCCCGGCGTGACCTTCGTATCCGGCGACGCCGCCCTGGCCATGGCCCAGGCTTACAAGTCCGAGTGGGAGCTGGCCAAGATGCGCCTTTGCGGGGCGCGGCACAACGAAGGGCTTTACGCGCGCCTGCCCGGGCGCATCAAACCCGGCATGAACGAGCGCGAAATCACCGGCGCGTGTTTCGATGTCTTCTACGAGCTTGGCCACCAGGGCCAGCTGCGCATGGGCAGCTACGGCGAGGAGATCTTCCTCGGGCATATCGCGGTTGGGGATTCAGCCAACTACCCCAGCGTCTTCAACGGGCCGGTGGGGCTTCGCGGGGCGCACCCGGCCCTGCCCTTTTTCGGCTACGCCGGCACGGTCTGGAAAAAGGGGCAGGTGCTGACCATCGACAACGGCTTTTCCCTGGAAGGCTACAGCACGGACAAGACGCAGATCTATTTCGCCGGCAAGGCCTCGGCCATCCCGGATCTGGCCCGGCGCGGGCATGACTTGTGCGTGGCCGTGCAGCAGGCTGTGGCCGAGCGCCTCGTGCCCGGGGCGATCCCGTCGGAGCTCTATGCCTTGTCACTGGAGATGGCCGAGAAGGCCGGCCTTTCGGAAGGGTTCATGGGGCTTGGCGAAAATCAGGTGCGGTTTCTTGGCCACGGCATCGGGCTGACCATCGACGGCTGGCCGGTGTTGGCCAAGGGCTTCGATATGCCGCTGCGAGCCGGCATGACCCTGGCCCTGGAGCCCAAATTCGGCATCCCGGACCTGGGCATGGTCGGCGTCGAGAACACCTTCGAGGTGACGGAGCAGGGCGGCCGGTGCCTCACCGGCCAGAGCTACGAGATCCTCTGCCTCGACTAACCCGTCCCCTCGCCGTGGGCCGGGGCCTCTCCGGCCCATGGCGAGCAGCCAAAGCAGAACTCTCCCGGCGCTCCCGCCAACCGCTCCAGTAACGCCGCCTCTCCTTTAACCCTTTGG
>ALAO01000376.1 GCA_000307955.1 Solidesulfovibrio magneticus str. Maddingley MBC34 | reverse complement strand
TGGTGCTGGCCATCGGCATCGTCGTCGACGACGCCATCGTCGTGGTCGAGGCCGTGCAACACAAAATCGACCACGAAAAAATGCCGCCCAAGGAAGCCACCAAGGCGGCCATGGCCGAAGTGGCCGGCCCGGTCATCGCCATCTCGCTGGTGCTCATCTCGGTGTTCGTGCCGGTCGCCTTCATGGGCGGCGTCACCGGCCGGCTCTACCAGCAGTTCGCCCTGACCCTGGCCGTGTCCGTGGCCTTGTCGGCCATCTGCGCCCTGACGCTGTCTCCGGCCCTGTGCGCGCTCATCCTGCGCCCGGCCGGTGAAGGCAAGGGCCTGCTCGGCGCCTTTTTCCGGGGTTTTAACCGCGTCTTCGACGCCTGCACGCGCGGCTACGCCGCCGGGGTGCGCGTGGCCATCCGGCGAATGCTTCTCACCATCGTCTGCCTCATCGCCGTGGGCGCGGGGGCCTGGCATCTGCTCGTCACCCTGCCCACGGGCTTTGTGCCCGACGAGGACCAGGGCTACTTCATCGTCAACACCATGCTGCCCGAGGGCGCGTCCCTGGAACGCAACGACGCCGTGATCAGGCAGCTTGAACAGACGCTGTCCGCCGACCCGGCCGTGGCCGACGTGCTGGCCCTTGGCGGCTACAACCTGCTGACCAGCACCTACAGCTCCTACAGCTCGGTCCTTTTTGTCATCTTGAAGCCCTGGGAAGCCCGGGCCACGCCGGAGCTCTCCCTGGACGCGGTCATGGACCGCACCCGCAAGCAGTTCGCCGGGGTCCAGGAAGCCATCGTCATGGCCTTTAACCCCTCGCCCATCCCGGGCCTGGGCACCACCGGCGGCTTCCAGTTCGAACTGCAAGACCGCACCGGCGGCCCGGTGGCCGAGCTGGCCGCCACGGCTTACGACTTCCTGGCCGAGGCCCGAAAGATGCCCGCCGTCACCGGGCTTTTCACCGACTTCAGCGTGGACGTGCCCCAGCTCTTCTACAACCTCGACCGCGACAAGGTGCAAACCCTGGGCATCCCGCCAAGCACCGTCTTCGAAGCCCTGCAAACCTACCTCGGCGGCCTCTACGTCAACGACTTCAACAAGTTCGGACGGACCTACCGGGTCATGCTCCAGGCCGAGCCGCGCTTCCGCACCAGCCCGGCCGACATCGAACGCTTCTACGTGCGCTCCTCGGTGGGCGAGATGGTCCCCTTAAGCACCCTGGGCGCGACCAAGGACATTCGGGGACCGGAATACATTCGCCGCTTCAACCTCTTCCGCACCGTGGAAATCTCCGGCGGCACGCCCCCGGGCTTCTCCTCCGGCCAGTCGCTGAAAACCATGGCCGGGCTCGCCCGCGACAAGCTGCCCCAGGGCTTCGGCTACGCCTGGACCGGCATCGCCTACCAGGAAGCCTCCTCCGGCGGCCAGTCCGTCTTCATCTTCGGTCTGGCCCTGCTCATGGTCTTCCTGGTGCTGGCCGCCCAGTACGAATCCTGGGCCGTGCCCTTCGCCGTCATCCTGGCCGTGCCCATGGCCGTGCTCGGAGCCATGGGCGCGCAGATGCTGCGCGGCCTGGACAACAACGTCTACGCCCAGATCGGCCTGGTCATGCTCATTGGCCTGGCCGCCAAGAACGCCATTCTCATCGTCGAATTCGCCAAGGCCCGCCACGAGGCCGGCGACAGCCCGGCCGAGGCCGCCGTCTCGGCCTCCATCCTGCGTTTTCGGCCCATCCTCATGACCTCGTTCGCCTTCATCCTCGGCGTGGTGCCCATGCTCGTGGCCAAGGGGGCCGGCGCGGCCAGCCGCCATGCCCTGGGCACCGCCGTCTTCGGCGGCATGATCGCGGCCACCATCCTGGGCGTCTACTTCGTGCCGGCGCTGTATTGCGGCATCCAACGCCTGGTGTCCCGGGGCGCGGCCAAGGACGCGGCCAAGGACGCCGAAAAGTCGAATGGAGACGCGCGGTAGGATGACAGAAGCGTAAGCCGGCGGGCTAGGGTCGATTCTCCACAGCGTTTTCGCGGAACCAAAATGAACAAGCGCGGCGGCCGGGTACGGTCGCCGCGCTTTGTCACGTGGGGCCTTGCGTTGTCGGCCAGCTCCGGGGATTGGCGGAACACGGCGTTTTGACGCACCTGCCGCCGCGCGCCCGCGCCGAGCGGTCTCCAGCATGATCCGGCGTCCTTCTCCGGCGGCGCGGCCTTAATGGGCGCGGCAACGGCCAGACGCAACGGGGGCCAGCCTTGTCCGAGGCGGTGCGTTCGGTTGCCGCCGGGGTTGCCAGAAAGGCCGGGGCATGGAAGAAATCGAAGAAGCGGAAAAGGATCGGCCGTGGGGCCCTGGCTGGGAAACGACTGGAAAAGGATAATGGGGAGGGCGGCATGGACAGGCTGGGCGCGCGAGATCGGGAAGGTGTGGGGCGGTTGTCACGGCTGGCGGGGCGGGCGTTTTGGGCGATCCTGGCCTGCCTGGCCTTGTCGGTCTGGCCGGCCCTGGCCGACGAATCGTGCCTCCAGGGGCCGACCGCGTCCTATACGGCCTCCCAGCCTGGAGCCAAGGGAACTTTTGCGCTGTTTTCCGACGTTCATTTCTCGCCCTTTGCCGATCCTGCCCTGGTGCGCGAGCTGGCCGGCTCGCCCGTGGAGTGGTGGCGGGCCATCCTGGCCCGGTCCAAGCCGGGGCTGTCGCCCTACGGCCAGGACACCAACAACGCGCTGTTCCAAGCATTTCTGGACGACATGGCCGCCCGGGCTCCTCGCCCGGACTTCATCCTGTTTCCGGGCGACCTCTTGTGCCACGATTTCTGGACGCTCTACCCCAAGCTCTCCAAGGACACGACCCAGGCCGGGCTGGAGGCGTTCATCCAAAAGACCGTGGCCTATTTCTTCGGCGAAGTGGCCCGGCGTTTCCCGGGCGTGCCGCTCTACGCCGCCCTGGGCAACAACGACAGCGTGGAGGGCGACTACCGCATTGCGCACCACAGCCCCTACCTCACCCTGACCGCCCAGGCCATGGCCGCCCTGCTGCCAAACGAGGCGGCCCGGGCCGATTTCGGGGCCACCTATCCCCAGTACGGCTGCTACGCCGTGACCCTGGCCGAGGCCGGCGGCGTGCGGCTGGTGGTGATCAACGACATTTTCCTGTCCGACAGACACCCGGACCCGGGCCTGGGCGAACCGGTGCTGGCCTTTCTGGAGCGCGAACTGGCCGGGGCCAAGACGCGCGGGGAAAAGGTTTGGCTCATGGCCCACATTCCCCTCGGGGACAACAGCATGGCCAGCGGCGCGGCCCTGACGCGAAAGGATGAGGACCGCTACAAGGGGTTTTTGCGCGAGGAGCAAAACGACGCCTACGCCAAACTCCTGGCCGCCTACGCCCCCACGGTCCTCAAGGCGGCGTTTGCCGGCCACGTCCACCGCGACGATTTCCGCATCTGGAAAACTGCCGCCGGCGAGCCGGCCGGCGGCATGGGACTGGCCCCGTCCATCTCGCCCATCACCGGCAACAACCCCGGCTACCAGCTCCATACCTACGACCGGGCCACGCTGGAACACCTCGACGTGGCCACCTATTCCTTGGATCTGGCCAAGCCCGGGACCGGCTGGCGCGAGGAATACGTCTGGTCGGCCGCTTACGGCCGGGGGCTGCGGGGGCCGGCCGACTGGCAGGCGGCCTACATCGATTTGGGCCAGTGCCCGGCCCGTCGCGAGGCCTTTGCCGCCCATTTCGATCTGGGCGGTCCCCAGGAGGAGGTCACGGAAACGAGTTTCCCGGCCTTTTGGCGAGCCATCGCCTCGCCGACCCGGGCTGTGTGGGAAACCTGGCGCGCGCCCACGGCCTTGGCGCCATGGCCGCTTCCCGGGCCGGTAGGGCAGCCGACCCCGGCCGCCACGGCTTGCCCTGGCGGGTCATGACGGGTAGAAAGCGCCAACAGCGTTCGGGAGGGTCGGGTCTGGACCTCGAGTCGTCCAGATTGTGCCGTAACCGGCCGTGGGGATGGTCCGACGCAGTCAGCGTGGCTGTGGTCGCGGCTTTTGCCCGTGCTGGCTGGCTGCAAAAGGCTTGGCGTTTTGTCCCCATATCTTGGAGTGTTTTTTGCTTTTTCCATCACCTGCGGGCGGTCTTGCCCCTTGTCGCGGACCCGTCGAAGCCGGCGTCTCGGCGCGCATCGACGTGCTGCGCATCGTGCTCATCGGATTGATCGTTTTGTGCCACGGCGGCCGATTCCTGGGCGTGCTGGTTCCCTTTGACGGCCCGGCCGTCCAGTTCGCGGCCACGGCTTTCAACCGGGGGCCGGCCTGTCTGGCCGTGCCGCTGTTTTTCGCCATCTCCGGCTATCTGCTGCTGCGAAAGCTCGAACTCACCCCGGCCGGCTACGCCCAGCTCGTGGGCCGCAAGCTCTATTCCATCGGCTTGCCGTTCCTCATCTTCAACGCCATCTGGATCGCCTGGTTTTTATGGGTGGGCAGCATTGCCCAGTTCGGCGGCCGTTCCTACATCCTGGAAGCCGGCATCCTGCCCAAGCTTTTGGGCTACGACACCTCGCCGGTCAATTACCCGCTGTGGTTTCTGCGTGAGCTGCTGAAGATCTTTGCCATAACACCGGTGTTTCTGCTGTTGTTGCGCCGGCTGCCGCTCGCCGGGCTGGGGCTGCTGTTCGTCTTGTGGTTCGTCGAGCGCCCGGCCGACGAATACGGCTTTTCCGGCTTCGCTTTCTGGTTCTATCTTGGGGGCTTGCTGGCCCGGTCCGGGCTGGACCTGGGCGACACGGCCCGGCTGGACAAGTGGGTGCTGCCGCTTTTCGTCCTGGCCACGATCGTGGTCGGGCTGGCCCCGTGGCTGACCCAGGATGTGGTGGTCTATGCCGTGGGCAAGCGGTTCTATCAGATCCTCGGCGTAGTGGCCTTGTGGTGTCTGTCGCGCCAGCCGTGGATCATGGGCAGCGGGCTGCTGCACCGCATGGCCGGGGCGAGCTTTTTCATTTTCCTGACCCACGAGCCGACCGTGTCGATCCTGCAGACGCGGCTACTGGCCGTATGGCGGCCCGAGGGGCCGGCGGCCCAGCTTGTGGCTTTCGTGCTGCCGGGGTTGGCCGCCCTGACCGTGCTGTATTGGCTAGCCCGGGGCCTGTCGCGGTTTGCGCCGAAGCTGTACGCCGTGCTGACCGGTGCGCCCCTGCGCAAGCGGCGGGCGACGCCAAAGGCGGCCTGAACCAACCGCAGCCCCTACAAAAAAAGCCGGGAGGACGTCCGTCCCCCCGGCTTTTGCATTTCTTGGCGCAGTCGGCGGCCTAGTTGGCCACCACGTTGACCAGCTTGCCCGGCACCACGATGACCTTGCGCACGGTCTTGCCCTCGATGTGCTTGGCCACGTTGGGCTCGGCCAGGGCGGCCTGCTCCAGGGCGGCGTTGTCGGCGTCGGCCGGCACGGTGAGCTTGCCGCGCAGCTTGCCGCAGACCTGCACCACGATCTCCACCGTGTCGGAAGTCAGGGCGGCCGGATCGTGGATCGGCCAGGGCTCGTTTAAAAGCAGGCTCGTGTGCCCCACGGTCTGCCACAGCTCCTCGCAGATGTGCGGGGCGATGGGCGAGAGCACGGTGAGCAGGGTGGCTACGGCCGAGGACACGGCCTTGGCCCCCTTGGGCTCGGACCGAAGCGCCTCGACGTTGGCGTAGAGGAAGTTGACCAGCTCCATGGCGGCGGCGATGGCCGTGTTGAACTGGAACCGCTCGCGGATGTCGGCTCCGGCCTTGGCGGCAGCGGCGTGTTCGCGGCGGCGCAGTTCGGCAAAAAGGGGCGGCAGGCCGTCCAGACCCAAGGCTTCGGCCGGGGCGCAGGCCGGCATGGGGGTCAGCACGCCCGAAAGCTCCTCGGTCACCAGACGCCACAGGCGCGACAGGAAGCGCGAAGCGCCCTCGATGCCCGTGTCGCTCCACTCCAGATCCTTTTCCGGCGGTGCGGCGAAAAGGATGAACACGCGCACCGTGTCGGCCCCGTACTTGCCGATCATGAGGTCCGGGTCCACCACGTTGCCCTTGGACTTGCTCATCTTCGAGCCGTCCTTGATGACCATGCCCTGGGTCAGCAGGTTGGCGAACGGCTCGTCGAAGCCGACGTAGCCGAGGTCGCGCAAGGCTTTGACGAAAAAGCGCGAGTAGAGCAGGTGCAAAATGGCGTGTTCGATGCCGCCGATGTACTGGTCAACGGGCAGCCAGTAGGCCAGCTCTTCCGGGTTAAACGGCCGGCCGGCCTCCCGGGCCGAGGCGTAGCGGGCGAAGTACCACGACGACTCGAAGAAGGTGTCCAGGGTGTCGGTCTCGCGCCGGGCCTTGCCGCCACATTTGGGGCAGGCGACGTCGGTAAACGACGGCGAATGGGGCAGAGGCGAGCGGCCGTCAGGCATGAGCGCCAGATCGCGGGGCAGTTCCACGGGCAGGTCGGCGTCGGGCACGGGCACGATGCCGCAGGTCTCGCAGTAGATGACCGGGATGGGCGCGCCCCAGTAGCGCTGGCGGGAAATGTTCCAGTCGCGCAGGCGATAATTGATGCTTTTCTTGCCGCGACCGGAGGCGTCGAGCCAGTCGATGATGGCCGCCTTGGCCGCCTCGTTGTCCAGGCCCGTGAACTGCTCGGAGGCGGTCAGCAGGCCGGGGTCGGTATAGGCCGCCGTCATGGCCGAGGCGTCGAGGGTCTCGCCCTTGGGTTCGATGACCACGGTCAGGGGCAGGTCGTACTTGCGGGCGAACTCGAAGTCGCGCTGGTCGTGGGCCGGCACGGCCATGACCGCGCCGGTGCCGTAGCCCATGAGCACGAAGTTGGCGACGTAGATGGGAATCTGTTTGCCCGTGGCCGGGTTCACGCAGTAGGCCCCGGTGAACACGCCCTCTTTTTCCAGATCGTCGGCCGAGCGCACGATGCGGTCCATGTTGCGGACCTTCTCGACGAACGCGTTCACCGCCGCTTCCTGGGGCTTGCCCGCGATGAGGCTCGGCACCAGGGGATGTTCGGCGGCCAGGCTCATGAAGGTGGCCCCGAACAGGGTGTCGGGCCGGGTGGTGAACACCGTGACGCCGTCCGAGCCCGCCACGGGTTCGGCCAGGGCGAAGGTGATCTCCGCGCCCACGGACTTGCCGATCCAGTTGCGCTGCATGGTCAGCACGCGCTCGGGCCAGCCGCCGACGAGCTGGTCAAGGTCGGCCAGCAGTTCCTCGGCGTAGTCGGTGATGCGCAAAAACCACTGTTCCAGGTCCTTTTGGACCACGGCCTGGTCGCAGCGCCAGCAGCAGCCGTCGATGACCTGTTCGTTGGCCAGCACCGTGCCGCAGGTTTCGCACCAGTTCTGGGGCGAGTGCTTGCGGTAGACCAGACCCTTTTCGAGGAACTTCAGGAAAAAACGCTGCTCGTGGACGTAGTAGCCGGGATGGCAGGTGGCGATTTCGCGCCGCCAGTCATAGGAATAGCCCAGGCGCTGCAGTTGCGTGCGCATGGAATCGATGTTGGAGATGGTCCAGGCGGCGGGATGGAGCTTGTGCTTGATGGCGGCGTTCTCGGCCGGCATGCCGAAGGCGTCCCAGCCCATGGGGTGCAGGACGTTGTGGCCTTCCATGCGTTTGAACCGGGCCACCACGTCGCCGATGGAGTAGTTGCGCACATGCCCCATGTGGATGCGCCCCGAGGGGTAGGGGAACATTTCCAGGACGTAGTACTTGGGCTTTGAGGGGTCGGCTTCCACGTGGAAGTGGCCGCCTTCCTCCCAGATGCGTTGCCATTTCCGTTCGACGTCCTCGGGCACGTATTTGCTCATGGGGAAACGCTCCTTGGCGATGCGTCGGTCTGTGCTGGATGTGAGCGCGCGCAGCGGCGATCAAAGGTCTTTTTGAATCTCGAATTCGCCGCTGTCAACGGCCTTGGCCAGGGCGTCGAGGATGCCGTTGATGAAGTTGCGCGAGTTTTCGTCGCCGTAGCGCTTGGACAGTTCGATGGCTTCGTTGAGCGACACTCGCAGCGGAATGTCCGGGCGGCTTAAAATTTCATGCACGGCCAGCCGCAGGATGGTCAACTCCACCTTGGCGATGCGCGAGATTTTCCAGTTCTTGGAGAAACGCACGATGGCCGCGTCGATGTCGCGCTGGTTGCGCCACACGCCCTGCACCAGCTCCCAGGCGAAATCCTGGCCGGCGGGATCGTCGCCCTCGGCCACGTCGTGGGGGCAGCGCTTGAACAGGCGCAACAGCGACCGCTCGTCGGCGGCGGACTCGAAGATGAGGCCATAGAGGCATTCAAAGGCCTGTTTACGGGCCTTGCGACGGGAGACGATGGGCTTTTTGTCGTCGGATTCGGTCATGGTGTCGTTGCCTGGCGATGCGTCCCCCGGGATTCCGGCCGGAAGCCCGGGGGACATGCAAGGAGTCTAGAGTGTTGTCGCCGCGCTAAGAGAGGGCGGGACGGGCTCGAAGCTGGTGTCGCGTCCACGAAAGGGCTTGCGCCGTTTTGTAGGCAACAGGCTATATCCAGTATTTCCTGAAGGGGTTGAAACTAAATCTGCTCCAGAACGCGGACCATTTCCAGCACGGCCGAGGCGGCTTCCACGCCCTTGTTGCCGGCCTTGCTGCCGGCGCGCTCGATGGCCTGCTCCAGGTTGTCCACGGTCAGCACGCCAAAGCCCACCGGCACGTGGGCGTCGAGCATCACATGGGCCAGGCCCTTGGCGCATTCGCTGGCCACGAAGTCGAAGTGGGGGGTGGAGCCGCGGATGACCGCGCCGAGGCAAATGATGCCGTCGTACTTGCCCGAGGCGGCCAGCTTCTGGGCGGCCAGGGGAATCTCGAAGGCCCCGGGCACGCGCACGATGGTCAGGTCGGCGCGGTCGCCGCCGTGGCGCACGAGGTAGTCCACGGCCCCGCCGACCAGGCGTTCGGTGATGAAGTCGTTGAAGCGGCCGGCCACCAGGGCGAATTTGAGTCCCTTGGCGTCAAGCTGGCCTTCGATGGTGCTCACGTGCAGCATGGCTGTTCTCCCTGACGGCCGGGCCGTCGTCTGGATTGATGTCCGAGTTTACTTCGCCTGGCCGCAGTCGGGGTCCGGCAGATGCAGGATATGCCCCATGCGGTCGCGCTTGGTGGTCAGGTAGCAGGTGTTTTCCGAACAGGGGCAGGTCTCGATGGCCACCCGGTCGACCACTTCCAGGCCGTAGCCTTCCAGCCCCACGATCTTTTTGGGATTGTTGGTCATAAGCCGCATCTTGCTGATCCCGAGCTCCACCAGAATCTGCGCGCCGGTGCCGTATTCGCGCAGGTCGGCCTTGAAGCCGAGCTTCAGGTTGGCCTCAACGGTGTCGAGTCCCTGGTCCTGCAGCGCGTAGGCCTTGATCTTGTTGCCAAGGCCGATGCCCCGGCCTTCCTGGCGCATGTAGAGGATCACGCCCTTGCCTTCCTCTTCGATCATGCGCATGGCCTGGTGCAGTTGGTTGCCGCAGTCGCAGCGCAGCGACCCGAACACGTCGCCGGTCAGGCATTCGCTGTGCACGCGCACCAGCACCGGTTCGCCGGGCACGATGTCGCCCTTGACCAGGGCGATGTGGGTCTTCTTGTCCGAGCTGGCCTCGAAGGCCACGGCCTTAAACGAGCCGAAGGCCGTGGGCAGGGTGGCCTCGGCCACCTTGGTCACGGCCACATGGCCGTAGCGCATGCGGTAGCGGATGAGGTCGGCCACGGAGGCGATCTTGAGATTGTGCTTGTCGGCGAACTCGATCAGGTCCGGCATCCGGGCCATGTTGCCGTCTTCGCGCATGATTTCGCAGATGACGCCGGCGGGCTTGAGGCCGGCCAGGCGAGCGAGGTCCACGCTGCCTTCGGTCTGGCCGGCGCGGTCGAGCACGCCGCCTTCGCGGGCGCGCAGGGGAAAGATGTGGCCCGGGGTGACCAGGTCTTCGGGCACGGCTCCGTCGGCCACGGCGGCCAGGATGGTGGTGGCCCGGTCATAGGCCGAGATGCCGGTGGACACGCCGACCTTGGCTTCGATGGACACGGTGAACCCGGTGCCGAAGGGCGACTTGTTGTCCTGGGTCATCATGGGCAGGCCGAGCTGGTCCACGAGATTGGGGGCCAGGGACAGGCAAATGAGCCCCCGGCCGTGGGTGGCCATGAAATTGATGATTTCCGGGGTGACCTTTTCGGCGGCGATGGTGAGGTCGCCTTCGTTCTCGCGGTCTTCGTCGTCGACGAGGATGATCATCCGTCCGGCGCGGATGTCCTCGATGGCGTCCTCGATGGGGCTTAAGCGCATGTGGGTATACCTCGTTCGGGTCGGCGCTGTGCGGCCGGTTCCCTGGGGAAAAGACCAAAGACCCGGGACGGGCCGGGTCAAAGGGGATGCATCCTATTCCAGGCCGGCGGCCAAGGCAAGCAGGGCGGAATCGTGGGATTTTCGGGACGCGGCGGCGAGTCTGGCGCGCACAAGGGGCGGCCGCGCGCCAGGGCGGTCCGGGCGGCTGGCGAGAGGACGACATTCTGGAACAGGGCCGGCCGCGCGCGGGTAGGTGATCCGCGTCGCGGCCGGCAGGGAGCGGGGAAGCGGGTCTGGCCGAGGGCGGGCTAGACCTGGATGTCGATGGTGGAGCCGGGTGGGGGGACGGGCTGGGCCGGCTCCTGCGCCGCCGCAATTTGTCCGGCTTGCGCGGCCTGCCCGGCCGGCTCGGCCTCGGCCGTTTGGCCTGTGGGCGCGGTCTGGGCGGCTTCGGCCGCCGCCTGGATGGCCTCGGTGGCTGACGCGGCGTCGTCCGTGGGCGTCGCGCCGGTCGCTTGGGCCGTGGCCGTCGCGCCGGGCGTGGCCGTGCCTTGGCCGGCGGCGTCTTGCGACTGGCCGGTCGAGGCCGCCTCGGCCTTGTCCTCGATGTCCTGGCGGGTGGCGTCGAGGTTGTCCTGGGCGCTGTCGCCGACTTCCTTGTCCACGGCCCGGCCGATGCTGTCTTCCACTTTGTATTTGTTTATGACGGCGGCGACAAACGTCGAATCGCCGCTGCTGGACCCCGTATTGGCCATGGTGGTGGCGAACTGGGCGGTCATGGTCGTGAGCAGGTTGCTCATGGAATTGGCAAAGGATTTTTCCGTCTGCAAGCTGTCGAGCCGGGCTTGCAGATACTTCGACGGGCCGGCGTCGGCCTGGACGAAGTTGCCGGCCAGCATATTGTCAGGCTTGGCGGCAACAACGGGTTGCAGGCTTTTTGGCGTGGGCGCGGCCACGGCGCTGGTCGTCTGGGCGAGCGAGGAAAGCGCGGCGACGTCCATCGAACTCCCTCCGGTTGGCGTGTCAATACATATCGGCTGGCCGTAAGGGGAAGATTAGAGCGCGATGGGAAATACTGTAACTTGATGGCTGGGCTAACGTCTTGCAGCCAAGGACGAAGCCTTGAAATAAGCCGCTGGCGTTAAAAAGGGGAAGCTTGAGAACTAGCTGCTTTTCTTCAAAAACTCTCTCGTATTTTTGAAGGGGCCGGGCTCTACTCGCCGAGCACCGAAGCCACGAATTCGGCCGGCATCATGGTGGCGGCGGCGATTTCGGCCGGGGACAGGCCCTTGTCGCGCAGGCGCTCGACGACCGCCTCCATGGGTTCGGCCACCTCGATGATGTGGCCGTCCGGGTCGCGCAGGCGAAAGGCGCGCTGGCCCCAGGCCGCGGACTTGGGCGGATGGATGATCTCGGCCCGGGGCATGACGCGCTCGAAGGCGTCTTCCAGAACCGCGTCCTCGAAATACAGCTCCAGGTTGTCGCGGCCCATGGGGCCGGTCGGCGCGCCGGTCTCCTCGTCGAAAACGATGCGGCGGGCGGTGTCCTCGCGCCACAGGCAGAAATGCGGGTAGGCGACGTAGCCCGGCAGCACGTGCAGGGGCGACTGGCCGAGAAGTTCTTCGTAAAAGGCCCGGGCGCGGTCGATGTCGGCCACGAAGAGGCAAACGCTGCGGTATTCGATAGGCATTGGGGGCCTGCTTGGCGTAGTTGGACCGAAATTACTTGATGTAGTAGCCGACCAGACGCCAGGAGCCGTCTTTTTCGTGCATGACCGTCACGGTTTCGATGGCGGCGGCTTTTTGGGCAAAGCTCGTGTCGTAGGTCAGCACGACATAGGAGCCGTCGGGCGCGCCGGGCAGGGACCGGGCCTGGATGACGGTGTTGCGGACGCGTTTCTGGACTGGCCCAAGCGGGGCGCGCAGGCCGGCGAGGCCCTTGTTCCAGACGTCTTCGGTGACGGCGCCGCGAAAAAAGGACGAGGCTTCGCGCCAGCTTTCGGAATATTTGCCGGCGTCGCAAAGGGCCAGCCATTTGCCGGCGGCGGCCTCGGCGGCGGCTTCGTCGCCCTCGGCGGCCAGGGCCGAGCCGGCGGCCAGACAGAGCATGGCGCAAAAAAGGATTGACGCGAGACGTTTCATGGGGCGGCTCCTTTCAAGATGCGGCGTTGCGGCGGCTAAAACCCGTTTTCCCGCAAAAACGCCTCGGAAATCTTCGATTCCTTCTTTCCCTGGGCGTCCTGCCACGGCCCAAGCATCCGCAGCACGTATTTCCCCAGCATGTCGGTCTCCATGTTGATGACCGTGCCGGGCTTCCAGCCGGAAATCGTGGTCGCGCCCTGGGTCGAGGGGATGATGTTCACCGTCAGCCAGCCCTCGCCGCATTCGTTGACGGTCAGGCTGATGCCGTCCAGGGCCACCGACCCCTTGGGCACGACGAAAATCGAAAATTCCTTCGGGAAATCTATTTTATACTGCATCGACTGTCCAGCCGGCGTCACTGTCGCCACCTCGGCCAGACAGTCCACATGGCCCGACACCATGTGCCCGCCCAGGCGGTCGCCCAGGGCCAGGGCGCGCTCCAGGTTCACCACGCTGCCGATCTTGAGCTTGCCCAGGTTCGAGCGCGAAAGCGTTTCGCCCGAGGCATAGGCCGTGTACTCCCGGTCGCCGAAGGTCTCGACGGTCAGGCACACGCCGTTGACGGCAATGGATTCGCCGAGAACGATATTGTCCAGCTCAAAAAGCGCCTTGATGCGAAACCGCGTCTCGTTGCCCCGCGATTCCACGGCCGCGATGCGGCCCAGACCCATCACCAGTCCCGTAAACATAGAAAACCTGTCCTCACCCTGCGTTCACTTCTCCCCCATGTCGGGGGGCCGGGGGGCTGAGCCCCCCGGC
>ALAO01000375.1 GCA_000307955.1 Solidesulfovibrio magneticus str. Maddingley MBC34 | reverse complement strand
TCTACCTGACCATGGCCGCCGTGTTCCTGGCCCAGGCCACGGGCACGCCGCTGGACCTCGGCCACCAGCTCTCGCTGCTGGGCATCCTGCTGTTGACCTCCAAGGGCGCGGCCGCCGTCACCGGCGGCGGCTTCATCACCCTGGCCGCCACCCTGCAAACCATGGGGACCATTCCCGTGGCTTCGCTCACCCTGCTTCTTGGCGTGGACCGCTTCATGTCCGAAGCCCGCGCCATCACCAACCTGATCGGCAACGGCGTCGCCACCCTGGTGGTCGCCAAATGGGAAAAGGCCCTGGACGTCGCCCGCTTGAACGCGGCTTTGTCCGGCGGCGTTTGCGATGACGAGGAAGCCTCGCCGCTTCTGGCCTCGGCCGAACCGGCGCTGTCCGTGGTCGAAAACAAGCAGCAACGCTAAAACGGGAGAAAGGAAATGTCCGTACCATCCACGGCAACCCACGCCGGGCTGCCGGTCGGGAGACTTGCGGCCTGGCTCGACTGGGTGCAGATGCTCACCGGCGCTGCCCTGGTGCTTTTTATGTGGTGCCACCTCATGCTGGTTTCCAGCGTGCTCATCAGCCCCAAGGTCATGAACGCCCTGGCCTGGTTTTTCGAGGTCACCTACATGGCTCAGGTCGGCGGCCCGCTGATTTTCCTCGCCTTCCTGGTCCACTTCGTCCTGGCCGCCCGCAAGATTCCCTTTGCCACCAGCCAGCAGCGCGTCATGCTGGCCAACGCCAAAAGGATGCGCCACACCGACACCTGGCTGTGGGTCGTCCAGGCCGTCACGGCCAT
>ALAO01000374.1 GCA_000307955.1 Solidesulfovibrio magneticus str. Maddingley MBC34 | reverse complement strand
GCCGGAGGCAAATAATAAAAATTCTCCTACGATTCCAGCAACGAAATAGCCGGGCCGATCAGCGCGCAGGTGACGCCGGCCAGGATCATGACCAGGCCGGCGATGGCCCCTTCTTCCTCGCCGGCTTCCAGGGCCCGGGCCACGCCGGCTCCGTGGGCGCCCATGCCGAGCATGGCCCCGCGCGCCAGGGCCGTGCGCAGGGGCAGCACCTTGAGCAGCATGCCGCCCAGGGACGCGCCCAGGATGCCGGTGGCGATGACGCACACGGCGGCCAGGTCCGGCACGCCGCCCACTTCCCGGGCGAAGGCCATGGCAAAGGGCGTGGTGAACGACCGGGGCAGAAGCGACAGGCGCATTTCCTGGGACAGTCCAAGCAGCCCCGACAGCAGCCAGCCGCCGCCGAAGGCCAGGCCGCAGCCCACCGTGACGCCCACGGCCAGGGTCGGCCAGTGGCGCTTGATGAGCGAGCGGTGTTCGTAGATGGGCACGGCAAAGGCGACCGTGGCCGGGCCGAGCAGCAGCAGCAGCCACTGGCCGCCGCGCATGTATTCGCTGTAGCCGGCGTGCAGGCCGATGGTCAGCCCCAGGCACAGCACGCAGGTTAAAAGCAGCGGCGAGGTCCACCAGGCGCGCACGTAATGCCGGGCGACGCGGGAGACGACATAGGCGGCCAGCGTCGCCGCCAGCCAGAACAGGGCGGAATGATTAGCGGACATGGCGCGACCTCAGGCGGATGTGCAGTTCAACGGCCAGGGCCGTGCCGGCCATCACCGAGAGGATGCCGACGATGATGACGGCCAGGACCTTGAGTCCCGTGGAGCCGAGCAGTTCGGTATGGTCCCGCAGCACCACCGCCGCCGGGACGAAAAAGAGCAACATATGGTTGAGCAGCCCCTTGGCGCCCAGGCGCAGGCAGCCCACGGGCAGCAGCCCGGAAGCCAACAGCGCCAGCAGCACGGCCATGCCGGCCACGCCGCCCGGAATGGGCAGGCCGGCCGCGCGCACGGCCGCGTCGCAAAGCCACCACAGGCCGATCAAGGCGGCGCCTTGGGCCGTGGTCTCGACGAGGTTGCGCAGGAAATTTTTCATTTTTGTTGTTTGGGGTCGCATGGCGACAACTCCTTGCCTGGAACTGAGATAGGTACGGCCTGCTCATTTGTGAAATGAATTGTCGGAATGAAAACTATTCCGTATTGGAATATGCATGGAGCTACGCAATCTGAAAGCTTTCGTGGAAGTGGTGCGCCAGGGCGGGTTTTCCAAGGCGGCCCGGGCGCTATTTTCCACCCAGTCCACGGTGAGCAAGGCGGTGGGGCAGCTGGAGGCCGAGTGCGGCGAGGCGCTTTTGGAGCGGCTGGGGACGGGCGTGCGGCTGACGGCGGCCGGGGAGCTGGTCCATGTCCGGGCTTTGGCCATGCTGGCCGAGAGCGAGCATCTGGCGGCCGAGCTGGCCGATTTGCGCGGGCTGCTCTCGGGCCGGCTGCGCCTGGGGTTGCCGATTTTCGGCAGCGCCCGGCTGTTCGCGCCGCTTTTCGCCGAGTATCGCAGCCGCTGGCCTCAAGTCGAGATCGAGCTCATGGAGCAGGGCAGCGCCCGGCTGGAGGAGGCGCTCTTGGCCGGCGAGGTGGAGCTTGGCGTGTCGCTTTTGCCCATTGGCGAGGCCTTTTCCTGGCAGCCGGTGCGCGACGATCCCATGATGGCCGTGCTGGCCGCCGACCATCCCTTGCGCGGCCGGGCCAGCCTGCGGCTGGCCGAGCTGGCCGCTGATCCGTTTATCCTCTTTGAGCAGGGGTTTGCCCTCAACACGCGCATCGAGCACGCTTGCTCCCTGCGGGGCTTTGCGCCGCGTCTGGCGGCCCGCAGCGGCCAGCTGGATTTCATCATCGCCCTGGTGGCGGCGGGCCTTGGCGTGGCCTTGCTGCCGCGGCTGTTGACCGAGGGCCGCAATCTGGAGCCGCTGGGCGTGGTGCTGGTGGACGAGACCGATCTGCGCTGGCGGGCGGCGCTGTCGTGGCGCAAGGGAGCGCGGTTGTCGCCGGCGGCCCGGGCCTGGCTGGCCCTGGCCCGGGAGAAGCTGCCGTGACGGCGGGGGCATAAACTTCAAACGCCCGAAGCGCCGGCCGGGCCGGGCGCTTCGGGCGTTGTCATGGCTGGGGATGCGACGAGGAACTAGGACAGGGCCTCGTAGACCTTGCCCACGAGCTGTTCGGACGGGGTCAGCGTCTTGTCGCCGGGGGTCCACTTGGCCGGGCAGGCTTCGGCCGGGTGTTCGCGCAGGTAGACGTTGGCCTGGCATTTGCGCAGCAGTTCGTCGGCGTTGCGGCCGACGTTGTAGAAGTTGATCTCCTTGGAGACCAGCACGCCGTCGGGGTTGATGATGAACGTGCCGCGCAGGGCCAGTCCCGACTCCTCGTCATAGACGCCGAAGTAGCGGGAGACCTTGCCGGTGGGGTCGGCGGCCATCTTGTACTTGACGTTTTCCAGCAGCTTCTCGCTGTTGCGCCAGGCCAGATGGGCGAATTCCGTGTCGGTGGAGACGGAGAAGACCTCGAAGCCGAGCTTTTTGAGTTCCTCGTGCTTGGTGGCCAGATCGGCCAGCTCGGTGGGGCACACGAAGGTGAAGTCGGCCGGGTAGAAGAACAGGATCACCCATTTGCTGTCTTCCATGAGCTTTTCCATGTCCATCTCACCGAAAAAGCCCTCTTCCGGGTCATAGACCTTCAGGGAAAAGTCCACCACCGGCTGGCCCACGGAAGCCTCGGGGATCTCGGTGCAGCATTCGTCGTATTCTTCGTGGTCGTGATCGTGCATAGGTACGTCCTCTTTGGTTTTTTTGGGGGATGGGAACCGTATCCGAATCCCGCTCTTACAGGTTATGGCCCGGCTGGCGACAAAAGGCAAGCTGGTTTGCGTCATCGTCGCCCAAGGGCTGTCCGGCTGCCGGCTGGACAAGGGTGTCCCGACCGGCTAATTTCCAAAAATATCCGTGTTGGGGCCGCGCGCCAGGGAGGAACCATGCCGCATCGCCACGTTTTTCGCCTCGTTGCCGTCCTTTGCCTCAGCCTCGGTCTGGCCTCGGCGTCCGGAGCCGATTCCGGCGTCAAGACCGGCAAGGTCGATCCTTATGGCGACTGCTGCGTGGCCCAGGTGCAGATGACCGGCGTGTCCACCTGGAACGTCACCTGCGGGAGCTGCGCCACCAACCCCGGCGTCTATGTCATCTCCCAACCGGACCCGGAAAAGCTTGTTTTCACCGGTCCCGGCGGCATCACCGCCGACAGCCGTTACGACGCCGCCTACGCCGTCTGCAAATGCCCGTCCCAGGCCCCGCGCCGGGCGTTCGAAAAAGAGATGCGCACCTACGAGGGCAACTAGCCCGTCCGGCCGTCCCATGGCCCCATCCGCCTGCGTTTCCCCTCGTCCTGTTCCCCGGCCTGATCTGTCGCGGCTTAATCGCGTTTTGCGCCTTGACCGGCGACGGCCCGGTGCGGCCAGCCGGCGGCCTGCCGTCCACGCTTGCGCTTTGGCCGGGCGGACGGCATTTCTTCAAGGCAGCTCCCGCCTTCGGGGGGCGGGTGAGGCGATCCCGACGGCCAGAGGCCGCGCGGGCAGCCCTTCTTGGCGTCCCGGGGCAGCCAAGGCCTGGAGACGCTCGCCGGCCCGCCGGCATGGGCTCGACCCGTAACGCGGCCAACGCGGAGAGAAATAGTCCAAATGGATGGCTATGGCAATAGGAATGATTCTTGTTTTCAAAAATGAAGGAGCGAGTGATGCCACGGGCAATACGCAAGTTGAAGCGGATGATGGTCCTCGGGTTTCTGCTGGGTACGGCTTTGGCTCTTGGCGGGTGCCTGGGCGGCAAGACGGCGTCCGGGCCGGTGGACCCGGCCAGCGTGTACAAGGTGTCCGCGCCGCTGGCCAACCTGCTGTCCTGTCCAAGCCTGACCTGCGACGTGCTCGAAGACCTGCATGACGGCGATCGTGTGTCGGTGACGGCGGCGCTGCCTGGCGGCTGGCTGGAGGTGCGGGCGCTTTCCTCGGGCAAGCAGGGATACCTGGTGGCCCGATTGCTGGCCCGGCCGTGACCGACGGGCGGCGTGCTTTGTGAAAATTCGGAACATTGGCCGACTTTAAGCGGAAAATTCGTCTTTTCAGGCGAGAATTGCTTTCCAGCAATGATTATTTTTTCTATAATCATATTGTCTTTCTTTCGAAACAGGTTCGTGCGAAAATTCACGACAGGCGTTTCCCGGGGGTGATCCCAGGGCGGGCCAGGAGGTGCGTATGCGGCTGACCTTCACCGGAAAGATCATAGCCTTACTGCTCTTTACCGTGATCCTGCTGACCCTGGCCACCTCGCTCACCGTGGACTACTACCTGTCCGACGGGCTCAACCGCATGAGCCAAAACGAGATCGACACCAAGGCCGACGCCGTCAACGCCATGCTCAAGGAGGCCAGCGGCGAGGTCAAGGGCGTCACCTATCTCCTGGCCACCCGGCCCGACGTGGCCAGCGCCATCGTGGCCAAGGACAAGACCGCCCTGGTCAAGATCGCCAAGGACGCCCAGCGGGAGCTGCGCATCGAGTTTGTCACCATCGCCGACGCCGAAGGCAAGGTGGTGGCCCGGGGGCATTCCGACCAATCCGGCGATTCCGTCAAGAAGCAGCTCAACGTCCAAAAGGCCCTGGCCGGCCAGGGGTCGGTGGGTCTGGAAGAAGGCACGGCCGTCAAGTACTCCCTGCGCGCCGGCTATCCCGTCTACCAGGACGGCAAGATCGTCGGCTCGGTGACCACCGGCATCAACCTGTCCTCCAGCAACGCCTTTGTCGACGACATCAAGAAGGTGCTCGGCACGGAATGCACCATCTTCTACGGCGACACCCGGGTGGCCACCACCATCGAGCGCGACGGCAAGCGGGTGATCGGCACCAAGATGGACAACCCGCAAGTGCTTGAGGCCGTGCTCCAAAAGGGCGGGCGGTTCCTCAACGTCAACAAGATTCTTGGCCAGGACTATAATACGGCCTACTGGCCCATGTACGGCGCCGACGGCAAGATCGCCGGCATGCTCTTTATCGGCCGCGACCGGGCCAGCATCGCCGCCACCGAGCGCACCATCCTCTTTTCGGCCCTGACCGCCTCCACGGCGGTGGCGCTTATAGTCCTGATCGTCGGGTTCTTCACCGCCCGGGGCATGACCTCGCCGCTGCGCCGGGTGATGGACTTCGCCCGCAAGGTGTCGCGCGGCGACTTCGACGCCGTGGCCGAGGGCCGCTATTCCGGCGAGACCGAGGAACTCAAGAACACCCTGGAGCGCATGGTCGTCAGCCTCAAGGCCAAGATCGCCGAGGCCGAGGCCATGAGCCGCGAGGCCGGCGAAGAGGCCAAGTGCGCCGAGACCGCCCGGGAGGAAGCCGAAAAGGCCCGGGCCATGGCCGAGATCGCCAAGCGCGAGGGCATGCAGGAAGCCGCCGAGAACCTCGGCGTGGTCATCGAAAGCATCATTGCCGCCTCCACTCAGCTGGAATCCCAGGTGGAGCAGGTCCGCACCGGAGCCGACCACCAGCGCGACCGGCTGCGCGAGGTCGTCGAAGCCATCGCCCAGATGACCTCCACGGTCCTGGACGTGGCGAAAAACGCCTCCCGGGCCGCCCAGTCCGCCGACGACACCAAGACCAAGGCTTCCAGCGGCGCGGCGGTGGTGGCCGAATCCATGCGCTCCATCGACCGGGTCAACGCCGTGTCGGCCGACCTCAAGGCGGCCATGAGCGCCCTTGGCGAACAGACCCAAGCCATCGGCCGGGTCATGTCCGTTATTTCCGACATCGCCGACCAGACCAACCTGCTGGCCTTAAACG
>ALAO01000373.1 GCA_000307955.1 Solidesulfovibrio magneticus str. Maddingley MBC34 | reverse complement strand
AGCTGGCCGAAAAGACCATGACCGCCACCAAGGAAGTGGGGGCGTCCATCGGGGCCATCCAGGCCGGCGCCCGGGACAGCATGGCCAAGGTGGACGAATCCGCCGCCGCCGTGGCCCACGCCACGGCGCTGGCCGGCGAATCCGAGGCGGCCCTGGCCCGCATCGTGGCCCTGGTGGACGAGACGTCCTCCCAGGTCCAGGGCATCGCCACGGCGGCCGAGGAGCAGTCGGCCACCAGCGAAGAGATCAGCCGGGCCGAGGAAGCGGTCAGCCGCCTGTCCTCGGAGATCGCCCAGGGCATGCGCGAGTCGGCCGGAGTGGTGTCCAGCGTGGGGCAGCAGGTGGAAGCCTTGGAGCAACTCGTGGAGACGTTTCGCAACAACAGCATCGGCGACGACGGTTGAGTCGTCGCGCCGCCCCTGAAACGACAAGGCCCCGCTACGGCGGGGCCTTGTCGTTTGGAATAATATTCCTAAAATGCCTCCCCGGGCATCAATCCAATTCCCGGGCGGTCCAGACGCAACGGCCGATGATCTCGAAGTCGTCGGCGTCGGACACCAGCAGCACGTTGGCGTCGGCGTCCGAGGCGATGCCGAGCCGGCCCCCGGCGTCGACGAGGCGCTTGATGTACATCTGCCCGTTGTAGCGCAGGTAGTAGACCTTGTTTTTGACGAACTGGCGGCGGCCCTCGTCGATGAGCACCACCGAGCCGTCGGCGATGGTGGGCTCCATGCTGTCGCCGAAAGCCCGGATCACGGTCATGTATTCGGGGTTGCCTTTGGAGCGTATCCAGTCGGTGCGAAAACTCAGGTAGGTCAGGGTGCGGTCGCCGGTTTCGGTGGAACCGCCGCCCATGGAGGCCGTGGCCTCGCGCAGGGGCACCTCGGTGTAGGCCGACTGGCGGTCTTCCCGGGCGTGGAGGTCGCGAAGCATGGCCCGCAGGGTCTCGCCGCCGCGCCCCGTCGCCTCGGTCCCGTCGTAGGCCGGTTCGCGCACCTGGCAGCGCCGGCTCACGCCCTCCTCGGCCGGGTAGGCGGCGGCGTCCAGGCGTTGGCGGCCAAAGGCCAGCATATCTTCGTAGGACAGCCCGAAAAAGGCGGCCAGCCGCCGCCGCAGGGCCGGCTTGGGGGCCTGCTTGCCGGCCAGGATCTTGCTCACGTAGCCCTGGCTGGCCCCGGCGAAGGCGGCCAGCTCGCCTTGGCTGGCTTCCTGGGCGGCGGCCAGTTCCACCAGCGCCTTCCAGAAAAAATGATCCTCTTCGGTCCGAAACGCGGACTCCGGGGAGGCGGCGGCAGGGCAGGCGTCGCGCATCATGGCCGGATTGTGCCCCAGTCCGGGAGGCAATGTCCATTCCTTTTTTGGAATATTATTCTTGACTAATATTCCTATTAGGAATAATTTTGGTTCCAGGCAAGGCCGCAGTTCCACCCAAAGACCATGGAGACGGTTACATGCGTGAAGCCGAGTTGGAGGCCACATTGGCGCAAAGCCTGGGAGCGGAGGCTGCCCGGGCCGCCCTGGACGCCCTGATCGCCGCCTGGGGCGGTTGCCGGCTGGACATTCCCAACGGGACCGCGTCCCGCAAGCGTCGGCGCGACGCCGAGATTCGGCGGCGGCACCGCGACGGCGCGGACCTTTTCGCCCTGCGCGACCAGTACGGACTGTCCGACCGCCATTTGCGGCGCATCCTGTACCCGGCTCATGGGCGGCCCCTAGGCCCGGGCGCAGCCTGCGGGCATGGGGAGGTCGTGCCCTGACGACGGCTTCCTGAAATTCCCAGGCGTCATGGGACGCCGCATCATTTCCCCGCCGTGCCCCGGCCGATCAAGCCGAGCAGGCCGGGAAAAGCCTGCGGGAGCGGTCCCGCCCAGGCCGCCGGCTGCAGAGCCGGCGGCTTTTTCGCGCTATGGGGCGAGGTTCCAGGCGGCGGGGCAGGGCATGTGCCGGCAGCAATCCAGGCTCGTCAGGCCGTTGCCGGCCAAATGTCGGCCCGGGTTATGCGGGCCGGCTCCAGCCGGCGGTCACAGGATGGGCGAGAACAGGCGGCTTAACATCACGCCGGTCTTGAAGACAAAGGACCGGTCGGCGTAGTCGTCGGCCGTGGCCCGCAGGCAGTGCTGGAAGTCTTCCAGCAGCATGGCTTCCACGTCGGTGATGAAGCCCTTATGGGCGACGGCCAGGGTCAGCTCGAAATTGAGGCGAAACGACCGGTTGTCGCAGTTGGCCGTGCCCACGCTGGCCATGACGTCGTCCACCAAGATGACCTTCTGGTGCAGGAACCCGTTTTGGTAGCGGTAGAACTTGACGCCCAGGGTCTCCAGGTCGGAGAGGTAGGAGAAGGAGGCCAGGTAGACCATGTGGTGGTCGGCCTTGTGGGGCAGCATCACCCGCACGTCCACGCCGCGCAGCACGGCCAGCTGCAAGGCCGAGATGATCTCGCGGTCGGGCACGAAATAGGGCGAGACGATCCACAGACGTTTTTGGGCGGCGGAAATGGCCTGGAAGAAAAAGAGGTCGCAGGATTCGATGTCGTCGGCCGGACCCGTCGGCAGCACCAGCGCCGGCATGTCGCCGCCTGGGGCCGGGGCCAGTTCCCAGCGCAGGGGCGGGGTCTGTTTGGTGGCCCAGTACCAGTCCTCCAGGAAAGACAGCTGCACCAGGGCCACGGCCGGGCCGTCCAGGCGCACGTGGGTGTCGCGCCAGTGGCCCAGGCGCGGGCTTTTGCCCAGGTATTCGTCGCCGACGTTGTGGCCGCCGACAAAGGCCGTGACGCCGTCGGCGACCACGATCTTGCGGTGGTTGCGGAAATTGAGCTGGAGCCGGTTGCGCCAGCCCAGGGTGGTGTTAAAGGGCGAAACCTGGACGCCGGCCTGGCGCAGCTCGGCGATATAGGCGGCGCTTAAGGAATGGCTGCCGATCTCGTCATAGAGGAGATAGACGGCCAGGCCCGCCCGGGCCTTGGCAATGAGCCGTTTTTGCAGCGCTCGGCCGATGTCGTCGTCGCGGATGATGAAAAATTGCACCAGGACATAGTGCTCGGCCGCCTCGATGGCTTCGAAGATGGCCTCGAAGGTGGCCTGGCCGTCGATGAGGAGCCTCACGTGGTTGCCCGAGGTAAAGGGCAGCTCGGCCAGACGCTCCAGCACCGGGAACAGCCCGGGCAGGCCCGAGGCGTGGGGATCGGGGAAGGCCTGGACGGCGTGGAGCTTGGGAGCCATGGCGTCCACGGCCCGGTCGCCGGCCCGGCGCGAGGCGACATAGCCCTGGAAGCGGTTGCGGCCGAAAATCCAGTAGAGCGGCACGGCCAGATACGGGAAGGTGATCATGGCCATGACCCAGGCCATGGCTCCCTGGGACGAGCGGGCCGTGAAAAGCGCCCGGGCGGCGGACGCCGCGCCGATCAAGTGGCAGCACAAGAGGATGAGAAACAGCACCGGACCTCCCCGGCCGGCGGTCCTTTGGAACACGTCTTCGCGTCCCGGGCTTGACCGGCCTTTGCCTCTTTCTATACGCAGCCAAGAGTCCCGGCAAGAAAGGCCGGCATCCCCACAGCCCAAATGGAGAACTCCATGTCCGAACATGCCTTCGACGTGTCCCTTGAAGCCCCGGTTTTCGCCGAAGACGCCAAGGTCGGGCGCGTGGCCAACGTCGTGGTCGATCCCTCCCACGGCCGGGCCACGTTTCTCGTGGTGCGCGAAGACGCCCTGCCCAACACCCTGCGCCTGGTGTCGGAAAAATTCATCGCCGCCTCCGGCCCGGACGGCGTGCGCCTGTCCTGCCCTCCGGCCAAGTTCGCGGCCATGCGGGAATACGTGCTGACCGAGTACTATTCGCCCGAATACTTCCTGCACATGGCCGAAAAAGAGCATTGCAAGCTGCCCATGGCCCCGTCGAGCTGGACCGTGGAACGCCCGGCCACCCCGGCCGGCTCCGTGCCCCTGGTCGGCCACGAAACCGTCGAGGCCACCGACGGCAAGGTCGGCAAGCTCGACGGCGTGCACCTCGAAGCCCACACCGGCCGCGTCATTTACCTCATCCTGCGCCAGGGACACCTCTGGGGCGCGCGTGAAGTGGCCATCCCGGCCGGACTGGTGGCCGGCTACGAAGACGGCGTCATCAAGCTGTCCGTGGACAAGGCGGCCATCGCCGCCTTGCCGGCGCTGTAGTGGGGGAAAGAGGAAGACAAAGCGGAAGATGCCTCCGGCGGCTGGG
>ALAO01000372.1 GCA_000307955.1 Solidesulfovibrio magneticus str. Maddingley MBC34 | reverse complement strand
TTGGCCAGAACCTGGCCGCGCTCGACATCGTCACGTTTGACGCCGCGCAGGAGCACGCCGACGTTGTCGCCAGCCTGGCCCTGATCAAGGATCTTGCGGAACATCTCGACGCCGGTGCAGGTCGTCTTGACGGTGTCCTTGATGCCGATGATGGCCACTTCGTCGCCCACGGTGACGATGCCGCGCTCGACACGACCGGTCACGACGGTGCCGCGGCCGGAGATGGAGAACACGTCTTCGATGGGCATGAGGAAGGGCTTGTCGATGTCGCGCTTGGGCTCGGGGATAAACGAGTCGCAGGCGTCGAGCAGCTCGAAGATGGGCGCGGCCTCGGGGCTGTTCACGTCGGCGGCTTCCAGGGCCTTGAGGGCCGAGCCCTTGATGACCGGGATGTCGTCGCCGGGGAAGCCGTACTTGGAGAGCAGCTCGCGCACTTCCAG
>ALAO01000371.1 GCA_000307955.1 Solidesulfovibrio magneticus str. Maddingley MBC34 | reverse complement strand
TATTCTTCCTCGGCCTTCTGCTTGCCGGCGCCGGTCATGCCGTACATGGTGGTGGAGCCGCTGGACCAGAATTCCAGCTTGCCCTCGTTGACCAGCTCGGTGAGGATTTTTTTGACTTCGCGCTGCTTTTTGTCCGGGAAGATCTTGCAGAAATCGCTGAAGTAAAACTTGGACTTGCCCGTCTTCCCCGTGAGGAACTCGAGAACTTGCTCTTTCTCGGAAGGCATGCCGTGCTCCCTTTGTTTTGATCCGGGCGGGGAGGATTCCCCGCCCGGAAGTTATTGACTCTAGGCTTCGACGTGCTTCGTGAACTTGAACTGGGTGCTCTGGCGCCACGTGTAGTAGGCCGGATCACGGAAGTCGTCGATGCAATGGTGGGTGAACTCCAGATCGCACAGCTCGAAGAACTTCTCCCAGCCGATGCGCTCGGCCCATTCGCCCAGGCGCTCGTACTTGCGGGCTTCCTTGGCGTACACCTCGACGATCTGCTTGACCATCTTGGTCAGCGTCGGCCAGCGGGGCGGCTCGTTGGGGATGTAGGCCACGACGACCTTGGAGAACTTGGGCATGGAGATGCGGTTGGACACCTTGCCGCCGACCATGAGCACGATGCCGTCGCCCTCGCCGGAAGCGAGCGGCATGGCCGGGCACATGGTGTAGCAGTTGCCGCAGTACATGCAGCGCGAGGCGTTGACCGCGACGGAGTTGACCTTCTTGCCGTCAACCTCGACCTTGGCCGGCTTGATGGCGCCGGTGGGGCAGGCGGAGATGGCAAGGGGCACTTCGCAGATGTTGTCCAGGCGGTCGTGCTCGACGATGGGGGGCTTGCGGTGGATGCCGACGATGCCGATGTCGGAGCAGTGCACCGCGCCGCACATGTTGAGGCAGCAGGCCAGGGAGATGCGGACCATGGCCGGCAGGGTCATGGACTGGAAGTACTCGAACATCTCGTCCATGACGGCCTTGACCGGGCCGGAGGCGTCGGTGGCCGGGGTGTGGCAGTGGGCGTAACCCTGGGTGTGGACGATGTTGGA
>ALAO01000370.1 GCA_000307955.1 Solidesulfovibrio magneticus str. Maddingley MBC34 | reverse complement strand
CCCAAGGGGATTTGAACCCCTGTTAGCGGCGTGAGAGGCCGCCGTCCTAGGCCACTAGACGATGGGGACCTAATGCGAGGCTGGTGGGCCGTGCTGGGCTCGAACCAGCGACTCTCTGCTTAAAAGGCAGATACTCTACCGACTGAGTTAACGGCCCACACGGGAAGAATGTCTCTATGCCCAAGGGCCGGTTCTGTCAAGCAACATCTTCCTAGTTTGTCAAAAAAACCGTCTCGACGACAAAAAAGCCATGTTGCGCCGGCCCGCTTCCCAAACCGCCGCCGCCGGACTATACCTCACGCCCCATGGACATCGCCCACATCTGGCAGGCCCTTGGTTGGCCGCTCCTGCGCCTGCTCGGCTCCCTGGCCCTTGGCCTTTTCGTCGCCAACCTCATCGAGGCCCTCAACTGGACCCGGTTCCTGGCCCGGCTGGCCGCGCCCATCATTCGCGTTGGGCATCTCAAGGACGTCATCGGCGCAAGCTTTTCCATGGCCTTTTTCTCGGGAGTGGCCGCCAACTCGCTTTTGGCCGAAGCCTACGGCCAGGGCAAGCTCAACGACCGCGAACTCGTCCTGGCCAACCTCTTCAACAGCCTGCCGACCTATTTCCTGCATCTGCCGCAGATGTTTTTCATCACCGTGCCCTTTATCGGCACGCGCGCCGCCGCGACCTATGTCGGCCTGACCCTGGCCGCCGCCGTGGCCCGCTCGGCCGCCATTCTCGTCTACGGCCGGCTCGTCCTGCCACCGCTGCCCGACGGCTGCGTGGTCTGCCATCTGACCGACGACGCCTTTTCCTGGAAAAAAGCCTTGGGCAAGGCCTGGAAACGCTTCAAGCGCCGGCTGCGCTCCATGGTGCTTTTCACCGTGCCGGTCTACGTGCTCTTTCATTATCTGGCCGTGTGGGGGGCCTTTGCGGCCATCGAGCGCTTTTTGGCCGCCCACCTGGGTTTTCTGTCCTGGATGACGCCCCAAGCGGTCAGCATCGTGGTTTTTCAGATCGCGGCTGAGACCTCGGCCGGGCTGGCCGCCGCCGGGGCCATGCTCGGGGCCGGCGACCTCGACCATCGCCAGGTGGTGCTGGCCCTTTTGGTCGGCAACATCCTGTCCACGCCCATGCGGGCCTTTCGCCACCAGTTTCCCTACTATGCCGGCATCTTCAAGCCCAAGGTCGCGGTCCGGCTCATCGTCCACAACCAGGCCCTGCGGGCGGCCAGCCTCGTGGCCGTGCTCATCGGCTACGCCGTCTTGAGCTAGGTTCCAAGGTGCCAGCCGTGTCCGACGCTTGCGCCGTTGACGCCTCCCGGCTTCTGAAACGTCTGGCGGCCCTGGGCAGCCAGGCCAACAAGGACGGCATGGCGCGCTACGGCATCAACGTGGTCCGGGCCTATGGCGTTTCGGTGGCGGCCCTGCGCCCCATGGCCCGGGAAATCGGGCGTAACGCCGCCCTGGCCCGGGCGCTGTGGGCCACGGGCGTGCATGAGGCCCGCATCCTGGCCTGTCTGATCCACGACCCGTTGGGGCTGGCCCCAGGCGAGGCCGAGAGGCTGGTCCGGGACATCGATTCCTGGGATCTGTGCGACCAGTTCACGAACAAGCTTGTGCGACGGGTTCCCGGGGCCAGGGCCATGGCCCGGGAGTGGCTTGGCGACGAGGCGGCCTTTGTCAAACGGGCCGGCCTGAGTCTGATCGCCAGCCTGGCCGTGCACGACAAGGCCAGTCCCGAGCCGGTCTTTGGGGAGGATCTGGCCGCCGTGGCGGCGGTGGCCGCCGACGCGCGTCAGCCGGTCCGGAAGGCGGCAAGTTGGGCGCTGCGCCAGATCGGCAAGCGTGGCGAGGCCCTGCGCCGGGCGGCGCTTGGGACGGCGGCCCGGCTCCTGGACGGTCACCCCGACGCCGCCTGGGCCGCCCGCGACGCCATCGCCGAATTGCAGCGGCTCTAAGGCGCTGGCCGCCGAACGCTCTGGCTCCCCAACAGGCGCAGAGCCAGTCCCCGCCGGCCCCCTTGAAACCTTTCTCCAAGTGGGGGGTCT
>ALAO01000369.1 GCA_000307955.1 Solidesulfovibrio magneticus str. Maddingley MBC34 | reverse complement strand
GGGGCCTCAGGCCCCCAGCCGCCGGAGGCATCTTCTCTTCTTATCTCAATGATTCCGGCCAAATATCTCGGTCATGCCGCGCAGGCGCGCGGCGGTGGCCGCGTCGAAGTGGTCGTCCACGGCGCGCCAGGACCAGTTGCCCTTGGCCACGGACGGCATGTTCATGCGTGCGCCTTCGCCCAGGCACAGGATGTCTTGCATGGGCACGATGACTTTGGAGGCGGTGCTTTGCATGATCAGCCGCAGCAGTTCCCAGGGTGTTTCCTCGTGGGCCACGCGCCGGCCGAGGTAGGCGTAGAGCGCTTCCAGGGCTTCGCCGCCGGATTCGCTTCTGGCCCAGCCCAGGGTGGTGTTGTTGTCGTGGGTGCCGGTGTAGGCCACGTGGTTGTGTTCGTAGTTGTGGGGCGCGTCGCGGTTTTCGGCGATGCCCGGGCCGAAGGCGAACTGGAGCACGCGCATGCCGGGGAAGTTGAAGGCGGCCATGAGTTCGCGCACTTCGGCGGTGATGACGCCCAGATCCTCGGCGATGATGGGCAGGGCCGGGAAGCGCCGGGTGAGGGTCTTGAAAAGCGCGTGCCCCGGGGCCTTGACCCAGGTTCCGTTGACGGCTGTTTTTTCGCTGGCCGCGATTTCCCAGTAGGCTTCGAAGCCCCGGAAGTGGTCCAGGCGCACGATGTCGTAGAGCGCCAGCGTCCGTTCCATGCGCCGCAGCCACCAGGCGAAGCCCTCGGCCTCGTGGGCCGGCCAGTCGTAGACCGGATTGCCCCAGCGCTGGCCGGTCTTGCTGAAATAATCTGGCGGCACTCCGGCCACCCAGACCGGCCGTTTGTCCGGCCCGAGCTTGAACAGGCCCGGGTTGGCCCAGACGTCGGCGCTGTCCTCGGTGACGTAGATGGGCATGTCGCCGATGACCTGGATGTCGGCCTGCCGCAGCTGCGCCCGCAGGGCCGTCCATTGGCTGTGGGCCAGGTACTGCACGAACCGCACGTATTCGATCTCGTCGGCCATGCGGATTTTCAACGCGTCCAAGGCAGCCGGTTCGCGGTCGCGCAGTCCGGCCGGCCACGAGGCGAATCCGGCCTCGTGCTGCTCGCGCTTGGCCGCCCGAAACAGGGCGTAATCGTCCAGCCAGCCGGCCGTCTCGCGGCAAAAGACGATATATTCTGCGTCGTCGGCCAGCCGCTGGCGGCCAGCGGCAAAGGCCGCGCGAAAGAGCGTCGCTTTCTTGGCTTGGGCCTGCTCGAAATCCGCTACGGCCGGATCGCCTTCCACCACGGCCGCTTCGATGGCCGCCGCGTCCAGCCAGCCGTCCTCGACCATGGCCTCGGGGCTTATGAGCAACGGACTTACGGCAAAGGCCGAATCGCTGCTGTAGGGCGAGTTGCCGATAAAGGTCGAGGTCGGCGACAGGGGCAATATCTGCCAATAGGACTGCGAGGCCTGGCGCAGAAACCGGGCGAAGCGCCGCGCGCCGGGGCCGAAATCGCCAATGCCGAAGCGGGAGGGAAGCGAGGTGACGTGCATGAGCACGCCGCTGGCTCTGCGCAGCATGGAAGCTCCTTATGGAGGTTGGGAATGCGGGGGAAGGAACCCCTTTTT
>ALAO01000368.1 GCA_000307955.1 Solidesulfovibrio magneticus str. Maddingley MBC34 | reverse complement strand
CGGCGGCCGGGGGCCTGAGGCCCCCGGCCCCCCCAAATGGTGTAAAGGGGACGCGGCGTTGCGGCGAGGGGCCGGGCTGCGTTCCCTCCACCGACCGCTTTGTCGATGCCTGCGGATTCCTTGACCGGGTGCGGCGCATTGCATAATGACGGTTGACATGTCCCCCCAAGCTGTGATGAAGAGACTGGTTCGCGTCGGCGAACTGAACCGGCTTTGCCGCGCCCTGGCCCAGGCCGGGCGACAGGCCGGACTCGCCCAAGCGGCCGGGGACCATCCCCCAGACCAGGCCGCCCCCCAGTCCCCCAAGGAGATCCCATGCCCCCTATCGTGGCCATCGTCGGACGGCCAAACGTAGGCAAGTCCACGCTTTTCAACCGGCTGACCCGTGGTCGCCGGGCCATCACCCATGACCTCCCCGGCGTCACCCGCGACCGGCTGGAGGCCCCGGCCGACATCGAAGGCCGTTTCGTCACCCTGGTCGACACCGGCGGCATGGACTACGAGGCCGAGGAAAGCCTGGCCAAGCAAATCGTCGAACAGGCCGAGGCCGCCCTGGTCACGGCCGACGTGGTCATTTTTCTCGTGGACGGCAAGGCCGGCCGCACCGCCCTGGAAGACGACCTGGCCGAGCGCCTGCGCCGGCTGGGCAAGCCCGTCATCGTGGCCGTCAACAAGGTCGACGGCCTGGAGCGTGTGGCCGCCATGACCGCCGACTTCCACGCCTGGGGCCTGCCGCTTCTGGCCATATCCGCCGCCCACGGCCAGGGCATGGCCGAGCTGGCCGAGGCCATTACCGAGCGCCTGCCCGAAGCCGAGCCCTACGATCCCGACGCGCCCCTGGTCCAGACCGTGCTGCGCCTGGCCGTGCTCGGCCGGCCCAACGCCGGCAAGTCGTCGCTGATTAACGCCCTGGCCGGCGAATCGCGGCTTATCGTCAGCGACATCGCCGGCACCACCCGCGACGCCGTGGACGTGGTGGTCCACCAAAAAGGCAAGCGCTACCTGTTCGTGGATACGGCCGGCGTGCGCAAGCGCACCCGCATCACCGACGGCCTGGAGCGCTACAGCGTGGCCAAGGCCCTGTCCAGCGCCAAGCGGGCCGACGTGGCCGTGGTCGTCATCGACGCCGTGGGCGGCGTCGGCGTCCAGGACAAGCGGCTCATTTCGTTTCTGGACAGCGAGCGCAAGGCGTTTCTGGTGGTCGTCAACAAGACCGACCTCGTGCCCCAAAAGGACATGCTGGCCCTGCAAAAGGACATCGCCCGGGAACTGCGCATGTGTTCCCATGTGCCGGTGCTCTACATGTCGGCGGCCAAGGGCAAGGGCGTGGCCAAGGTGCTGCCCCAGGCCGAGGCCATCTGGGCCGAGTGCCAGATCCGGGTCGGCACGGGCGAGCTCAACCGAGCCATGCGGGCCTCGCTGGACAAGCACCAGCCGCCCCTGGTCAACGGCCGGCGGGCGAAGTTCTACTATCTGACCCAGGCCGCCGACGCGCCGCCGACCTTCGTCTTTTTCGTCAGCGACACCGAGCGGGTGCGCGATTCCTACATCAAATACCTGGAAAACAGCCTGCGCAAGCTGTTTGGCATCACCATGGCCCCGGTCAAGGTCGTCTGCCGGGCCAGCCACAAGCCCAAGGATGAGCGGTAGGTCGCGTCCGCGAAAAGCGACTAGGCGTTTCGTCGCAAGCGATCAAAAAACCAGGAGTTTTTTTTAAAAATACTCTCGCATCTTTCAAGGGACGCCCGCCCGAGAAAAAGCCCCCTGCCGCAACCGCGCCAGGGGGCTTTTTCGTTGGTCACGGCTTTCTCGCCGCTCCCCGTATTCCAATTTCATTCTAAGGCGAAAGCACATCGCAAAGGACGTATTAATATAATAGGCATTACCCCTTTTCCCATCGCAGGGGTCCGGGGGGATCATCCCCCCGGCCGCCGGA
>ALAO01000367.1 GCA_000307955.1 Solidesulfovibrio magneticus str. Maddingley MBC34 | reverse complement strand
CCGGGGGCCTTGGGCCCCCGGACCCCCAACATGGGGGAAGCGCGGCCATGGCCGTTTACAATGAACCGCTTTTCAAAAACGTCCGGCTTTTGTATGCCAAAAGCAAACGGGCGCAATGGGGATGACCATGTCCTGTCCGCAAAACCTTGACGCCGCCGCCATGCGGGGCCGCCTGGCCGCCCTGCTCATGGAAAAATCCTACCGCGCCGGGGAAATCACCCTGACCTCCGGGCGCAAGAGCGACTACTATTTCGACTGCAAGCAGACCGCCCTGCACCCCGAAGGGGCCTGGCTTATTGGCAATCTGCTCTTCGACCTGCTGCCGGCCGACATCGTCGGCGTGGGCGGCATGACCCTTGGGGCCGATCCGCTTGTCACGGCCGTGTCCGTGGCCTCGTTTTTGCGCCATCGCCCCATGCCGGCCTTTATCGTGCGCAAAGCCTCCAAGGGCCACGGCACCAACCAGTTCTTGGAAGGGCTGTCCAATTTCCAGCCCGGCGACAAGGTGGCGCTGCTTGAAGACGTGGTGACCACCGGCGGCACGCTTGTCACCGTCATCGACCGGGTCCAGGACGCCGGACTGACCATCGGGGCCGTGGTGACCGTGCTCGACCGCAATGAAGGCGGCAGCGAGCGTCTGGCCGAGCGGGGCTTCCCGCTGCTGTCCATTTTCACCCGCGAGGCCCTTGTCGCCGCCGCCAAGCAGCAACCGGCCTCCTGACGCGAGCACGCATGAAACGATTTGGCCACGCCCTTGTCCTCGCCGTCCTGCTGCTGCTGCCGTGCCGCCCGGCGGCGGCGGATTGGACGGCGGACGTGGTGGATACGCAGTGGTTTCCCAAGCTGTCCGTGGCTGTGGACAAGAAGTCCCAGGCCTTTTTCCTGCTCTCGCGCCAAAGCCCGGTGCGGGTGGCCGAGTTCTTGCCCTGCGCCACCGGCCAGCTCCTGGGCGACAAGCTCAAGGAAGGCGACCTGCGAACCCCCGAAGGCGTCTATTTCATCGTCCGGCGCAAGGCTTCGGGGCTCAATTACGAGCTCTACGGCGATCTGGCCTTTCCGCTCAATTTCCCCAATCCGGCCGACGTGGTGCGCAAGAAAACCGGCCACGGCATCTGGATTCACGGCCGGGGCACGGCCATTGTCCCCTATCTGACCCAGGGCTGCGTGGCGCTGAACACCCCGGATCTCCACCGCCTGGATAACGAGCTGGCCCTGGGCACGCCGGTCATCATCGCCGACGAGGTGCGCCTTGCCGCCGACGCCCCGCGCCTTAAGGCCGAGGCCAAGGAAGTGGTGGAGGCCACGCAAGCCTGGGGCAAGGCCTGGGCCGAGCGTTCCGAAGCCTTTTTCGGCTTCCACGACGCCGAGAAGTTCGCCATCTCCGAAGGCCAGCCCTTCGCCGCCTTCCGCTCCCAGAAGGAACGCCTCTTTAAATCCCTGCCCTGGATTCAGGTGACGCTGTCCGACATCCGGGCGCTTCCCGGACCGGATTACTGGGTCACCTACTTCGTCCAGGTCTACCGTTCGCCGACCCTGGTTTCCCAGGGCGTCAAGCGCCTGTACTGGCAGCGCGGCAATGACGGCCGTTTCCGCATCATCGGCATGGAGTACGAGGAATCGCCCACGCTGCTGGCCGCCAACGCCAAGACCGGCAAGGCCCTGGCCAACGAGGCCGAGACCGTCACCACGCCGCCCGACGCCCCCAGCGAAGAAGAAAATCAGGCCAAGCAGCTCATGGACAGCCATCAGGCGGCCATGGAGAAGGTGGCCCAAAAGGCCTTCCATTCCCTGCCGCTCAAGGTTCCGCCCACCCCCGAGGACAACGCCATCCTGGAGGTGGCCCAGACCGGACCGGCCAAGCCCGGGGTGTCGCCCTTCGCCACCGACGCCGCCAAGGTCGTGCCGCCGCCGCCGGCCGTTCCGGCCCCGGCTCAACCGGCGCCGGCTCCCGCTGTTCCGACCGCGCCGACGCAGCTGGCCCAGGTCGCGGAAAAACCGGCCGTTTCACCGGCCCCGGCACCTCAGCCGGCAGCCCAAGCGCCGGCCCCGGCGGCCAAGGCTCCGGAACCGGCCGCGCCGTCGGCTCCCGCCGTCAAGCCGGTGGCGTCCGAACAGGCCGCCGCCATCCGCGCCGCCGTGGAAAGCTGGCGCGCCGCCTGGGAACATGGCCGCATCGAAGACTATCTGGCCCATTACGCCGACAATGCCGTCCAGGGCGGCCTGAAAGGGAAAGAAGCCATACGACGCCAGAAGGCCGGGCTGTGGCAGGGCCATCCGCCAAGCCGCGTGGCCATGGAGGTGCTCTCCGCCGCGCCCGAGGGCGACGGTTTCACCGTGGTCTGCGCCATGGACTACCAGGGCAAGTCCGGCGGCCGCGAAAGCGCCGGCTTCAAGACCCTGTCCCTGGTTCCTGCCGGCGGCAAGCTGGTCATCGCCAAGGAACGCTGGTCCAAGCAACGTCCAGCCATCGGCTTGGCCCTGGCTCCCGCGCCGGCCGTTTCGGTTGCCGTAGCCGCGCCCAAGGCCGAACCGGCCAAGCCGGCCCCAGCCGTTGAAACGTCTGCGCCGGCCCCCGTCGCTCCGCCCCTAGCCGCTCAGGCCCCGGCCGGTCCGGCCAAGCACGACAAGACCGGCAAGGAAGCCGCCGCCGCGGCCATGGTCGAGGCCTGGCGGACTGCCTGGGAACGCGGCCGGGTGGGCGACTACGCGTCCTTCTACGCCGATAACGCCGTCCAGGGCGACAGCAAGGGCCGCGAGGCCATCCGCTCCCGCAAGGCCGAGCTCTGGAAGGACAAGACGCCGAAGAAAATCGCTTTTTCCGACATCAAGATCACGCCGCGCCGCGACGGCTACGTGGTGTCCTTCGTGCAGGACTACGAAAGCCGCGACGGCGGGTCGGACCGGGGCAAGAAGACCCTCTACCTGGCTCCCTCGGGCAACGGATTCGCCATCGTCGAAGAAAAATGGAGCAGGATGTAAATGGCGGGCAGCGGCCGGATCGACATTCTCATATTGCGCGATGCGGCCGGCGTGGGGCGTTACCGCCTGCCGGTCTGGCTGGCCCGGACTCTTGTGCTCATGCCCTTGCTCCTGCTGCTGCTGCTTGGCGCGGCCGTGGCCGTGGCCTACCATTTCTATCAGGGCAACCGGACCGATACGACGCGCGCCGCCGCCCTGCGCCAGGAGATCGACGCGGCCGGCGAAAGCCTCATGCGCCTGGAGAACATCGAGCGCACCCTGCGCTCCAAGGACGCCACCGAACTCGAAACCTTGCTCGGTTCCTACAATCCCGACAAGCCCGACTGGTTCAAGGTCCGGCCCGACGACCGCAAGGAACCGACCCATCCCGCCGCCGACGCCGCCAAGGAACGGGTCGATCTGTCGAAGATCCTGGCCCGCGTGGACGTCAGCCAGGCCGGCGTGGACAATCTCAAGCTCAAGATCGACAACAAGCGCCTGAACCTCGGCTTCGACCTCAGCAACGTCACGCCCCAGACCGGGCTCGTGGGCAAGGTCGAGGCCTTTCTGGTCGGCAACGACGGCACGCTGTGGCCGCTGAAATCCGAGAAGGACGAGTTGTCGTTTCAGATCCAGCGCTTCAAGCAGATCGCCGCCAGCCTGCCGCTGCCGGCCAAGGTCGAGGCCCGCGACGTCTACGGCCTGCGCCTGGTCATCCTCGACCCCTCGGGCAAGCCCATCTTTGCCCAAGTCTACCCTCTGTCCAAGGACTAATCCGCCCCCATGTCCCGCTATTTCGTGAACTGCAATTTGCGGGTGGCCCGGCGTGAGCCCAGGCTTCTGCACCGCCATCTGGTCGATGGCGTGCCAGCCGAGCTGGGGCTTGATCCGTTGCTCCTCGACGCCACCGACACCGCCTTCCACCGCGAACTGGCCAGGCTGTTCGCCGACGCCGGCGTGCCCGTCACCGTGCATCTGCCGTTTTTCGACCTCCAGCCCGGCAGCGCCGACGCCCGCATCCGGGCCGCCAGCCGCGACCGGCTGCTTGGAGCCATGGAGACGGCCGCTATCTACGCGCCGCGCCGCATGATTGGCCACGCTGCCTACAATCGCTTCCTCTACATCCGCTCCTTCCCCGACTGGGCCCAGCGCAGCGCCGACACCTGGGCGGCCGTGCTGGCCGCCTGGCCCGGCCATCCGCCCCTGTGCCTGGAAAACACCCACGAGACCGATCCCCAGACCGTCTCCGGGGCCATCGCCGCCCTGCGCGACCGCTTGCCGGCAGACCAAATCGCCACCGTCGGGGCCTGCTTCGACGTCGGCCACTGGTACAGCTTCGCCGAAGGCAAAAAGCGTGACAACCTGGACGCCTGGCTCGACGCCCTGGCCCCCCACCTGCTGCACCTGCACCTCCACGACAACGACGGCTCCTTCGACCAGCACCTCGGCCCCGGCCAAGGCGAAATCCCCTTCGAGGCGATTTTCGCCGGCCTAAGCGCCCGCCGCCTCACCCCCACCGCCACCTTCGAACCCCACACCCCCGAAGCCTTCGAGGCCGCCTTGGCCTTTGTGCAAGCGAAGGGGGAGTTTTTCGGGGTGTAGCGGGGGAAGCTAGGGCGAGATGAAGAGGTGAAGAGGGTGAGAGGAAGAGAAA
>ALAO01000366.1 GCA_000307955.1 Solidesulfovibrio magneticus str. Maddingley MBC34 | reverse complement strand
GGGGTTACCCCCTCCCGGCCGCCGGAGGCATTATTTCTCAATCCTACAACATCACCAGCGCTTGGGACGGCTCGATGCGCGAGGCGGCCAGGGCCGGGGGCAGCGAGGCCAGGCTGGTCAGGGCGGCCACGCCCACGAACACCAGGGCGAACTGCAGGGGATCGAAGGCCGGGACGGCCTGGTCGCCGAGGTCGAGCAGCGTCATGAGCCGGCCGCTGGCGGCAAAGCCGGCCGCCTGGCCGATGACCGCCGCCGTGGCCCCAAGGAGCAGCGCTTCCAGGTGCATGAGGAGAAACACCGAGCCCTTGGAGAAGCCCAGGGCCCGCAGCAGGCCGATCTCGTTTTTGCGTTCGTTGACCGAGGAGAAGATCGACAGGCCGATCATGACGCAGGCCGTGAGCAGGATGACGCCGGACACGGCAAAGGCCAGGTGTTTGACGAAATCCACAGTCATCATGCGGCTTTTGACCACCTGCTGCATGGCCTTGACGTCGGCTCCGGGCAGGCTTGCGCCGATTTGCTCCGTGATCTCCCCGATGGGGCAGCCGGCGCACAGGGCCGCCACTTCGACGAAGTGGATGCGGTTGACCTTGCCGGCGGCGGCCTGCAAGGCGTGGAGATCGGCGAAAAGGAGCTTGTCGTCCTCGGAGCCGGTGGGGCCAAGGACGCCGGTCACGGTGAAGTCGCGGCCTTCCAGGGTCACGACGGACCCCGGGGCGAGGTTTAAGCGTGTCGCCGCCTCGCTGCCGGCCAGCAGGCCGAAGGAATCCAGGGAGAGCGTGCCGGCTTCGGTGAACCAGTGGCTTTTGATCTGGCGTTCCTGTTCGAAATCCACGCCGATGACCCCGACCGGGGTGTCGGCCACCCGGGCCAGCAGCACGAACTTCGGGGCCACGGCGCTTAAGCGATCCTTGTGGTGGATGCCGGCAATGGCGGCCAGGGTTTCGTCTTCCTTGAAATACTTGATGTCCACCGAGACGTCGCCCAGGGCCATGCCGCCGTAGCCCACCGACAGCGTCTCGGTTTTCGGGCTGACAAGGATGTTGGCCCCGTAGGCGGCGAGTTTGGATTCCAGGCTCTCGCCCACGGCCTTGGACAGTTCGACCAGGGCCGTCACCGAGGCCACGCCCACGGCGAAGACCAGGGCCGTGAGCAGGCTTCTTGCCAGTTTGCGGCGCAGATTGCGCAGCGGAATGGTCAGGATGTTCACGGTTCCTCGCTGGGTGTGGCGTTGCCGGCGGCTCATGGCCGTATGGTCGTGGGAATATTCCCTCATGGCGCGCCGGGCCAAGTGTCGCGGCCGGAAACAGCGCCTAAGGCCTTGGCGGACAACAGGCTGTCACCACTATTTTCTGAAACAATACGCCCGTATTTTTCAGGGCCGTGCCGGTTAGAAATAGGCCGCGCCGACGGCGAGATCGGCCATTTTGACGCGCACGACGTCGCCCGCGACTTCCGAGGCCAGGGGTGAGGGATTGCAGCCGCCGCGCTGGTCGCCCACCATGGTCTTGTGGAAGCGCCGGCCGCAGTTGATGCAGATCAGGAAGTCGCCTTCCTGGCGGTAACCTTTTTTCTCGGGATAGCACACGTCGCAGGCGTCCAGGGCGGTGCGCACCCGGCCGTCCTGGGTTTTGACGGCGAAAAAGCGCACTTCCTTGCCGGCGGCGTCCACGGCGTAGAAGTGGGCCTTGCCGTCGGCCAGATCGGCTGCCGGAAAGGCAACGACGCCGTCGACCGGCTTGAGGCTGGTCGGGCCGGAGGACAGGCCGAGCAGGGCGTGTCCGGGGCCGGCGACGGCCAAGAAGAGGGCGAACACGGCCAGACAGGCCAGGGCCACGGGCAGCAAACGTTTGGGGGCGGCAAGGGGCATGGCGGGTTCCTTTGGCTGACAAGCATATTGGGAGAGCCTAAAAGGCTACAAGCACAGTCGGGATTCTAGCAACGCCCGTGCCAGGGAGGGGCGGCCCGGAAGTTGCCATGTCTGGACCGACTGGAAGAGCAGCTTGGAACGGTGGATGCAGTCAAGACCGGCAGACGTGGACGGGCCGGCTGACCGCTGCCCAGGCGTCGCTTTTCTAGACAGCAATTCTCTAGGTGTGTATAGAATGGATACATTATGGCTGTTTTCTATCCAGGCGCTCCCGGGCGCTGCCCAGGCGCGTCCGTGCGCCAGATAATCAAGCGCTGGTCGTTTCGCGGCGGCGCGTCGCCCTTGCTGCTGCTTGGCGCGGCCGGCATCCTGGCCGCCGTGGTGGCGGCCATGGCGGCCATGGACCTGGGCCGCGAGAAGCAATACATGACCCAGCTTTTGCTGGAAAAAGGCGCGGCGCTCATCAAGGCCTTCGAGGCCGGGGCGCGCACCGGGATGCGGGGCGGGTTTGGCGCGGACATCCGGTTGCAGCATCTCATCGAGGAAACCGCCAACCAGCCCGGCATCTTCGCCATCGCCGTCACCGACGAGGAAGGGCATATCCTGGCCCACAGCGACGCCGCGCGCATCGGGCAGGCGCTTTTTGATCCGCCGGTCATGGCCGAGCTGGCCCCGGACGCCGCCGAGAAGTGGCGGCTGGCCGTGGAGGAAGAGGCCGGACGGGAATCGTTCCTGGTCTACCGACGCTTCGTGCCCTCATCCCCCGGCCGAGGCCCCCATGGGCTGCGCGCCCATCCGCCGGCTGGCGAGCGGGAATTTTTGTGCACCGAGGACTGCGACGCCAAGGGCGTGCGCCGGCCCCTGCGCGGCGTGCCGCTGGTCATTTTCGTCGCCCTGGACGTGGCCCCCATCGAGGCCGCCCGGCGGGCCGATCTGCACAACATGCTGACCACGGCCTCGGTCATCCTCATCGTGGGCCTGGGCGGCGTGCTTGGGCTTTTCTGGGCCCAGAGCTACCGGGCCCAGCGCAAGGCCCTGCGCCAGACCACGGCCCTGGCCTCGGAAGTGGTGGCAGCCATGCCGGCGGGACTGATCCTTATCGGACCCGACGACAAGGTGGCCATGGCCAACGGCGCGGCCGAACAGTTGGCCGGCGTCGCTCCGGGGGGGCTCGTCGGCCGCGAGGCCGCCTCGGTCCTGCCCTGGGAGGAGCTGCGCCGGCCGGTCGCCGACGAGCGCGAGATGGACATGTCCCTGGCCGGCGGCCCGGTGACGGCCCTTGGCGTATCGGTCTCGGCTGTGCGCACCGAGGAGGGCACGCCGGTGGGGTCGCTAGTCGTGCTGCGCGACCTGCGCGAGGTGCGCCGGCTGGAAGCCGAGGTGCGCCGCCGCGAAAAGCTCGCCGCCGTGGGCAACCTGGCTGCCGGCGTGGCCCATGAGATTCGCAATCCGCTCAGTTCCATCCGAGGCTACGCCGCCTATTTCGGCGGCAAGTTCGACCCCGGCAGCGAGGACCGCCAAGCCGCCGAGATCATGGTGCGCGAGGTGGACCGCTTAAACCGCGTCATCTCTGAACTCATCGAATTCTCCCGGCCCTCGGACATCCAGCGCCGCCCGGTGCGTCTGGCCGATCTGGCCGGCCACGCCGCCCGCCTCATCCGCCCCGACGCCCTGGCCCGGGGCGTGGAAATCGCGGTCGAGGACATCCCTGGCGTGCCCGATGTTCCGGCTGATCCCGACCGGCTGGCCCAGGCGGTGCTGAACCTGTGCTTGAACGCCGTCCAGGCCATGGACGCGGGCGGGACGCTCGGCCTGCGCACCGGTCTGGCCCCGGACGGCCGGGCCTATCTGGAAGTCACGGACACCGGCCGGGGCATCGACCCGGCCGAGCGCGACCGGATCTTTGATCCCTATTACACCACCAAGGCCCGGGGCACGGGCCTGGGCCTGCCCATCGCCCACAAGATCGTGGCCGCCCACGGCGGCGAGATACGGCTGACGCCGCGCACCGAGGGCGGCACCTCGGCCATGGTGCTTTTGCCGGTGGCGGGCGGCGAAGGGGTCGATACGGAGGAAACCGATGCGGGCTGAGTTGCTGGTTGTTGACGACGACGCCGGGCATTTGTCCATGCTGCGCACGGTGCTCGCCGGCTGGGGCTATGGCGTGACCGGGGCCACGGACGGGGCCGAGGCCGTGGAGCTGGTGCGAAGCCGCCCCTTTGACGCCGTGCTGCTGGACGTGCGCATGGCCGGCATGGGCGGCATGGAAGCCCTGTCGCTCATTAAAGAGTATAATCCGGCCGTGCCGGTGCTCATCATGACGGCCTATTCGTCGGTGGAGACGGCCGTTTCGGCGCTCAAGTCCGGGGCTTACGACTATCTCACCAAGCCGCTGGACCTTGACGTCATGCGCCTGACCGTGGAACGCGCCCTGGACCATCTGCGTCTGGCTCGGGAAAACGAGAACCTGCGCCAAAAGCTCGGCCCCGGCGGCGTCGGGCCGGAGATCATCGGCAAGAGCCCGGCCATGCGCGAGCTGTTTTCCATGATCGCCATGGTGGCCCCCACCGAGGCCACGGTGCTGGTCACCGGCGAATCCGGCACGGGCAAGGA
>ALAO01000365.1 GCA_000307955.1 Solidesulfovibrio magneticus str. Maddingley MBC34 | reverse complement strand
CTCCGGCGGCCGGGGGCCTGAGGCCCCCGGCCCCCCCGATTGGAGAAAGGGGTAAAGGGGGGAGCGGCACGGATTGGTGCTCTGGCCGGTAGGAAACCGAGGCGGCCGCCAACGGCCCTTGACGGGAAACACCGACCTCGATCAGGAGATAAACGGCAGCCTGCCAGACAGGACCAGACCGTCTGGTCGGCGGAGCCTCGGAAACAATGTCCTTAGAGAGCAAAGCAATGGACACGTCAGCCGCCCCGCCGGGCGCGCGGCGGCGCGAAACCCTCTCCGGTCTGGCCGCCGGACTGGCCGTCTGGGCGCTCGTGGCCCTGGCCGGGACCACCACCCTGGGCCGAGGGCTGGAAGCCATGGCCCTGGACGCCGCCTGGAGCCTGCGCCGGCCGGCCAAAAGCCCCGTGCCGCTCTTGGTCGTGGCCGTGGACGAGCCGTCGTTTCAGGAAATCGGCCTGCCCTGGCCCTGGCCCCGGGCGCTCCATGCCCGGCTCCTGGACGCCCTGCGGACGGCCGGGGCGCGGCTGGTGGTCTGCGACATCGTCTTTGCCGAGCCCACCACCCGCGTCAACGACGACGCCCTGGCCGATTCCCTGGGGCGCGGCCCGCCGACCATCCTGGCCCAGGCCCTGGAAACCGTAGACGATCCGGGCTTCCTGCGCCAGGTGCGGGTCGATCCCCTGCCACTGCTGGCCCGAAACGCCGCAGGAGTCGGCCTGGCCGTCCTCACCCCGGACCCGGACGGCACGGTGCGCCGCTTCGCCGCGACCTACGACGGCCTGCCGACGTTGGCCGCCTCCGCCGCCGCCCTGGCCGCCGACAGCCCGCCGCCGGCCGCCTCGGGCCTGATCGATTTCCCCGGCCCGGCCCGGACCATCGACACCGTGTCCTATGCCCAGGTCATCGACCAGGACTTCCCCTTGCCCGCCGAACGCATCCAGGGCCGCATCGTCGTCCTGGGCCGGTCCATGGCCGCCTCGGGCGCGCCGTTTGGCCAGGCCGACAGCTTTGCCACGCCTTTTAGCCGGGCCGGCGGCCTGCCGACTTCCGGTCCGGAGATCCACGCCGCCATCATTTCCAGCCTGCTGGCCGGCTCGGTCGGCCGGGAGCTGCCTCGGGAGTGGTCTCTGGCCCTGGCCGGGCTGCTGCTGCCGGCCCTGGGCGCGTTCTCGCCACGCCTGCGCCCCGGGACGGCGGCCGGGCTGGCCGTCGGCGGCACGGTCGGGCTGTGCGCCGGGGCCGCGGCGCTGTTTTGCTGGCGCTTCGTCTGGTTGCCGCCGGCCCTGGACAGTCTGGGGCTGCTGGCCCTGGGCGGCACGGCGGCGCTGTGGCGGGCCGTGGCCGAGTCGCGCCAGCGGCGGCTGTTGGCCCGGGCCTTTTCGCGCTACGTCTCGCCCGTGGTAGCCAGGGCTGTGGTCGCCCGGCCGGACAGGCTGGAGCTTGGCGGCGAGGAAGCCGTGGTCACCGTGCTGTTTTCCGACCTGGCCGGATTCACGACCTTTTCCGAGACCCTCTCGCCCAAGGAACTCATCGCCATTTTAAGCGCCTGCTTCGCCCCTTCCGCCTCCATCATCCTGCAAAGCGGCGGGACGTTGGACAAATACATTGGCGACGCGGTCATGGCCTTTTGGGGCGCGCCCCTGCCCCTGGCCGACCATGCCGCCCGGGCCGTGGCCGCCGCACTGGCCATGCGCCAGGCCACCCAGGCCGTGTCCCGCGACTTCACCGCCCGGGGCCTGCCCCGTCTGGCCGCCCGGCTCGGCCTGGCCACCGGCCCGGCCGTGGTCGGCAACGTCGGCTCCCTGGAGCGCTTCGACTACACCGTCCTTGGCGACACGGTGAATCTCGCCTCGCGCCTGGAGTCCCTCAACAAATTCTACGGGACCGACATATTGCTGGCCGCCGCCACCCGCCAGGGCGCGGGCGAGGCCTTCCCCTGCCGCGAGGTGGACGCCGTGCGGGTCAAGGGCCGGACCGGGGCGGTGGCGGTGTACGAACCCCTGGGACCGGCCGGGGCCGGCCTGCCGGCCTTCGCCGCCCTCTACGCCGAGGCGCTTGGCCAATACCGCAACCGGGATTTCGCCGCCGCCCTGGCCGGCTTTGAGACGGCCCAGGCGGCCCGGGAAGGCGGCGACCCGCCCTCGGTCGTCATGGCCGGGCGTTGTCGGAAATTCCTTGACGCGCCGCCGCCCGAGGATTGGGACGGCATCTTCGTCCCGGAAGGGAAATAAGAGCTCTCAGCCCTTGCCGGGGATGCGCTTTTTTCGTAGAGCCTTGATGTATCCAGAAACCATGCTGGGGAGGCAAAGCCATGGCCGCCAATTCCAACTCCGTCGCCGTTGCCCAGGCAAGCGGCAACGTGCTCATCGACTCCGTGGTTTATGTCGGACTGCCGCTGTGGACGAGCGAGTCCCCCTCCTCCGGCCTTACCGTCACCTACGGCTTCATGACCACGCCTCTTGGACCCAACGACGCGGATTTCACGGTCGTCGACTTCGCGCCGCTGAACCTGACGCAACAAGCAGCCGTGCGCCTCGTCTACGGCACGTCGCAGTCCCTGACCGGCCTCAATTTCGTGGAAACCGCCGATGTGGCCAGCGCCGACATCGCCTTCGGGACCATGGACCTCGACGGACCAGGGACCATGGCCTCGACCTATTACGACGAAGTGACCTGGACCGCCGCCGACGGCGTCAAAACCCTCGACCTCAAGGAGTACGTCTATTTCGACAACGCCGAATGGGGCGCGACCCTGGCCAATCCCGTGCCCGGCAGCCTCGGCTACGAAACCATCCTCCACGAGGCGGGCCATACCCTGGGCCTGGACGACACGGCCTACACCCGCAGCCTGCCGGCGCTGCTGGACAACACCGACTTCACCGTCATGTCCTACACCGAAACCGACACCTACAAGGCCAATTTCTCGGTTCTGGACGTGGCCGCCCTGCACTATCTCTATGCCGACAGCGGCAGCATCCGTGCCTTTGGCCTCACGCCCGTGGCCTCCTGGCCGGGCACGGCCTCGCCCCTGGCCGGCTCCGTCCTGGCCGCGGTCTGATCCGCCCGGTGGCGGCCCGGCCATTTTTGGCGTATGAGGTCGGGCAAATCTCCGGAGGACCGTATGTTGCGCACCATCCGTCCGCTGTGCCTGGCCCTTCTCGTGCTTGCCGCCGCGTCGCCGGCCCTGGCCGAGGATCTCGACTGCGTCACCACCGAATGGAAGCTCCTCGGAGCCAACCATAAAGTCTGCGTCAGCGCCTTCAACGACCCCGACGTGCCCTGCGTCACCTGCTACATGAGCCAGGCCCGCACCGGCGGCGTGTCCGGAGCGGTGGGACTGGCCGAGGACCCCTCGGAATTCTCCCTGGACTGCCAGCAGACCTGCCCGGTGACGCTGCCCGAGAAGTTCCCCAAGAAAAAGAAGGTCTTTTCCGAAGGCACTTCCATCCTGTTCAAGGACACCGAGGTGACCCGGCTCTACGACGAAAAACGCAAAGCCCTGGTCTATCTGGCCGTGAGCCGCCGCATCGTCTCGGGGTCGCCGAAAAACTCCATCTCCACCGTCGTTCCCCGCTAGCCGCGCCCCGTCCATGCCCCTTTACGATCATCTGGCCGTGGGCGTGGTCATCGTCGGCGACGACGGCACGGTGGCCGAGGCCGACGCCGAGGCCAGACGGCTGCTCGGCCTGGACCTCTCGGGCGCGGTAGCCCCGCACTGGCGCGAGATCGGCCTGTCGGAATCGGTCCACGAGCCGCCGGCCGGCCGGGGGATGCTGGTTTCCCGCAACGCCCCGGACGAAGGCCTGCGCTGGTTCGTGCTGTCGCGCCGGCCCCTGCGTCTGGCCGGCGAACCGGTCTACGTCTTCTCCCTGGCCGACGTGACGCCGCTTGTGGCCGATCTCGACAAGTACCGGGGATTTTTCGCCAACGCCGTGGAAGGCATCTTCCAGTCCACCCCCGGCGGCCGCTTCCTCGACGTCAACCCGGCCCTGGCCGCCATCCTCGGCTACGACGGTCCGGCCGACATGATCGAAACGCTGTCCGATCTGCGGGCCGAACTCTACGTCGATCCGCCCGACCGTGACCGGCTGTTGGAGCTTTTGTCCCGCGACGGCCAGGTCACGGGGCTGGAGACGCGCTTTTACCGCAAGGACCGCTCGATCAAGTGGATCTCCCAGGCGGCAAGGCTCGTGCGCGACGAGGCCGGCGAGCCCCGCTACATCGAGGGCCTCAACATCGACATCACGGCCCGCAAACGGGCCGAGGAAGCCTATAACGACATCCTGGAGCGCTACCGCTCCATCGTCACCGGCAGCATCGACGGCGTCATCCTGTGCGACGCCTCCGGGGCCATCGTCACGGCCAACCCGGAGTCCGAACGCATCTTCGGCCGCAAGCAGGCCGAACTGGCCGGAGCCTCTATTGCCGGCCTCATCGCCGACGACGGCGGCCGGCGCGAGGCCGCCCTGGCCGCCCTGGCCGAAGCCGGGCGGTTTCGCGGCGAGCTGACCGGGCTTGGCCCGGACGGCCGAACCGTGCCGCTGGAAGTCTCGGCCAGCGGCTTTCCCCACAAGGACGGCCCCCACCACAGCGTCTGGATCGTGCGCGACGTGGCCGACCGCAAGCAGGCCGAAAGCGTGCTGCGCGAAAGCGAGGAAAAATTCCGCCGCACCTTTGACCAGTCGCCCATCGGCGCCTCCATCCTGTCGCTGGACTATCGATTCCTTCGCGTCAACGACGCCCTGTGCCGCATCACCGGCTACGCCGCCTCGGAACTGCAAGGCAAATCCATGCTGGCCGTCACCCACCCCGACGACGTGGCCGAGACCGTGCGCTACGCCGAGCGCCTCATGGCCGGGGAGTTCGACCGCTACGAGATCGACAAGCGCTACGTGCGCCTGGACGGCGAGATCGTCTGGGTTCATCTGTCGGTGCGGCTCATTCGCGACGTGGCCGGCCGGCCGCTCTACCTCATGCCCATGGTCCAGGACGTCACCGAACGGGTGCGGGCCGAGCGGGAAATGCGCGAACTGCTGGCCGAAAAGGAAAGCTTTCGCCTCAACCTCGAAGCCATCTTCCGAGCCATCCCCGACGCCATCGTGGTGGTCGACACCCGGATGCGGGTCATTAAAACCAACCGGGCGCTCACCGACGTCTGTTTCGTGGGCGACATCAAGACCGGCCCGGGCGGGCAGCAGGTGGTGGCCGGGGCCTGCCGGCGCGGCTGCTTCGCCGCCCTGCGCGAGACGCTCGCCACCCAGAAGCCGGTGGTGGAATACCGGGTGGAATGCCTGGGCCAGAACCCGGGCCGGGTGGTGGTCATCAATTCCATGCCCCTGACCGGCGAGGCCGGGGCCTTTGTCGGGGCGGTGCTCATCATCCGCGACATCACCCGCCTGGCCGACCTGGAGCGCCGGCTGACCGACCTGCACAGCCACCGGGGCATCATCGGCAAATCCAAGCCCATGCGCGACATCTACCCCATGCTCGACCAGCTCGGCGAGGTGGACACCACGGTGCTGGTCACCGGCGAATCCGGCACCGGCAAGGAGCTGGTGGCCGAGGCCATCCATTACGGCGGCCCCCGGGCCAAAAAGCCCTTCATCCGGGTCAATTGCTCGGCCCTGTCCGACGAGCTTTTAGGCAGCGAACTGTTCGGCCATGTGCGCGGGGCCTTCACCGGAGCCATCCGGGACAAGGTCGGCCGGTTCGAGGCGGCCCAGGGCGGCACCATCCTGCTCGACGAGATCGGCGACGTGTCGCCGCGCCTGCAACTGGGACTCTTGCGGGTGCTGGAAACCAAGGAATTCGAGCGGGTGGGCGAGGCCAAGACGCGCAAGGCCGACGTACGGGTCATCGCCGCCACCAACGTGGACCTGCCCGAGCGCATCCGGGCCGGGCTGTTTCGGGCCGACCTCTACTACCGCCTCAAGGTGGTGCAGGTGCATTTGCCCCCCTTGCGCGACCGGGCCGAGGACATCCCGCTTTTATCCGAACACTTCCTGCGCCACTTCGCGGCCAACTTCGGCAAGACCATCACCCGGCTGTCCGAGGAGGTCATGGGCATCCTCATGGACTACGCTTGGCCGGGCAACGTGCGCGAGCTCAAGTACGCCATGGAGCACGCCTGCGTGCTGTGCCCGGAGGGCGAGATCATGGCCGCCCATCTGCCGCGCGAGCTGCTTTCGCCCGCGCCGACGGCGGCGGCGGCGAGCGTCGGCCGGCCCTGGCGCGGGGGCCTCACCCGCCAGGCCATCGACGCGGCCCTGCGCCAAGCGGCGGGCAATCGCGCCCAGGCGGCGCGACTGCTTGGGGTGGACCGGCGCACGCTGTACCGGAACATGGCTCGGCTGGGAATCGGCTGAGCAGGGGCGGCAATGTGTGGCGCATGCCACACATTGCGCCACACATGTGGCATAAACGCCACACATCCATGCCCCATGACGGCCACTCTCTCTCCTCAGACCAGCGACAATAAAGTACGTAAAAAAAGGCTGTTGGCCTAAATTGTTCGTTTCCGAACAATTGGCACAGTCCTTGCCTATAATGGCGCAATCCCTTTGGCGCGAAAGCGCCTGGCAGAGTCTGTCGGCGAGGGCAGGACGGAAAGCCTCACTCCGTCCCCGGCGCACTTCACGGCCAAACCGGCCAAACGCGGGACGCACTGATCTGCGGACGAGCCTCCCGCAAGGAGCGAAGGCATGAGCGGCCACAAAGCGATCTACAAGTCTCTGTATTTCTGGGTCATCACGGGCATCGTCGTCGGCATCGTCCTGGGCCTCGTTCCAGCCACCAAGGGCTTCGCCGAGTCCATGCAGCCGTTCGGCACGGCCTTTATCCGCATGGTCAAGATGATCATCGCCC
>ALAO01000364.1 GCA_000307955.1 Solidesulfovibrio magneticus str. Maddingley MBC34 | reverse complement strand
GCATCGCCAAGATGGGCGACATGGGCAAGGTCGGCCGCGTTGGCCTGAAGTGCATGCTCTACTTCTGGGCCATGACCTTGTGCGCCCTGGCCATCGGCTTGGTCGTGGTCAATGTGCTGCGGCCCGGGGCCGGCATGGACGACTACGCCGCCCGGATGCAGGCCAACCAGGCCGAGACGGCCAAGGTGGAGGAGTTCGCCGGCAAGGCCAGAAAGCTCTCTTCCACCGAGTTTATGCTCAACATCGTGCCCCATTCGGCGGTGGATGCCTTTGCCAAGGGCGACATCCTGCAAGTGCTCTTTTTCTCCATCCTCTTCGGCATCGGCCTGGCCAGCCTGGGCGACAAGGCCAAGAACCTCGTCGGCGTCATCGACGCCTTCGGCCTGGGCCTGTTTAAAGTCGTTCACTACATCATGTACTTCGCCCCCTTGGGAGCCTTTGGGGCCATGGCCTACGTGGTCGCCTCCCAGGGCCACGACGCCCTGGCCCGGCTGTTTTACCTGATGCTGGGCGTGTACGTGACCTGCCTGCTGTTTGTCTTCGCGGTCCTTGGCCTCGTCTGCCGGCTGGCCGGGTTTTCGCTGCTGCGCTACCTCACCTACATCCGCGACGAGATCCTGCTTGTCCTGGGCACCTCCTCGTCCGAAGCGGCCCTGCCCCGCATGATGCGCAAGCTTGAGCGGGCCGGGGCGGACAAGTCCGTGGTCGGCCTGTGCCTGCCCATGGGCTATTCGTTCAACCTCGACGGCACCTGCATCTACCTGACCATGGCCGCCGTGT
>ALAO01000363.1 GCA_000307955.1 Solidesulfovibrio magneticus str. Maddingley MBC34 | reverse complement strand
CCCCCCGGCCGCCGGAGGCATCTTTTCCCTCTTTCCTCTCCTCTCACACTTCCCCCTTCCACTGCGGCTTTTTCCCGTCCAGGGCGCGCACCAGGGCGTCGTATTGGCGCAGTTGTTCGGCCAGGTAGCCGGGTTCGCCGTGGAAGGTCAGCGCCCGGCGGGGGCAGACGAGCAGGCAGTAGAGGCAGGAGAGGCACTCGGACCGGTCGCCGCTGGCGGCCACGGCCTTGGGGTCCAGCCCGGCCGGGCAGAAGCGGCGGCAGGCCCCGCAGTCGTCGCAGGCCGCCGCGTCAAGGGTGAGCCCGTCCAGGCGCAGTTCGTCGCGGCAAAAGACGTCCTGGCGCAGGCCGGTTTTGAACAGCAGCGCCCCGAACCAGTCCGTGCCGGCCAGCCAGGTGAAAAAGGGCGTGTTGCGGATGGCCAGGAAGTATTTCTGGCGTTTGGGGTGGTGGATGAAGGTGGCCAGCGGGCCGGCCACGGGCGGGGCCAGGGGGCGGCCGGCCAGCAGCGGCAGGGTCAGGGCGTCCAGGAAGGCGTCCATGTCCGGGGTGGCCAGTCCCCGGCGGCGCGCCTCGGCCAGGGGGCGGACCTTGTCGGCCGGAAAGCCGGCCAGCCGGGCGCAGGCCAGGTCGATCAAGTACGGATTTTCGCCGAAGACCAGGGCGTCCAGGCGAAGCGGCGTGCCGCGCGTGGGGCCAAGGCCTTCCATGGCGACCAGGGCGTCCACGATGTGCAGGGCCGGGCGCAGGGCGAGGTTTACGTTCACGATGTTGGCGGCCAGGCTCTGGTGGGTCTTTTTCTTGTTTTCCTGACCGACCAGGCAGCCCATGAGGTTTTTGAGGCACACGGACATGCCGGCCTCGAAATGGGTCTTGAGCTTGGGCAGGTTGATGACCAGGGCGGCTTCCAGGGCCGGCCGGGCGACCTGGGCGGTCACGCCGTTCTCGAAGGGTACGGGCAGGCCTTCGGCCTGGTTGAGGTCTATGGCGGCGTAGCCGAAGCGGGCGGCGGCGGCGTTTAGGCGCAGGCGCTCCATCACCCCGATCTTGTTGCGGTAAAAGCCGCTGTTGGTGCCTTCGCCCACGGTGACGTTTGTGTAGCCGGCGTCATGCAGATGGCCGAGCAAGGCGACCAGCAGGCGCAGGTCGGTGGTGTTGCCGGTCAGGGCGTTCATGTTGGCGTTGCCGTTGGGCTTGACGAGGATGGGCGCGGCCTTGTCGGCCGGGAAGACGTGGGCGAAGTCGGGCAGCACGTCGTCCAGGACGCGGCGCACGGCGGCGGCGTCGCCGGCCCGGCGCAGGCGCAGCAGGTAAGGAGGCGTCGGCATGGGTGTTATCCGGCGTGTTGTTGGGCGTTTTTGGCGACCGCGACAGGATAGCGTCGTTGCCGCGACAGGGAAAGTGAAACCTCCTCGGCGGCCCGTGCGACATGGCCGGGGAACATGCCGCGAAAAGTGGTGCGTTCGGAGGATTCATGCGAAAGGCTTGCTGCATCCTGGCCGTTACGGCCTGCGTGTTTGTTGCTGCCGGCGAAATAGTCTGCCGTCTGATCGATGCCCTGGGCGATAGCCAGGCCCTTGCCGCCGAAGGCGAGACCGTGGATCTGGCGGCGCTCAATTACAATGACGACAAACCCCTGCTCCGGCGGCGCACGCCTGGGGAATTTCGTATTTTGACCTTTGGCGATTCCTACTGTTGCGGCACGGTCAAGCCGCCATACACCCTGCAGGGCGCGGCTTCGCGAGCCCTGGCCGAGGCCGGGGCTCGGACGCGGCTGGTCAATTTTGGCGAACCCGGCTCCAGCTTCGCCCACTACCGCAAGGCGCTGGCCCACTGGAGCGGACGGGTGGAGGCCGACGGCCTCATGGTCGTGGTTTTTCTCGGCAACGATCCCCAGGAAACGGCCTGGAACGCGGCCGACCCGGACCAGCCGGTCAACGCCGTGCTGCGCGCTTGTCCGGTGTCCGTGGCCAACGACCGTAAGCGCCTGACTGCGCCGCCCCGTCGTTTCGGCCTGCGCCTGATCGACTACACGATGGCCCTGGCCGATTTCGTGCTGGCCGGGGCCTATGTGGAAACCGGCGCACCGGAGCCGTTCTCGCCGCTCTACGCACCGTTGCCGACGGAACGCTACCTGCGCCAGACGGCCAATTTCGCCGTGGCCGGCGAGGTGGCCCGCTGCGGCGAACTGTCCAAGGGTTGGCAGGCGTTGGCCGATCTGGGGCGCGATCTGGAGCGTTTGGGCCGGCAGCGGCGCATCCCCACGGCCGTGGTCCTGGCCCCGCCGGAAATGGCGGCGCGGCCGGGGTTGTGGCGCGAGGCGGCGGCGTTTTCCGGCGACAAGCCCGACCGCTACGATCCCTGGCTGGCCGGGCGCATGGCCCGGGCCGTGCTGGGGCAAGCTGCTCCGGAGGTGGCGGTGCTGGACCTGACCCCGGCGTTTGTCTGCGCCGCCGGTCGGGGCGACATCCTCTATCCGCCTCGGGAAATCCATTGGAATGTGGCCGGCAACCGGCTGGCCGGCGAGGCGGTGGCCAACTTCGTGGGCCGGCAGTGGCTGGGCCTGGCCGAGGCGGCCCTGCCGGGCGGCGACGCCTGCGTGGCCGCCGTCGCGCCGCCCCTGGACGACGCGCCGGTCAATGCCTGTCTGCTGGCCGCCGGGCAGGTGGACGGCGGCAAGGCCCTGGCCGCCAACTGCCCGGCCTGCCGCGTCCAGTAGCCGCACCTCCCCACGCCAAAGCGTCCCGGGTCCGATCATCGAACCCGGGACGCTTCACCTTTTTCCATTCGGGGGGTCTGGGGGCCT
>ALAO01000362.1 GCA_000307955.1 Solidesulfovibrio magneticus str. Maddingley MBC34 | reverse complement strand
CTTCGCCGGCCCGAGCCGCTTCGATGGCGGCGTTTAAGGCGAGCAGGTTCGTCTGGTCGGCGATGTCGGAAATCACGTTCATGATGTGGCCGATGCCCTCGGCCTGCTGGCCGAGGGTCGTCATGTCCGACTTGAGTTCCAGGGACTGGCTTTGGACCTGGCCGATGCCGGCCACGACCTTGCCCACGATGGACGCGCCTTCCTGGGCCTTGTCCTTGGCCTTTTCGGCCGTATCCGTGGCCTGGGAGGCGTTTCTCGCCACTTCGAGCACCGTGGCGTTCATTTCCTCCATCGCCGTGGCCGTTTCGGCCAGGCGCTGGGACTGATGCTCGGCCCCCTGGCTCGACTGTTCCACCTGGGCCGAGAGCTGCTCAGAGGCCGAGGAGATCACCTGCACCACCGAGGACAGGCGGTCGGCGGCCTGGAGCATCCCCTGTTCCCGGGCCGATTCCGCCTCGGCCTTGGCCGCCTCGGCTGCCTGGGTCGCTTCCCTGGCCTTCTGGGCTTCCTGCTCGGCCTGGGCCGAAGTGGCGTTGGCCTCTTCGATCTTCGCCTTGAGATTGGCCACCATCTGCTTGAGCACGGCGAAGACGCCGCCGTCGCCGCTGTGGGGCTTGAAGCGGATGTCCATCTCGCCGGCCGCGATGCGGCTGGCGATTTCGTGCAGATAGCCCGGGTCTTCGCCAAGCTGTCTGGAGACGCCCCGAAGAATAAGGACGCAGACCGCGACTCCGACCAGGGTGGCCAGGCAAAGGGCGAAATAGACGGCGTTTCTGCCCTGGTGGTAAGCGGTCTTGCCGGCCGCGGCGGAATCGGCCGCGCCCTTGGTGTTGATGGTGATGAGTTTGTCGAGATCCGTCATGATGGTGGTGAAGACCGTCCGGGATTCGCCTTCGGTGAGGGCCTTGGCTTCTTCGTTCTGGTTTTTGCGGGACAGATCCAACAGCCGGCTGGAAATAGCGAAGTATTTGGTCAGATCGGCGGAGAAGTTGTTGAAGATGGCCCGTTCCTCGCTCGAACTGATGAGCTTTTCATAACGCGCGATGTCCTGGGTCAGCTTGGTTTTGGCTTCGGCGTAACGGGCGTCGTAGTTGCGCATGACGGTTTCGTCGGTCGAAAGGATGTGCAGCAATTCCTGTCGCCGCAACGTCTGTATGGATTGGGCGACGTCCGAGATGGCTTCGACGCTCGGCAGCCAGTTTGTCGACAAGTCATCCACGGATTTGTCGATGTTGCCGAGAACCGCCAGCGAAACGACGTTGCCGCCGACCTGCAAGACGATGAGCAAGGCAAAGGCCGCGATGAGTTTCGTGGAAAGCCGAACACGTGACAGCATGGGACACTCCTTGGTTGAAGGTGTCTCGAGCGGTTGATCCGGCGGTGAAACTGTGCGGTCATCCGCCAAGACGAGGGGCAGTCTTGGCAACGCGTTCCGCGCGAACAACGGCTTGGAGCGTCTCGCGGAAAGGGGGGAATACGCTTACGGTAGCACGGCAAAATGAGAAATGGCAACAGGGCGGGACGATTTCATCGAGAGCCCGGCGTTTCTCCGGTTCGCGCCCTTGAGTCCTGCGGCTGCCTGGGCTACACCCCCCGGACTACACCCCGCCGGGAGGCTGTCTTGGGCAAGCTCAACGTTGAAAAATTGTCCCCCAATCCGGAATTCGACCTGTTTTTATACCTGCGCGTCTGCGGCGCGCCCAAGGTCGAACAACACGTCATCGATCTGTGCCAGTCCCAGTGGGACGCCTTCAAGGAACACCTCAAGGGCTACCGCTTCGCCCCGGCCGGCTCCAAGCGCGGCGTGGTGCTCTATTTCCTTGAACCCGCCGCCGAAGGCCTGGTGGAGGAAGCCTGGGGCCGTTCGCCCACCGAAGGCTTCGCCATCCACAACCTGGCCGTTTCCATGGTCATGGCCGCCGCCGGCGAACAGGTTCCGGAAATCGAGGCCGGCGCCTGCGCGCCCCTGCCCACCCCGGATCGCGACCTCAAACGCCGTATTGAGCGCCTGGGCCTTGTCTGGAACGAGGTCGGCAACGTCAGCGTGCAATACGCCGTTATGACCCACGATCCCTACCTCGGCGGCTGCGCCGTCTGCCATCTGCGGTCGAGCTGTCCCAAAAGCGACGTGCCCAAGGGCGCGTAACGGCCATGCAAACGGGCAGTGCCCGCATCCGACGGAGCGATTCGCCGTC
>ALAO01000361.1 GCA_000307955.1 Solidesulfovibrio magneticus str. Maddingley MBC34 | reverse complement strand
GAGAGGCGCTGCCTCTCCTGGACCTCTCCGCCGGGGGGCTCAGCCCCCCGGACCCCCGACATGGGGTTACGGGGCAGCGGCGGGACGGCTACGGGGTCCGCGAAAGGTCAGGACGCTTCCTGGGCGGGCTGGCCGCCGAAGGTCGCCGGATCAAAGCACGGCGCGCCGGACAGGAAGCAGGCCACCATGGCGTCCATGCTGGCGTCGCTGACCATGAGCATGTCCGTCTGGCGGGTGAACTGCAACAGCCGCCCCATATGCCCGAGCTGCTCGGCGATGACCTCCCGGGAAAATTTCTGGAATCGCCCCGACACCCGGTCGGACACGGTCTCTACAGTAAACCCGAGTTCGGCCAGGATGCGGCCGATGGCCGTGGCCCGCCGGGCTCGCTTGACGTCGTCGGCCGCGCCGCCGGAAAAGGAAAACGTGATGTAGTTCTTGTTGACCGTGTGCCCGCAGTAGCAGTCGAGCACGCCGTAGTGGTAGCCCACCCGCGAACTGAAATTGAGGTATTTGTCGGAAATAATCGCGTAGGATTTCTCGCCGAAACGGTCGGCCCCGGCCTTGGGCTGGGCGATGAGCTGCTCGGACATGACCGAGAGAAACCCGCCCAGGTTGACGGGACGCAGGGCTTTGGCCTGCTCGCTCAGCACAAGTCCCGTCAAAAGCGCGGCAAAAGGCTTGGAAGCGATGTCGCCGGGGCGCACCCGCGTTTTCCCCGCCGCCTCGGGCTTGATGCCGCCGCCGAGGTCGATGATGTGCAGGTCCAGGCCGGTGGTGGCGTCGAGAATGTAGGCGCCCCCGCCCTGGCCGGCCACGAGGTCGCTGACGGCGAACATGCAGCCGTAGGACCACTCGTGCAAAAGCCGCGTGACGTCGTGCAGGCTCGTGCAGGACTCCGGGCGAAATTCCGGGGCCTTGGGGTTGAGCAGCGTGAGCGGCACGATGCGCTTGGCGGCCTCGGCCAAAATGGCGTGGACCTGCGTGCCGGCCATAAACGCCGGGGCCTCGGCGTCCGCGTCGAGCAGGCTCTCCACCCGCCCCCGGTAGACGCGGCAACCCGTGGCGTCCACGGTGACGATTTCGCCGTCGGCCAGGGTTTTGGTCGCCCCGCCGACGCCAAGCAGGGTCGGCACGCCGAACTCCCGCGACAGCGAGGCCATATGGCCGGTGACGCTGCCGTGGTCGGCCACGATGGCCGCCGCCCGTTTCATGGCCACCATGAACCCCGGCGAGCTGTGGGGAGCCACCAGCACGGCTCCGTCCGGGAAATCGGCCAGGTCCTCGTCACGCCCCACCAGCCGCACCGGCCCGCAGGCCGCGCCGACGCAGGCCGTCTGGCCGCCGGAAAGCGCCACCTCGTAGCCCGCGACCGGCGGCTCGGCCTCGGCCCCGGCCTCGGTGAGGGCGGTCAATTGCCGTGATTGCAGCACCACAAGCCCCCCGTCCTCGGTCAGCGCCCACTCCATGTCCTGGGGCAGGCCGAAATGGCGCTCCAGGGCCATGCCCCAGCCGGCCAGGATCTGGGCCTGCTCCGGGGTCAGACAGGGCAAGCGGCGCAGTTCCTCGGCCACGGGCACGTCGGTCAAGCCCCCGGTCGGCGAGGCCACCAGCATCCGGGGCTTGTCGGCCACCTCGGTGGCCGTGGGCTCCAGGCTGTGGCGGTCCAGATGGTAGGCGTCGGGGGTGATGACCCCGTCCACGGCGTAGGGGCCAAGGCCCCAGACGGCGTTGATGAGCAGTTCGTCGCGGCCCGGGGCCTCGGGCAGCCGGGTGTAGAGCACGCCGGCGGCCTTGGAGGGGATAAGGGCCAGACAGGCGGCGGCCATGGCCACGTCGTCGTCGGGGATGCCCTTGAGCAGCCGATAGGACATGGCCCGGGGGGTGAAAAGGCTGGCCAGGACGAATTTATAGGAGGCGGCCAGGCGGTCCCGGGAGACGTTGAGCATGGTGAGATACTGGCCGGCGAAGGAGAGTTCGCCATCCTCGCCGATGGCGCTGGAGCGCACGGCCAGGCGCATCCCCGGCCCAAAGATTTCTTCCAGCCGGGCGGCGGCGGCGTCGATTTCCCCGGACACGGCCTGGGGCAGCGGCGCGCGCAGGATGGCGGCCTGGATGTCCTCGGCGGCGGCGGCCATGGAGGCCGGATCGTCCGGGGCGATGCCCAGGCGAATGCTGGCGATGGTTTCGAAAAGGCCGGCTTCCTCGAAAAAGGCCTGGAAAGCGGCTGTGGTGATGGCGAATCCCGGCGGCACGGGCAGCCCGACCCGGCCGGCGATCTCGCCGAGATTGGCGCATTTGCCCCCGGCCTGGTCCACCATCTCGGCGGTGATCTCGCCAAGATCGAGGACAAGGCGGCCGCGCGCCGGGTTGACCCGGGTTTCAATCAGCGCCTTGATCTCGGCCGAAAGCCGCTCCACCAGGGCGATCAGCGCCGGCTGAGGCCGGCCCGAGAGGCCCTCGTAGCTCTTGATCATGCGGATGGCGTGAAAGATGGCCCGACTGGTGCGCGAGCGGATAAACGCCATGCCGAACACCGTGCGCCCGCGCAGCATCTCCTCGATTTCCGAGCAGATCTTGAGCAGCTCGGTGTTGGATTCGAGCAGCGACTGGAACCGGTTGTATTTTTCCCGAAACACCGCCGCCGACTGGTCGCGGTCAACCGGCGTTTTGCGTCGGGTAAAACTTGAGGCCAGGTTTTTCAGCCCGGCAAGGACCGTGCCCATGGGCGTTCTCCGGCAGCGGCCGGGGATCGTGCCCGGCGCGGGTTGCGGCGCTTTCGCTTTTGCGCCCGGCGTGCTTCCCGGCTATGCTGGGGTTTCCCGCCAACAGGCGGACCCCCGGGAGGCAGCCATGGAAGCCAATTACGCCATCATCACCATTGTCATCGCCCTGTCCCTCGTCATCGGCGTCTACATCGGCGGCAAAATGCGCCGCAAACGCTAACGCCCCACAGCCCACGGAAAGTCCCTTATCCCACCGCTCCGCCTCCCCCCAATCAGGGAGGGTCCGGGAGGGGGTTACCCCCTCCCGGCCGCCGGAGGCGTTCTTCCGCTTCCCGCCTAGACCTGGAGCCGCAAACCCAACACCTCGACCAGCCGGTCGAGAATCACGGCGGCGGCGGTGAAATCGTAGCGGTCCACGGCCTCGCCCAGTTCGGCCAGTTGCGGCGGCGCGACCCGGCCAATGAACGCCTCGCGCACCACGGCCATGTCCTCGTCGGCCCGGATGTTGCCCTCGGCCAGATGGCCGGCCAGACGCTTCAGGGCCGGGGCCAGCCCGGCCGGGTTGGCCCCGGCCGGATGCGGCGTCCGGATCGGCTGGCCGGCGGGTTCCCGACCGTCCATGAGGCCTTGGAGAATGGCCAAAAGCTCTCCCTGCTCGAACACCTTGTGCAGGCAGGCGTCCATGCCGGCGTCCTGGCAGCGCGCCTGCTCGTTCTTGCAGTCGTGGGAGGTCAGGGCCACGATGGGCACGCCCGGGGCGCACGGCGGGGAGACGCTGGCTCCAAGCAGCCGGCGGATGGTGCGGGCGGCGGTGGGGCCGTCCATCTCGGGCATCTCGATGTCCATGAGGATGAGGTCAAAGGGCCGTCCGTCGGGCTTTTCGCCAAACAGCCGGCGGCAGGCCTCCTTGCCGTTTTCGGCCGTGACCACCTCATGGCCGCCGCTGCGCAGTATCTGGGAAAAAATCGCCCGGTTGAGCTTGGCGTCGTCCACCAGCAGCACGCGCCAGCAGGAGCCGAAGGCACACACCGGCTCGGGTTCCTTGGGCGGGGCCAGGGAGGCGGCGCTGGCCACGGCCGCCTTCAGGCTTCGGGCAAAGGCGCGCAGGGCGTCCGGGCCGGGCCGGCCGCCCACGGCCAGCACGGTTTCCAGCTCCCGGGCGGCTTCGGCCAGGGGCAAGGCGGCCAGGGTGCCGGCCACGCCCTTGACGGTATGGGCCAGCCGCCGGGCCGCCTCCAGGTCGCCGTCGGCGATAAGCGCCTCCAAGGCGGCTGCGGCCCCGGCGTAATCCCGGACAAACTCGGCGGCCACGCTGGCCAGCAAGCGTTCGTTGCCGCCAAGCCGACGGCGAGCGGCGGCAAGGTCCATGCCCTCGGGCACGGCAGCCACGGCCGCGCCGTCGGCCGGGGCGGCCACCACCAGGCTCGCAAGAGCGGGGTCGCGGCCGCGAACGGCGGCGGCGGCCGGGGCGATCCATTGGCCAAGGGAAGCCAGCAGCCGGTCCACCTCCAGGGGCTTGGTCAGATAATCGTTCATGCCCGCTTCCAGGCAGCGTTCGCGGTCCTCGGCCAGGGCATGGGCGGTCAGGGCCACGATGGGCAGCTCGGCCGTGCTGGACAGCTGGCGGATGGCCCGGGTGGCGGCCAGACCGTCCATGACCGGCATCTGCACGTCCATGAGCACGACGTCGTAGAGCGAGGAACGAACCATTTCCACGGCTTCACGGCCGTTTATGGCCACGTCCACGGCCGCGCCCAGGGTCTCCAGGGTTTCCCGGGCCACCTGCTGGTTGATGGCGTTGTCCTCGACCAAGAGCACCAGGGTCCCGGACAGGGGGCGCATGCCCGGCGAGGCGGCCGCCTGGGGCCGCGCGGCAGGCTTCGGCGCGGCCGGGGGGGGAGCCGGGGCCGCCCGCTCGCGGCCGGCTTCGCCCGTCCGGGCAAAGGGCACGGCAAAGCGAAACCGGGTTCCCCGCCCGGGCAGGCTGTCCACTTCAAGAACCCCGCCGAGCAGGGCCACGCCCCGGCTGGCCAGAGCCAGTCCCAGGCCGGTGCCGCCGTAGGGCCGCGACAAGGAGCCGTCGGCCTGGGTGAAGGAGTCGAACATTTCCGGGATGGCGTCCTGGTCCATGCCGATGCCGGTATCGGTGACGGCAAAGGCGACTTGCACCGTCTCCTCGTCGCCGTCGACCAGATCGGCCTCCAGGCGCAGGCCGCCGCGTTCGGTGAATTTGACGGCGTTGCCGGCCAGATGCCCGAGCACGGCTTCCAGGCGGGCGCTGTCGCCGACCAGGACGGCCGGCACGGCCGGGTCCAGGCGAACGGCCAGGGTCAGGCCTTTTTCCCGGGCTGCCTCGGCGATGCGCCCGGCCGCCCGTTCCAGGGCCTCGGCCGGCTTGAATGGCGCGATGGTGAGATCGGCCTGGCCTTTTTCCAGACGCGAAAAATCGGTGATGTCGTCCACCACCTCCAAAAGCCCCCGGGCGGCCTGGGCGATCTTCGCCAAATAATCGGCGAGCTTGGCCTCGGCGGCCAAGGGCTTGGCCAGATTGGACAGGCCGATGATGGCCGACAGGGGCGTGCGCATCTCATGGGTCATGCGGGCCATGAAATCGGCCTTGGCCTGGCTGCCGGCCTGGGCCTCGGCCCGCAGGCGCTCAATGATGCCCCCAGCTTCGGCCAGGGTCAGGCGCAAGCGGTCCCGTTCGGCGACGACATCTGCCACAGGGGCCTCGGGGGCTTTGGCGCGCGACTGCTCCATGCATGCTCCGACGACGAAAGCGGGCGGCCGAAACAGGCCGGCTGCTCTCTATATTTGCTGTTTCTCGCCGGTTTGCGCTGATCCGTCAAGGCCGGCGGCCGGCGTTGGACATCGAGCCGGTTTGCCGCTACACCCGGAAAAATCGGAGGCTCCATGGACCTTCCCACGCCGACCCTTGCCCTTTTTGCCGTCGTCGCCGCCGCTGTCGTGGCCGGCGCGGCCGTGGACGTGGCCACCCGCCGCATTCCCAACCGGATCACCTTTCCGGCCGCCGTGCTCATCCTCGGCCTCCAGGCGTGGTTTTACGGCCTTTCGGGTCTTGGCGACAGCTTGCTCGGCCTGGCCGGGGCATTGGTCATTTTTCTTATCCCTTACGCCTTTCGGGTGCTTGGCGCGGGCGACGTGAAGCTTCTGGCCGTAGTCGGGGCCGGCCTAGGTCCTTCGGCCCTGGTCAGCCTGGCGCTTTTCACCAGTCTGGCCGGCGGCGTGCAGATCCTTTTGTGGCTGGCGGCCATGCGCCTGTCCCAAGGCCGCGTCCAACCCGGCAAGCGGCTGTGCTACGGCCCGGCCATCGCCGCCGGAGCCCTGGCCGCCATGGCCTTGCCCCTTAACGGCGAGCCCTATCTTTCCATCGCCTTCCCCCAATTTTAGGCTGGGGATTGTGAGCCGCCCGGGTTTGGCCTACGTCTGGTCCCAGACCCCATCCCCCGCCGGAGGCCAGCCGCCATGTCCCACCAGCCCCGTCCAACAAGCCGCCCAAGCCGCCGCGCTGTCCTGGCCGGGACGGCCTACGGGCTGGTGTTGGCCGGAGCCATGTGGCTCGTGGCCGCCAGCTGCCTCACGCCCGAGCGCGGCTCCCGGCTGTTCGACCAGGGGCGTTACGCCGAGGCGCTGCCGCTTCTTGAAGCCGCCGCCGGACGCGGGTCGGTGGCCGCCTCGCGCCGTCTGGGCACGCTGCTGGCCGCCGGCCGGGAAACGCCCCGCGACGAGGCCCGGGCGCTCACCCTTTTCACCTACGCCGCCGGCAAGGGCGACGTGGCGGCCATGGTCGCGGCCGGCGACCTGACCCGAAGCCTCGCCCACGACGACGCGGCCGCCGCCGCCCTGTACGACAAAGCCGTCGCCCGGGGCGACGTCAAGGCCAAGGCCCGTCTTGGCGTCATGCGGGCCTCCGGGGCCGGCGGCCCCATGGACATCGACGCGGCCCTGTCGCTGCTTGGCCAGGCGGCCAAAGCCGGCGATCCCCAGGCCGCCACGGCCCTGGGCCAGACCATGCTGGCCCTGTCCGAGGCCGGCGACCGGCGCGGCGGCACGCCGGCGGAGGCGGCGGCCTGGTTCGAGAAAGCGGCTGCCGCCGGCGAGGCCGAGGCGCTCACCCGGCTGGCCGAGCTGTGCGCCGACGGCCGGGGCGTGCCGGCCGATCCGGCCAAGGCGGCGGCCCTGCGCCGCAAGGCGTCCGAGGCCGGCCACGCCCCGGCCGCCTACGATCTGGGACTCATGTATCTGTCCGGCCAGGGCGTGACGGCCTATCCCCTGGAGGCGGCGCGGCTTTTCGAGCGCGCGGCCGAGGCCGGCCACGTGCCGGCCATGCTCCAGCTCGGCGACATGTATTTCGACGGCGAAGGCGTTTTTCGCGACAAGGCTCGGGCCGTGGCGCTCTATGACGCCGCCGCCGAGGCCGACGACCGGGCGGCGGGGGTGGCCTGCCGCGTCTTTGCCGCCGGCCCCGGAGAACGCCGCGACGCGGCCCGGGCAGCCCGTTTCTGCGCCAAGGCGGCGGCGGCCGGCGACGGCGCTTCAGCCACCCTGCTGGGCCTGGGCATGGTGCGCGGCCGGCTGCCGGGCGATCCGGCCGCCGGGGCGGCGCTGCTGTCCCAGGCGGCCTGGGCCGGCCAACCCCAGGCCATGTACGCCATGGCCCTGCTCCACCTGTCCGGCCAGGGCGTGTCCGGCAATCCGGCCGAAGCTTTCCGCTGGTGCGCCAAGGCGGCCGAAGCCGGCGTGCCCGAAGCCAAGGGCCTGCTCGCCGCCCTGTCCGAAGAGGAATTTCCCAGCGCCGCCAATCTGGCCAAGGCCGTGACCTACTACCGCGAGGCGGCCAATGCCGGCGACCTGGAAGCCGGCTTCGCCCTGGGGTCGCTGTTATCCAAGGGGCTGGCCGGCGAACCGGATTTCGTCGAGGCGCGCAAATGGTACGAACAGGCCGCCGCCCACGGCGACGCCCGGGCCCAGTTCAACCTGGGGCTCATGTACCTGACGGGCAAGGGCGGGCCGGTAAACGACGCCGAGGCCCTGCGCTGGATGCTCGAAGCGGCCAAGGGCGGCGATCCCCACGCCCGCAGCAACGTGGCCACCATGACCCTGACCGGCCGGGGCACGCCGTCCGACCCCAAGGAAGCCTTCCGCTGGTACCGTCTGGCCGCCGGCCAGGGCTACGCCCAGGCCCAGGCCATGCTGGCCGGGTTTTATTACGAGGGCCGGGTGGTGCCGCGCGATTTTGAAAGCGCGCTTTTCTGGCTGACCCTGGCCAGCCGCGCCCCGGGCGGCGACGCCCTGCTCCAGCGGGCGGCCCGGGCCAAGGCCGTGCTCGAAAAACGCCTCACCCCGGACCAGCTCGAACGGGTGTCGGCTCGCCTTGCCGCCTACAAGCCGGCACCCTTTGATCCCGAAGCGGAAAAAGACGTCCTGGCGGCCATCAAGTTCCTGCCCCCAAGCGCCCGAGGCCCGGGCTACCCCACGGCCACGGCCCAGGCCGGCCCGGCCGGCGCGCCGCCGCCGCAGTTGACGCCGGCTGACCCGAAGGCGTTGTTT
>ALAO01000360.1 GCA_000307955.1 Solidesulfovibrio magneticus str. Maddingley MBC34 | reverse complement strand
GGGGGCCTGAGGCCCCCAGACCCCCCGATTGTTTGGAGGCTAGGGGACGGGGACGGCGTTTAGGACAGCGGCGATTATCGTGTCGGGCGTGAGGCCCTCGGCCAAGCCCTCGTAGGTGAGCAGGATGCGGTGGCGCATGACGTCGGCCGCCATGGCCTTGACGTCGGCCGGACCGGCGAAATCCCGGCCGGACAACAGGGCCAGCGCCCGGGCCGTGCGGGCCAGGGCAATGGACGCCCGGGGCGACGCGCCGTAGGCCACCTTGTCGGCGAATGCGGCCAGCCCGGCTCCGGCCGGATCGCGGGTGGCCGCCACCACGGCCACGATGTACTCCGTCAGCCGGGCATCAAGCCGCACCCGGCCGCACAACCGGGACAAGGCCAGCACCCCGGCCCCGTCCAACACCGGACCAGGCGCGGGCTCCTCCTCCAGACAGGCCCGGCGCACGATCTCCGCCTCCTCCCCGGCCCCGGGATAGCCCAGGGTCAGATGCAGCAAGAACCGGTCGGCCATGGCCTCGGGCAAGGGATACGTCCCTTCCTGCTCGATGGGATTTTGGGTGGCCAAGACCAGAAACGGACGCGGCAGGTCGAAGGTTTCGCCGCCGATGGTCACCTTGCCCTCGGCCATGGCGTCGAGCAGCGCCGACTGCACCTTGGCCGGGGCGCGGTTGATCTCGTCGGCCAGCACGATGTTGGCGAAGATCGGCCCCTTGCGCACGGCAAAAGTCCCGGTGGCCGGCTGGTAAACCTCGGCCCCCCGGATGTCGGCGGGCAAGAGATCGGGCGTGAACTGCACCCGGCGGCAATCCGCCGTGACCACCCGGGCCAGGGTCGTCACGGCCAACGTCTTGGCCAGCCCCGGCAGGCCCTCGATAAGCACGTGGCCCCGACAGAGCAGCCCGACCAGAAGGCGCTCGACAAGCGCCTCGCGGCCGACAAGCACCTTTCCCATCTCGACGCGCAAGGCCTTGGCGACGCGCGCCGCCCCGGCCGTTTCCTCGGCAGTCAGCATGGCAACCCCTCCGCCAAGCGGTATGCCCGCCCCGGGAGCGCCCGGCAAGGGGGTTATTTCAAATCCATGACCAGCGGCGCGGTAGAAGTCGGTTCCCCGGGCCGGGCCACGACCACGGGCGGCGGCGCGCAGGCCGCCGCGTCCGGCACGGCCAAAACGCAGCCAACCGGCAGCCGCTTGGCGTCCAGCCCGGGATTGGCCTTCTCCAACACCTCAAGGGGGATGCCGAACCGTTCGGCGATGACCGCCGGGCAATCGCCCGGCGCGACCACGTATTTGCGCCCGGCCGCCTCCTCGTCGGGCAACAGGGCCGGGCCGGTCTTGGCCCCGGCTGGGGCTTCGGTCTTGGCGGGCGCGGCCTTGGCTGGCGACGCGGGAGCGGCCGGGGACGGCGCGGGAACTGCCTGGGACGACCCAGGAGCGGACGGCGCGTCGGGAATGACGATGGCGTCGCCGATCCTGATGCGGCAGGGATCAAGGCCGGGATTGCGGGCCAGGATGGCGGCCAGAGTGACGTGATAGCGTTTGGCCAAGGCGGCGGGATGGTCGCCGGGCTGGGCCTGGTGGACGGTTTCGCCGGCCTGGGCCGGCGCGGCCTGGAGCAGCAGGCAAAGCGCCAAGAGGATACGCCAGGGCATGGCAGGCCTCCGGTTTAAGGGGAGGGATGCTTCCCGCCTATCAGGCGGCCGGCAATTTGACAATCCGGCCGGGCTTTGGGATAGCCATGACATCCAAGACCGCTTTTTCGGAGGTTCCTCATGTCGATGCGCAGCCTTGCCGCGCCCATGGCCCTGGCCGCCCTGCTCGCCGTGTTGCCCGGCTGCGGCGCCATGAAATTCGGCTCGTCCGAGCCGGCCGCCGATCCCGCCGCCGCCGGCAACGCCGCTTTCGAGAAAAAAGATTACACCGCCGCCTGCCGCGAACTGTCCAAGGCCGGTCCCTCGGCCGGAGCCGAAACCCTGGCCCGGGGCGGCACGGCCTGCGCCAAGGACGGCCAGGACAAGGCCGAGACGGCCTTCCGCGCCGCCCTGGCCGCCAGCCCCACTTCCGCTCCGGCCATGGAAGGGCTTGGCATGACGCTTCTCGCCGGCGGCGACGCCGCCCGCGCCCGCGACATGCTCGAAGCCGCCGCCAAGGCCGGCGGCAAGGACCCTCGGGCCGCCGTGGCCCTGGGCGACGCCTCGCTGCTGACGGGCCAGTGCGACAAGGCCCAGGCCGCCTACCAGGAGGCGTTGCGCCGCGAGGCCGGCAACGCCCAGGCCCGCTCGCGCCTGGAAGGCGTGCGGCTCGTGTGCGGGGCCAAACGCGCCGCCCCGGCCGCCGCGTCCGCTCCCGCCGGCGCGTCCAGCCCGTCCTACAGCGGCTCCAACCTGTCCGCGCCAAGCCAACCCAGCGCGCCGACCGGAACCAAGGACCCGGCCAAGCCCGCCAAACCTGCGCCCAAGACCATCGATTTGAACGATATTTAGAAGTAAGATGCCTCCGGCGGCCGGGAGGGGGTTACC
>ALAO01000359.1 GCA_000307955.1 Solidesulfovibrio magneticus str. Maddingley MBC34 | reverse complement strand
CCGGGGGCCTCAGGCCCCCGGCCGCTGGAGGCATCTTCTCTTAACTCAACCCAGAAGTCGCAGCCAGCCTAACGTCTGGCCGGCGGGGTCGGTGAGCGTGGTATCGGCGGGGTTGGGCAGGGGCGGTTCGTCCGGGAAGGCTTCGGTGAAGGCCATGCCGGCGAGGTGGTCGTCGGGGTGGGCCAGGAGTATCCGGCCGGAGCGGTCCACAGCGGCCAGACGGCGGGAGCAAGCGGCCAGGACGCCGGCCAGCAGGGATTTGTACAGGGTCACGGCCGTGTCGGTGGGACAGGGGCGTTCCCGGCCGCGCCGGGTGATGGCCATTTCGAGGTTGGCCTTGAGGTCGAGGAGTTTGGCGGGTTTTTGGATGTAGCCGGCGGCTCCGGCCCCGGCCACGCGTTCCATGATGTCGCGGTCCACGGCGGCGGTGAGGAAAATGACCGGCACGCCGAATTCGGCGATGAGCGCCCCGGCCGCTTCCACGCCGTCCATGGCTCCGGCCAGGTTGATGTCCATGAGCACCACGTCCGGAGGGGCTTGCCGGGCCGCGTCCAGGGCTTCCTCGCCGGTGCGGGCCACCCCGAGGATGCCGTAGCCCAGCCGGCCGAGGATTTTTTCGGCCACCCGGGCCGAAAGGGGGTCATCCTCGACGATGAGCACGGTGCGCTGTGGCTTGGCCGACTCCTCCATGGCCGCCCTCCTTGGGTCGCGTCCACGAAAAGCGCCTTTGGCGTTTCGCGTGCAACAGACGAAAGCTATGAATTATTCTTAAAAAACACTGGTGTGTTTTTTAGGGGCGCGACACGAGGCGCTGGCCTCGATCGCCGCTACTTCGAGTCGGCGAGCTGCTTTTTTTTGTGGGCGTCCTGGATCTTGTAATACAGATCGTCCATTTCCGCCGGTTTCATGAGATAGTCGAAGGCCCCTTGTTCCATGCCGCGTATGGCCACGTCCACGTTGGCATGGCCGGTGAGCATGATGACTTCCACCGTCGGATGGGCCGCCTTGATGCGCGACAAGGTCTCCATGCCGTCCATGCCGGGCATTTTGACGTCCAGCAGCACCACATCGGCAGGGAACCCTTGCAGCGCCTCCAGGGCCTGTTCGCCGCTATGGGCCATGTTCACTTCAAGCCCCCGGCGCATCAGACGCTTGCGCAGGGTTTCCACGTAGCTTTCCTCGTCATCCACGAGCAGAACCCGTACCACCTCGCTCACAAGCATCCCTCCCATCGGACGTGCGACAACGCCCATTTCATAGCCGCGCCCCATGGGAAAAGCAACAACGCCGGTTTTGACACGGCCTGGCCTGGCCGGTACCAGCTTCGACGGAGCCGCGCGCCTGGCCTGCCCTGGCCGCGTCGCCGGCTCACGGCCTTCCCTGCCGCCGTGCACCGGCGCGCAACCCGTTGGATGCGGCCCGCCGCCGCCATAAGGACGCCCTCATGCGTGAACTTGACCGCGAAGCCCTCATGGGTCTGGCCCGGCTGTCCGGACAGGCCATCCTGGAATGCCGCGCCGGCGGCCTGGACGTGACGACCAAGGCCGACGGCACGCCCGTGACCCAAGCCGACAAACGGGCCGGGGAGATCCTTGTGGCCGGGCTGGCCCATATTTTTCCGGGAGTGCCCGTCATCTGCGAGGAGACCGCCAACGCGCCCTATGAGGAACGGCGGCGCTACACGCGGTGTTTCATCGTGGACCCCCTGGACGGCACCAAGGAGTTCGCGGCCGGGCGGGATGATTTTTGCGTGTGCCTGGCCCTGGTGGAGGCCGGCCGGCCGGTCTACGGCGTCATTGCCGCGCCCGTGGCCGATCTGCTCTATGCCGGCGGGCCAGGCGTCCCGTCGCTGCGCCGCCAGGGCGACGGCACGGAGCAAGCGCTGCGGGTACGCCGGCCCGAGCCTGGGGAAACGATCATCGCCATGGCCAGCCGGTCCCATCCGTCACCCGGGCTGGCCGACTGGCTGGCCCGCTTTGGCGCGGTGCGCACCATCAGCCGGGGCAGCGCGCTGAAATTTTGCGCCCTGGCCCAAGGGGACTGCCACGTCTACCCGCGCCTGGGGCCGACGTCGGAATGGGACGTGGCCGCCGGCCACGCCCTGGTGCTGGGAGCCGGCGGCGTCATGACGGCCCTGGACGGTTCGCCGTTTCCCTACAACAAGCCGGAACTGTTAAACGGTCCGTTTTTGGCCCACAGCCTCGATCCGGACGACCCAAGGCTGGCCCGGCCCTGAGGCGGCGCGGTCGTCACTTTAGACTGCCGGCTCCTCGTGGCTCAGGCAGTGGATGGTCCCCAGGCCCCAGACGAGGTCCACGGCGGCTATGCCCACCACTTCCCGGCCCGGGAACAGCTCGGCCAGGATGCCCAGGGCCAGCCGGTCGCGTGAGTCGTTAAAGGTCGGCACCAGCACCACCCGGTCGGCGATGAGGAAATTGGCGTAGCTGGCCGGCAGCCGCTGGCCCCGAAAGACCACCGGCCGGGGCATGGGCAGATCGACCACCGCAAGCGCCCCGCCGTCGGCCAGGCGCAACCCCTGCAGCCGCTCCCGGTTCTCACTTAGCGCCGCGTAGTTGTCGTCGGCCGGGTCGTCCTCGCGGCACAAGACCACCGTGCCCGGCGAAACGAACCGGCACAGGTCGTCCACATGGCCGTGGGTGTCGTCCCCTGCAATGCCCTTGCCGAGCCAAATGACGTTTTTCGCGCCCAGATACTCCCGGAACACGGCCTCGTAATCGGCCCGGCCAAAGCCGGGATTGCGCACCTGCACGGCCGGATCGAGCAGACACTCCTCGGTGGTCAGCACGTCGCCCCGGCCGTTGCCGTCCATGCCGCCGCCCTCCAGCACCACCCGGCGACCGCCGTGCACGGCCGGGATCACCGCCATCCCCAACTCCCGGCACACCGACGGCCCGACCTGATCATCCAAGGTATGGTCGGGATACTTGGCCCAGCCCGTGAACCCGAAGTCCACGGCCGCGATCTTCCCGCCCCGGCGCACGAAAAACGGCATGAAATCCCGGGTCCAGCCCCGGTCCATGGGGCGCTTAAACCACTCGACCAAAGCCAAATCCGCGCCCACGGCCGAAAGCACCCTCCCGGCCGCCACGCGTTGCTTGGCGTCGCGCACTAAAAGGCGCACCCGCTCGCCCGCTCCGGTCAGCTTGCGGATCATCTCGCCATACACCCAGGCAATGGGCGAAAACTTGCCCGGCCAGTCGGACGCGTTGCCCGGCCAGGCCAGCCACACCGCCCGATGCGCCTCGAACTCGGCCGGCCACATGGTCGTCATGGAAGCTCCTTTGGAAAACGAGAGAATCTGGGGGAGGAAACCCCTTTTTGAAAAAAGGGGTTTCCTCCC
>ALAO01000358.1 GCA_000307955.1 Solidesulfovibrio magneticus str. Maddingley MBC34 | reverse complement strand
GGTCTGGGGGCCTCAGGCCCCCAGCCGCCGGAGGCATTCCCCCTTGGAAAAACTGCCGGCCAGGGCCATAGTGCGGCCATGGAGTTGCCGTTTCATCCGCTGACTGTTGACTGGTTTGCGGCCCAGGTCGGCCAACCCACGGACATCCAGTCCCGGGCCTGGCCGCGCATCGCCGCTGGCGAGCATGTGTTGGCCGTGGCCCCGACCGGCTCCGGCAAGACGCTCACCGCCTTTCTGGCCGCCCTGGACGCCTTGGCCTGCGGCCGGTGGCCGGTCGGCCAGACCAGCGTGGTCTATGTTTCGCCGCTCAAGGCCCTGGGCGGCGACATACGGGCCAACCTGTCGCGGCCGCTTTCGGGCCTTCGCCAGGCTTTTGCCGCCGCCGGCCGGGAGTTTCCCCGCATCCGGGCCGAGCTGCGCACCGGCGACACCCCGGCCGAGGCCAGGCGGCGCATGTTGCGCCAGCCGCCGGAAATCCTCATCACCACGCCGGAATCCTTGAATCTCCTGCTCAGCTCCAAAGGCGGCCGGGGGATGCTCGGAGCGGTGCGGCTGGTCATTCTCGATGAGGTCCACGCCGTGGCCGGCTCCAAACGGGGCGTGTTCCTCATGGCCGCCGTGGAGCGGCTGGCGCTTTTGGCTGGTGAATTCCAGCGGGTGGCCCTGTCGGCCACGGTGTCGCCCCTGGCCGAGGCGGCCCGGTTCGTGGGCGGGCTGGCTCCCGGCCCAGACGGCGTCCTGGCTCCCCGGCCCGTGGCCGTGGCGGAGAGCCGGGCGGCCAAGGCTATGGACGTGCGGGTGGAGTATCCAGACTGGAGCGAGCGCGAAGGTTCCCGGGATTCCTTTCTCGCCACCGTGGCCGGGCGCATCCGCCGCCGCATCGCGGCCAACCGCACCACGCTGTGTTTTGTCAACAACCGCAAGCTGTGCGAAAAGCTGGCCCGGCTGCTCAATGCCGATCTGGAAACGCCCCTGGCCCATGCCCACCATGGCTCGCTGTCCAAGGACCTGCGTTTGGCCGTGGAAACGCGCCTCAAGGCCGGGGAGCTCAAGGCTGTGGTGGCCACCCATTCCTTGGAGCTGGGCATCGACATCGGTTCCGTGGACGAGGTCTTGCTCGTCGAATGCCCGCCCACGGTGAGCGCAGCGGTGCAGCGCATCGGCCGGTCCGGGCACGGCGTGGGCGAGGTCAGCCGGGCGGTGTTTTTGCCCACTTCGGAAAAAGACCTGCTGGAAGCGGCGGTCATGGCCCGGGCTGCAGCCGGCCGCGACATCGAACCCCTGCGTCTGGTCGATGCGCCACTCGATGTCCTGGCCCAGGTGCTGGTGGCCATGCTCGGGGTCGAGACCTGGGACGTGGACGCGCTTTTCGCTGCCGTGCGCCGCGTTTACGCCTACCGCGACCTTTCTCGGGCCGCTTACGATCTGACCCTTGGCATGTTGGCCGGGCGCTACGCGGCCACGCGTCTGCGCGAACTTTCGCCTCTTGTCGCCCTCGACGCCCTGGACGGCACGGCCAGCGCCCGGGCCGGGGCGCTGTTGCGGCTGTACGCCTCGGGCGGGGTCATCGCCGACCGGGGCTATTATGCCCTGCGCCGCCAGGATTCGGCCACGCGCCTGGGCGAACTCGACGAGGTGTTCGTCTGGGAGGCGCGGCTGGGCCAGGTGTTCGCCTTTGGCGCGCAAAACTGGCGCATTGAGCGCATCACCGACGCCGACGTGTTCGTGTCGCCGGCTCCGGCCGGGGCCGTGCCGGCTCCCTTTTGGCTGAGCGACCCGCGCCAGCGCGACCGGCATTTTTCCGGGCTGGTGGCCGCCTTTTTGGAAGAGGCCGACGCTTGCCTGGACGATCCGGCCTTTGCCGAAGCGCTGGCGACGAAGCATTTTTTGGACCCCCAGGCGGCGCAAGCCCTTGTCGGCTACCTGCGCCGCCAACAAGAAGTCACAGGCGCGGCCCTGCCCCACGCCCGCCATCTGCTCGTCGAGGTCACGGACACCGGCCCGGGCGGCGCGCCCGGCAATCAGGTGATCCTCCACGCCCCCTTGGGGCTGGCCGTCACCGCGCCGCTGGGCCTGGCCCTGGAGGCCGCCCTGGAAGCCAAGCTCGGCCACGCCGTGCCGGTCTATGCCGGCAACGACTGCGTGGCCGTCACCCTGCCCGGCGAGGTTGATCCGCTGGAGGTGTTGGCCGCCGTGCCGGCGAGGCAGGCGGCGATGCTGCTGCGCGACCGGTTGGAAGGTTCCGGCGCGTTTGGCGCGGCCTTTCGCGAGGCGGCCGGCCGGGCGCTGCTGCTCCCACGCGACGGCTTCGGCAAGCGCCAACCGTTGTGGATCACCCGGCTGCGGGCTCGAAAGCTCCTCTCCGCCGTGGCCGGCTACGGCGATTTCCCCATCGTGCTCGAAGCCTGGCGGACCTGCCTGGTCGATCTTTTCGATCCCCAGGGGCTGGCCGGGTTCCTGGCCGCCGCCCAGTCCGGGGCCATGGCCGTGACGGTGGTCCGCACCCGGACCCAGAGCCCCTTTGCCGCCGACATCGTCTGGCGGCACGTCACCGAATATATGTACTTGACCGACGCCGGCACGGCGGCCGGCCCCACCGGCGCGCGGCCCGATCTCGTGGCCGAGCTGACCCGCCGGCCCGACCGTCCGGCCGTGCCCGAGGCCGTGGCCCGGGTCTTCGAGGCCCGTCGCCAGCGGCAGTATCCGGGCTACGCGCCAATAAGCGCCGCCGAACTCCTGGAATACGTCAAGGAGCGGGTCGTCGTGCCCGGGGACGAGTGGCGAGTGATGCTCGCGGCCATGGAGCGCGACCATGGGTTGGCTCCGACCGCCCTGGAAACCGCCTTGGCCCCCAAGCTGGCCCATCTCGCCACGCCCGCGACGCCCGAGCCGGGCCTCGTCGCTCAGGAGCGGGCGGCCGAGGCGGGGGAGGCGCTTTACGGCGACGCGGCCTTTGTCCAGCCCCTGACGGCCACGGCCAGGCCGCCGCGTCGGCCCAAGGAAACGTCCGAAGACCGAAGCGCCCTCCGGGAAGGGCTGATTGCCCAATGGCTGAGCTTTTACGGGCCGCGTTCCCTGGATGATTTGGCAGCGCGTCTCGGTCTGGATGCGGGCATACTTCAAGTGACGCTTGAGGATTTGCAGGCGTCCGGGACCGTGGTCAGCGGCCGGCTCGTGACCGGCCGGGACGAAGCCTTGTGGTGCGACGCGGCCAATTTCGAGACCCTGCTGCGCCTGGCCCGGGCCGCCCGCCGTCCGGCGCTGGCCGCCTTGCCGCCGGACAAGCTGCCGTATTTCCTGGCCGTCTGGCAGGGCGTGGCCCGACCAGCCCAGGATGCGTCCGCCCTGGCCGAACGGCTGGAGCGTCTGGCCTGTTTGCCCCTTCCCGCCGCCGCCTGGGAGGCCGACATCCTGCCGGCCCGCGCCCTGGGCTACGATCCGCTCCTGCTCGACGCTGCCCTGGAGGATTCGGGCCTGCGCTGGTTTGGCGCGGGAACCAAAAAGGTGCTCTTTGCCCGCCCCGATGACCTCGATCTGGCCGGTTTTGCCCGGAGCGCCCCCGATCCTGGGCTCTTTCCCGATCCCCGAGCCGCCTACGATTTTTCGGCGCTGCTCGACATCACGGGCCTGCCCCCCAAGGCCCTGGCCGAGCGCTTATGGCAGGCGGCCTGGAAGGGCGAGGCGTCCTGTCCGGCCTTGTCCGTGCTGCGTCGGGGCGTGGCCAACGACTTCACGGCCGAGGACGCCTATGCGCCAAGCCGTCCCGGATCGTCCCCTGGCCGCCCGGTTCGGCGCGGTTTTCGCCGCACGCCGCCGGGGCGCTTTGCCGGTTCGCTGCCGCTGTCCGGGACGTGGCAGGCGTTGACCCCGCCGCCGCTGCCGGACGATCCCCTGGCCGCCGAGGAGCTGGCCATGGACCGGGCCAGGCTGTTGCTTGCCCGCTACGGTGTGGTTTGCCGCGACATGCTGGCCCGGGAATCCGCCGCCTTGAGCTGGACCGCCGTCTTTCGGGCGCTGCGGCGCATGGAACTGACCGGCGAGGTCGTGTCCGGCGAATTTTTCGCCGGCCTGTCCGGCCCCCAGTTCGCTGATCCCGGGGCCGTGCGCCTGCTTGTCGCCGGCCTTGACGGCAACGAATCCTGGTGGATCGCCGGCGTTGATCCTGCCGCCGTCTGGGGTTTCGGCCAGGACCCGGCCGCCCTGGCCTTGCCGCGACGCGCGGCCGGAGCCTACGTCGCCTTTGCCGGCCCGCGCCCCGTGGCCGTCATCGAAGCCGGCGGCGCGCGCCTGCGCCTGGCCCTGGCCCCGGACGATCCCGGACTGCCGGCGGCGTTATCGCCCCTGGTCCATCTCCTGTGCCGCCGCGTTGCTCCCGTGCCGCGCCTGACCGTGGCAGCCATAAACGACGTCCCGGCCGACAAAAGTCCCTACCTCGCGGCGCTACGCGGCCTCTTCGAGGCCGTCGGCGAACGTCGCGGCGTGACGCTCTACCGGTCGCGTTCGTTGTAGCGAGGAGAGAGAGAAGAAGGGGGATGCCTCCGGCGGCTGGGGGCCTGAGGCCCCC
>ALAO01000357.1 GCA_000307955.1 Solidesulfovibrio magneticus str. Maddingley MBC34 | reverse complement strand
TGCCTCCGGCGGCCGGGGGGATGATCCCCCCGGACCCCCTCGACGGGAAAAGTGACAAAAGGCTGGTTCGCCCTTGACGGAAACCGCCGTTGTTCCGGCGGTTGGCGGCCTGGGGCCCTCAGATCCTAGAAAGGATGTACGGGGCTGAAGTCGAGGGGGTTTAGGCGATGTTGCGCGGAGCGTATGGCGCGGCCGCGCTACTGGCGCAGCTTGTCGGCGGTGATCATGCGCACCAGGATGACGATGAGGCAGGCGGTGAACACCCCCAGCGACAGATAGCCGAAAAAGGCTTCCGAGGCGGCCAGCAGCCGCAACTGCGCCGTGGGGACGCAGTCGGCGCAGCCGGTGTTGGTGAACAGGGACACGCTGAAATACAGGCAATCGCGGAAGGATTCGGTCGGCTTGCCGTTGCACAGGATCTGAAAGGCCATGAAGGTGCGGGCGTAGCCGGCAATGACGCAGGCGGCGTAGACCGGCAGGGCCGCAGCCAGGATCACCAGGCTGCGGAAGAGCACCAGGGACAGCAGGATCAGCGTCGGGAAGGTGACGGAAAAGGCGAAGGCCAGAAAGATGATCTGGTCGGGAGTCGGGGCCTTGGCCTGGCTGATGTAGACCAGATAGCCCAGAAACGGCAGTGAGACCGTAAGCCCGATAAGGCCCAGAATGGAGCGCAGGCTCATGGCGTGGGTCCGAAACCGGCCGCAAGCCTCCCGGAGGGAGCCTGCGGCCGGCGGTCGTGGCGGTGGGCCGTGCGAGGATTCATGCGGCGATATGGCCTTGCGGCGTCAGGCGACCAGGCCCCGGGGCCTAGGCCCGCACCATGAGGGCGTTGACCAGACGCATGAGCAGATCCGGCCGGTTGTGCAGGTCGGAATTTTGCAGATAGACGCGGCGCTGGTGGAAGCGGTCCTTGAGGGTTTCCAGGTAGCGGTCGCGGTTTTCCACCCGCGACGGGTCGTAGAGCGCGGCGTAGCCGGGCAGCAGCTTTTCCACGCTGTCGGCCTTGGGCAACTGGGCGCCGGGCAGCAGATCCCAGTCTTCCCACTCCAGGCGCTCCAGCAGCAAGGCGGTTTGCAGCGTCAGCGAGCTCTGCAGCGGGATCTTTTGCAGCTCGCGGTCGGAAGTCTTCCAGAAGCCCACGGAATTGAACGTGTAGCCCACCGCCCCGGCCTCGAAGACCTTGACGAAGGCTTCCACGTCTTTCCAGAGCTCATACACCCGGAAGGGGTTGGCGAAAGGCTCGAAGACGAGCTTTTTGAGCTCCTCCTCGCTGACGTTTTCCGCCAGATTGCGCCGGGTCATGAGCGAAGCGCCCATGGCCACGGCCAGGTGCTTGTCGGTGAAGCGCACCACCGGCGGCAGGCAGGTGTCCTTCATGAGCCAGACCATGAGGTTGGGGAAGGAGCAGCGGTTGACGTAGGCCCCGAGCAGGTCGCGGTCAATGAGCGCCCGGCCGTTGGGGTTGCGCACGTCCTGGCCCAGCGGCAGCACCTTGCCGCCAGCCTCGGTCAAGCCCAGGTTCATGGTGGAAATCATGTAGCGCCAGTCGGGATGGCCCGTGGGGCGCGAATCGGTCTTGTCGAACAGGGTCGGCTCCCAGACGCGGCAGACCTTGTTCTCGCAGTCGATCTGGAAGGCGTCGTCGTGGAGCACCACCTTGGAAAACCCGGCCGGCAGGGTGCCGCCGTTGTCATGGGAGTTGGTGTGCGACGACTTGCCCGTGCCGGACAGGCCGAAAAAGGCGATGGAGCGCTTGCCCATGTCCTTGGCCTTGGCCTCGGCGCAGTTGGAAAAGTCGATTTCCTTGATGCCGCCGTGGCAGGCGGCTAGGCCCAGACGCATGCCCGAGGTCCAGGCTAGGGTCAGCGTGCCTTTCTTGCGCTCGCCGAAGTAGCGCATCCCGAGGTTGAAGATGACGTTGGCGTCTTCGTCGACCAGGGCCAATTGGGAGCCGCCGGCATTGTGGTAATACGGGTCGGTGGTGGTCCAGTGGTTGAAGCCGACCACCAGGATGTCGGGAATGGGCAGCTTGGGGCTTTTGGCGTAAGCCTCGGCCAGCTCTTCATAGGGCGTGAAATTGGCCAGCCAGTTGAAGATGTTGACCGCGTCGTCCTCGGTGCCGACGATGGTGGCCTTGATCATCAGATCGGTGTCGAGGCCGAGGATGGCTTCGGCCTTGATCAGCGGGTAGCGCTGCATGGCGTAGACGGCTTCGCGCAGGTCGGACTCGACCTTGCGCCGTTCCACGGCCTCCATGCGGGTGTAGAAGCGCCGGGCCAGGGCCGTGCGGCCCACGATGCGGCCGTGGCAGTTGTTGAGTACGGTGGCCCCTTCGGGCAGGCCCAGGCGCTTGGCCGCCGCCGGGTAGATCGGCAGATCGGTGTCCATGACGTCGTGCTGGCGTTTGGCCAGCTCGTAGGCCTCGGCGGCCGTGACCTTGCGGACGCGCTTGTCCAGGCAAAGAGTCTGGGCGATGGAGCGTAGCGGCGGCATCTTGGTCATGTCGTCGCGGTAGTAGTCGTGACTGGCGAGGCTTGCCATGAACCCTCCTGTGGGGCGGTGAAGTGACGTCAGTTTCTACGCGTTTGCCGGGTGCGGGTAAACCGTTTTCAGATGCAGCTAGCCGCGTCGTCCCGGCGTGAACCGTTTGGGATCGATGGCGTACTTTTTGACCTTGTAGTTGACCACGCGGTAACTCTCGCGCAGGTCCCGGGCAGCCTGATACATGTTGCCGCGGGCCTTCTTGAGGGCTTCGACCAGCAGTTCCTGTTCGAACTTGGCCACGGCCTCGCCAAAGGACAGCGAAGGTTCGGTGCCCGAGGATTCGCCGGTCTGCAAGGTGGGGGGCAGGTGGTAGGTGCGCACCACGGCCTCGTCGCAAAGGGTGGCGGCGCGTTCCATGCAGTTGGCCAGCTCACGGACGTTTCCCGGCCAGTGATACTGGCTTAAGAGGTCGATGGCCGGGGTGGAAATGCGGCGCACGCTTTTGCCGGTGCGTTGGGAAAAGTCTTCCAGGAAATGTTCGGCCAGGGGCAGAATGTCGCCCATGCGGTCGCGCAGTGGCGGCACGTAGAGCGGAAACACGCCCAGACCGTAGAAGAGGTCTTCGAGGAAATCGCCCTGGGCCATGGCGTCCTCCAGAGAGGCGGTGCTGGCGGCCAGCACCCGGGCGTCCACGGCCACGGGCGCGTCGCTGCCGATGCGGGCCACGGCTCCTTCCTGGATGACCTGAAGCACCCGGGACTGGGCTTCCAGGGACAGTTCCTCGATGTCGTCGAGAAAGACCACGCCGCCCTGGGCCAGCTCGAAAAGCCCGCGCTTGGAGCGGGTGGCCTTGGAGCGCTCGCCCTTCTGGACGCCGAAAAGATGTTCCATGACCGCTTCGGGCGGCATTTCGCCGCAGCCCAAGCGCAGAAACGGCCGGTGGCGGCGGTTGCCCTGGCTGTGGAGCCAGCGCGCCAGGCACTCCTTGCCCGTACCTTCCTCGCCGCGCAGGAACACCGGGTCGCCGGAATCGGCGGCCTGGGAAATCTGGCGCAGGACCAGGCGAATGCTTTTGGACACGGCCACGGGTTGGACCGGGGCCGCCTCGGCCGCGGGCTCCTCGGCGGCGACGCCGACGGGTTGGACAGCGGCGGCGACGGAGCGACGCGACAGGTCGAGCTCGTCGCGCAAGCGCAAGGCGGCGTTGCCGAGGATGCCGCCGACCACGGCCAGGAATTCGCGGTGGGCCTCCAGGAAGACCATGGGGGCCTTGGGCAGATCGACGCTGAGCGCCCCGATGACGTCCGATGGGCCGATCGGGGCAAAGCCTTCCACATGGCCGTCGGGCATGGGCACGGTGACGGGCACGCAGATGTGGGACAGGTTGGAGAGTTCCTCGGGCGGGCGGCCGATGAAGTCGGGATGGTCCTTGACGTCCTGGAGGATGAGCGAGCGGCGCGACCCAATGACCTGCCCCATGGTGATGGGGGCCGGGCCGTAGAGATGGTCAAGGCCTTGCTGGCGGCCGTGGGAGAGCACGATGCGCGCCCCTGGCTGGGGCAGATCGTGGAGCTCCAGGCAGGTCCGTCGGTAGCCCAGGGCCTCGACCAGCACGGCCAGGGCGTTTTCCAGGCCGCGTCGCACCGCCCGGCCGGGGCCGGTCAGCGCCACGATGCGCGACAGCGCGCCGTAAAACGCCGGTCCGGCCCCGTCAAAAGACGTCAAGGAATCGATCACGCCGCCTGGCCTGCCTTGGCGGCCTCGGCCCCAAGGGCCAGGGCCTTGAGGTTCACGTCCACCAGCTTGGGTTTGAGGTACTTTTCGATGGAACGGGTCAGGTCGGCCACGCTAAACGGCAGCGCGCCGCAGGCGGCCGCCGCGCCGAGAAGCACGGTGTTGGCGGCCTTGGCCGTGCCGGCCTGTTCGGCCAGGCTGATGCAGGGAATAAGAACCACCTGGGCGGCAAAGCCCTTGGCCGTTTCCAGCACGGCCTCCAGGGGCGGATAGCACTCCCGGCCCAGGCACACGCCCACGGGCTGGAGGGCTTCGCTGTTGCCGACGACAAAGCCGCCGCGTTTAAGCATCGGCAGGGCGCGCAGGGTTTCCAGCAGTTCGAAGCCCAGGATCACGTCGGCCTCGCCCGGGGCGATGATGGCGCTTTTGTAGCCGCCGACAAGCAGGGTGGATTCGACCACGCCGCCGCGCTGGGCCATGCCGTGGATCTCGCCCGAGGTGACGGGCAGGCCGGCGTCCAGGGCGGTGCGGGCAAGAAGGGTGGTGGCGGTCAGGGTTCCCTGGCCGCCGACGCCGGTGAAAAAGATGCGGGCGCGGGTCATTTCGCCTCCTTCTTGCCGGGCTTGAGGTCCGGTGAGAGCTGGACGCAGAACATGCAGCCGTCGCACTGTTCGGCGTTGATGGTAAACTGACCGTCCACCATGGCGAAGGCCGGGCAGGCCAGATTGTCGCGCACGGCCAGGCAGGCGGCGGGATCGCCGGCCACCCGGGCGGGCAGGGTCTTTTTGGCTTGTCCCACGCGCCGGGCGTGGATCGGGCAGGGGTATTCGGCCACCAGCACGCGCGGGCCGGTCTGCTTGGAGAGTTCGGTCAGGGCGGTCAGGGTCGCCTTGTGGTTGAGGGGATTGACCTTGACCGGCTCCACGCCGCAGGCCCGGATAAGGGCCATGAGGTCCACCGGATTGGGGTTTTCGCCGAAGATGGTGGTGTCCACGCCGGGATTGGGCTGATGGCCGGTCATGGCCGTGGTCCGGTTGTCGAGGATGACGATGAGCACGTCGTGCTTGTAGGCCACGGCGTCGATGAGCCCGGTGATGCCGGAGTGGAAGAAGGTCGAGTCACCGATAAAGGCCACCACGGGCTTGCCCGAGGCCCGGGCGAAACCGGCTCCGGTGGAGATGGACGACCCCATGCACAACAGGAAATCGGCGGCCCGGAAAGGCGGCAGAAAGCCCAGGGTGTAGCAGCCGATGTCCGAGGAATAGACGGCGTTATCGCCGTAGACCTCGCGCACGGCGTAATAAGCGGCCCGATGGGGGCAACCGGCGCAGAGGTTGGGCGGACGCCGGGGCAGGTCGGCCGGCACGGTGAGCGCGTCGACCGCGGCGGCGGGCTGGCCGACGAAAGCCCGAACGGCCTGGCGGACATTGGCCGTGGAGAACTCGCCCAGGCGGGGCAGATGTTCGCTCTTGCCGAGGATTTCCACCGCGATGCCGCGCGCCTGGGCCAGGGCGCGGATCTCGTTTTCGAGCACCGGTTCGAGCTCCTCGACGATGAGCACCTTTTTGCAGGCGGAAAGGAACGCGGCGATGCGGTTTTCCGGCAGGGGGTAGGTCATGCCGAGTTCGAGCAGGCGCACCTTGCCGACAAGCCCTTCTTCTTCCAGGACGTCGGCAAGATAGTTGCGCGACACGCCCGAGCTGATGAAACCCAGTTCGCCCGCGCCGGATTCGACGTTGTAGGGCGAGGCGTCAGATTGGGCGACCAGGCCGTCGAGGATGGCCCGCAGGCGCTTGTGCATGACCCGGGCCGAAGCCGGCAGGGGCACGTACTTGGCCGGATCCTTGACAAAGGGCTTTTCGTAGGGTGTGGCCGGCAGGTCGCCGGTGACCACCGGGCCGCGCACGTGGTTGACCCGGGTGGTGGTGCGCAGGAGCACCGGGGTTTCGAGCTTGCGGGAAAGGAGCAGGGCGTCGCGGGCCATGTCCTTGCATTCCTGGGCCGTGGCCGGCTCGAAGCAGGGCAGGCCGCCCAGGCGGGCGTAGATGCGGTTATCCTGCTCGTTTTGCGAGGAATGGCAGCCCGGATCGTCAGCGGACAGCAGCACCAGCCCGCCCGGAGCCGAGACGTAGGCCAGGGTCATGAGCGGATCGGCGGCCACGTTGACGCCGACGTGCTTCATGGTGCAAAGGCTCGGCAAACCGGCCAGGGTCGCGCCGCCGGCCACTTCCAGGGCCACCTTCTCGTTGACGGAATATTCGAAGTAATAGGGAGCGCCCTGGCTTAAGCGGAAAAAGGTGTCCGGCACCTCGGACGAGGGCGTGCCCGGGTAGCAGGTCACAAAACGCACGCCGCCTTCCAGGGTTCCCCGGACGATGGCTTCGTTGCCGAGCAGCAGCAGGGTGTCGCCGCCCTCGTTCTTGAGAAGTTCCTTGCCCACGCGTCAATCCTCCACACATGAAAGGGACGCCGCCGCCGGCGTCCGCGCTCCCCGGCGGCGGGGAGAGGCAAAGCGTTTCAGTCGCGGCTGGGATCGGCCGCGTTCGGACTATCCGTTGGTCTTGGCCGCGCCGGCGGTTTTGCCCTTGAGGTCGGCGATGCGGGCGTCGATGAAGCTGGCGTTTTGCACGTTGCCGTCGGCCTTCATGCGCTCATAAGCGGCCAGGGCTTTTTGCCACTGGCCGGCGGCCTCAGCCGTGACGGCGAGCTGGCGGTCGATGGTCATGGCGAAGATCTTGGGGGCCTTGGCGGCCAGGGATTCCAGCACGTCCACGGCCTTGGCGTCCTGGCCGGCGCGCGACAGGGCGGCGGCTTCGCCGAGGCCGGCGATGGTCTTCATGCCGGTCGGAGCGGACTTGGCCACGGCCTCGAAGGCGCTGGCGGCCTTGGTGAAATCGCCCAGACCCTGAGCGGTCTTGGCCAGTTCCAGATAGATGCCGGCCTTGGCCCCCTCGGGAGCGGACTTGGCCAGGGTTTCCAGGGCGGCAACGCGGTCCGCGCCGGCCTTGGTGGTGATGATCTCGCCCAGGGCGGCCTCGGCCTTTTCGACTTGGCCCTTCTGGTAGACGCCAAAAAGCGCGTAGCCGCCGGCGGCCACGAGGACGATAGCGGCGGCGGCCAAGGATTGCCGCCAGTACTGGACAGGAAGGCGCAGCGCGGCGGGAATGTCGGACGGTTTGGCCGAGCCGTGTTGCGAAGCGGGAGAATCAGTCATGGAAACGCCTCCAAAGCGCGTACGAGTTTCGCGAAAAGGAGGTCAATTAAGCACAAAGGGCCGGGAGTGTCAAAAGGCGCGGGGCCCGGAGCAAGCCTCCTGGGAGCCCGGAGGCGTCATTTCCTCCGGGGCGCGGGCTGCGGCCCGGCGCTCACTTCTTCGTGAATCCCCACTTCATGAAGGCCCAGCCGAGGCCGGCGCACAGAGCAGCTTCGGTGGCCACGGTGGCCAGGGCCGCGCCTTTGGCGGCCAGGAAGGGAATAAGCAGGAAATTGAGCCCGATGTTCAGCCCGGCGGCGATGATGGTGACCACGGCGTAGTAGCGCTCGCGGCCAAGGGCCACCAGCCCCTGGGTCAGGACGTAATTGGGCAGGATAAAGGGCAGCGAGGCCAGGAGCCAAGCCAGGAGCGGCTCGGCGGCGGCGTATTTGTCGCCAAAGGCCAGGCGCAGGATCAACGGGCCAAGGAGGAGGCCGCCAAGGGTCGCGCAAAGGGAGAGCGCGATCATGACGCCGAGCATGAGGCGAAAGGAACGGCCAAAAGCGCCCTGGTCGTCGAGGCTCACGCGAAGCTTGCGGAAAAACACGTGGGCCAGGGGCGTGGCCAGCATGATGACGCCTTCGATGAGGCGGTAGGCGGCGGCGTAGTTGCCGATGGTCGCATCGTCGTGGGTGAGGAATTTGAGCAGTACGATGTCGCAGCGGAAATAGATAGTGGTGGCAGCCGAGATGCACAAGAACGCGGCGCAGGGGGCGTAGACGTCGCGGTAAAGGCCCAGCTTCGGGCGTGTGCGCAGCGCCCTGGCGTAGGGCGTGGCCAGGGCCAACAGCTGGCCCACGGCCAGGCCGGTGAAGACGGCCAGGGGGCCGGGCGAGGGGAACAGCAGGGCGGCCCCGGCGGCCGGGGCCGTGGCCGTGCGCACCACGGCCCGCCACAAGGCCTCGGCCGCGAAATTGTTGTGGCCCTTGAGTTCGGAGGAGATCAGCGAAGAAGCGCAAAAAAGCGCGTAGTAGACCACGGCCGCGCCCAGGGACAGGCGCTCGCCCTGGGGGAACAGCGGAACAAGACAGATCCCGAGCAGCGTCACGGCCAGCAGATGGCCCAAAGCCAGGGACAGAAGCGGCGGCCGGCCCGGAACATGGACCAGTCCGGCCTTGGCCGTTTCGCGAAAAACCAGGGTGGAAAAGCCGCCGTCCTGCAGGATGGCGAAAAGTGATCCCAGGGTGAGGAGGTAGGAATATTCGCCAAAAACGGCCGGCCCGAGCGCCCGGCCTAGCAGGAAGGTCAGGCCCACGGACACGGCGGCGGCGTAGAGGGTGGCCGCCCACTGGCTGCTAAGCGCCTTGGCCAGGGCGCGGCTCACGCGTTTTTCTCCTGTCGCGGCGTTGAGGTTTCGGGCGGCATTAGTAATTGTCCTGGAGGTCCGGCCGGTAGGGCAGAAGTTCGGGCGTGAGGAATATCGACAGCGGCTGGCTGGCGTTGCCCAGCAGTTCGGCGGCAAAGGGGCCGGCCGGAGCCGGCAGGCCGGTGAAGGCGGTCGTGTCCAGGACCGCCTCGACGCGCATGGGCGTGTCGTCGCGGGACCACAGCTGCACGCCCGGGCCGGAGAACGCAAAGCGCACGAAACCGTTGTGGATGGGCTTTTTGAAACGCAGCACGGACACCCGGCGCACCATGAGCCCTTCCCAGTGGCCGGAGCGGTTGCTGGCCAGCGTGTCGAGCTTCTTGAACGTTGCGCCGTCCTCGGAGAAGGCCACGGCCAGCCGATTCTTGCCGGCCTTGTCGGCGAAGATGCGCGGGTAGGACAGGATGCGCAGTGCCGTGATGGGATAGGCCGAGCTTATGGGCACGGTCAGCGAGCAGGGCGCGGCGTCGCGGCAGGCCAGGCAGTCCTCGTCGGCGTTCTTGCGGATGTTGTAGGCCAGGGGAAAGGCGGCCAGAGCTTCGGATTCCCGGGCAAAGCTCGGCTCGAAGCGCAGCACGCCGACGCCGGAGCGCGTCAAGAGCAACGTTGAGGGCGACGGGGCGAGGACCCCGATGTCCAGGTTGCGCCCGGCTACGGCGAGCCTTGGCCGGTTGAGCGCGCCGGAGAGCTTCAGCGAAGCGAATTCCGTCGGCGCGGCGTCGTTTTCCAGGAGTCGAACCGGCTGGCCCTCGGCCAGGGGCACGAAAGGTTGGGACAGGGCCGGATCGTAGAGGACGTAGGCCGGCTTGCCGTCCGGTCCGGGAATGGCGAAAACCGGTTCGAGGCCGGGGTGTTCGGCCAGGAAACCGGCCAGAGCGGCGGCCGGGTTGGCCGGGCCTTGGGGGATGTCGGGCCGGGTCGGGAAGGCGTAGAACGCGGCGTCCAGGCGGGTCTGGCCGGGCGTCCAGGCAGCCAGGGCGTTGTTGGCGGCCACGCGCTCCAGGGCGCTTTGGGCCGGATCGTCGTGTTCCGGGTGGCCGGTGAGCTTGGCGGCCAGTTCCAGGCCGTTGACTTCGATGACGCCGGGGTTGGCCACCGGGCCGTAGTCGATGCGAAGACGCAGCTGCGTCGCCCCGGCCAGGGCCGCGGGCAGGGGATAGCCGCGGCGGATGAAGCGGCGCTTTTCGTTGTTGGGCGCGACGAGCTTGCCGTCCGGCCCGAGGAAGGCGTCGCCGGTCAGGGTATCCAGAAAGGCGAAGGGACCGTCGCCTACGGCCAGGGCAATGGTCACCTTGGAATCGGACGAGATGCCCTCCAGGAAGGTGGCCGAGAAGTCGAGGGTCAGCCGGCCGGCGGCGTAGGCCGTGCCCGGGGCGGCCACGAAGCGGTAGAGGACGTGGCCGGGGCGCTCGTAATCGTAGTGGGTGAGCGTGTGGTAGCGGCTTTCCGGGGCGATGTTGTCGGCTTCCTCGCAATCGGCGTAGAAGCGGTAGTCGTCGAATTTGTCAGCATAGACAGCGTTGCCGGCCGGGTCCGGGAAAAGGACTACCGGGGCGGCGCTCACAAGCCCCAGGCGGTAGACGGCGGAATCCATGAACCGGGCGACCTTTTGCATGGGGAAGGGCTTCGTGGCCGGGGTCAGGTCGCTTTGGATGACGTGGTAGGCCCGCTTGTAGCCCTTGGGCTGGTAGTGGGCCAGGGTCTTGTAGACGCCGGGCAGGTACCAGCCGGTGATGAGCTTGGGATTGCGGTTGCTTTGCAGGAAGAGGTACTCGACGTTGTTCTTGTTCCAGGCCAGATAGTCGGCCAGTTCCTTGTTGTACGACGTCTCGCGGCGGTAATAGGACGGCAGGGTGGAGAGATCCACGGCGCAAAGGAGCAGGCAGCAGCCGAGGCCGGCCAGGGGCAGTGCCAGGGCGCGCCGCGATGGCGATAGGCCGACGTAATCGGCGATCCTGTTCAGGCCGGCGTCCAGGCCAAGACCGGCCAGGGCGAGCAGGGCGAAAAAGGCGTTGAAAACGTAGCGCGAGCTGATTTCGAGCTTGGTGCCGGCCAGCAAAAAGGCGGCCACGGGCATGAGCGAAAAAAGCGCCAGCAACACCAACCCCGGCCGCAGGCGGGGTTTTGCCAGGGCAACGCCCAGCCCGCCAAGGCTCGTCAGGGCCAGGGGCAGCCAGGGCAGCCCCCGCTTGGGCGCGGCGTAGGCGAAAAATTCGGTCAGTACGCTGACGACAAACCCCTCGGGGATGCCCGGGGATTTTTCCAGGCGCAGCAGGGCGAAAATATTGCGGTAGGCCGGCAGCCAGGGCAGGAAGCATAGCCCGACCAGGCCCACGCAGGCGGCCAGGGCCAGCCCTTTGCGGATGGCCTGGCACGGGGTCAACTCGCGGGAGACGAGGCCGCGCAGGAGGAAATAGGCGGTGAAAAGTCCCTGCGCCCCGATGTTGGTGGTGCCCATGGAGGAGCTGTAGCACATGGCCGTGGTGGCGGCGGCGTAGGCGACGTAGTTGGCCAGCCCTCCCCGATTGAGGGCGCGGTAGAGCGTCCACAAGGACAGCAGGCCAAGCAGGGTAAACAGGCTGTAGGGCCGCAGCTCCCGCGAATAGTGGATGTGGTAGACGCACAAGGTGGTCAGGGCGGCGGCGAACAGTCCGGCCCGGCGGGTGAAGAGTTCGCCGACAAAGCCGTACATCACGGCCACGGTGGCCGTGCCGGCCACGACGCTGATGCCGCGCAGGGCCGCGTCGTCGTGGGTGACGGTCAGCACGGCCCGGGTGATGAGGTGATAGAGCGGCGGAAAGAATTCGCCGCCGAAATCCGACGGGCCGATGACGGTGAGGGTATGGAGCATCCGCTTGACCGGCAGCAGGGCCGTGCCAAGGGTGATGAACTCGTCCCACCACAAGGAAGGATCGCCCAGGTGGAGCAGACGCAGGCCCACGGCCGCGACCATGAGGGCGGCCAGAAGGAGCCAATGCAGGCGGCGGTTGTCGGTAGTTGGCATGGAGGATGGTTCCCGGACCCCGAGATGCGGGGTCAAGGCCATTTAGCCAAGGTTTTCCGGGATGACAAGGCCGGGGGAGGCGATGATCTCGCCGCCGGCCAGCACCCGGCCGGCGGCGTCGTAGAGGACGGCCACCTGTCCCGGGGTCGGGCGGGCGACGGATTCGGCGAAGGCGATGTCGAGACCGCCGTCGGCCGTCAGCCGGGCCGCGGCCGGCCGGGGCTTCATGCGGTAGCAGGTCTGGGCCAGGACGGTTTCGGGCCAGAACTCCGACGGCACGAGACAGTTGGCCGGGCCGGTGCGGCAGACCGTGGCGGCCAGCTCGGCTTTGACGCCGACGATGAGCGTGTGGGCGGCCGGGGCCTTGTCGATGACGTAGAGCGGTTCGCTGTAGGCGACGCCCAGGCCCTTGCGCTGGCCGATGGTGTGCCGCCACAGCCCCTGATGCGTGCCCAGGCGCGTGCCGTCGGCCAGGACGATGGGGCCGGGGCCGGACAGGGGGAAGCTTTCGCTCTCCAGAAACGCCCGGTAGTCGTCGCCGGGCACGAAGCAGATTTCCCGCGATTCGCTGGGCAGCGGCGGGGTGAGACCGAGGGCGGCCAAGGCGGCCGGGTGTTCGGCCTTGCGCCGCCCGGCCAGGGGAAAGACGGCCCGGGCCAGGGCATGTTGCGGCACGAGGCTCAAGAAATAACTTTGGTCGCGGGTGTCGTCCGCGCCGCGAAAAAGGGCCGGGCCGGCCGGCGTCGGTTCGATGCGGGCGAAGTGGCCGGTAGCGATGGCCGAGGCTCCCTGGGCCAGGGCGGCGTTCAGGAGCAGGCCGAATTTCATGTCGCGGTTGCAGGCGGCGCAGGGGTTGGGCGTGCGTCCGGCGGCGTAGGCGGCGGCAAAGGGGGTAATGACCCGGTCGCGAAATTCTCGCGACAGATCGACGGCGGCAAAGGGCACGCCCAGGGCGCGGCACTGGGCGTCGATGGCCTCGGCCAGGGCGTGTTCCTTGTCGCCGGGCGGCAGGAAATGGGCGTGCAGGGCGACGACATCGTGGCCGGCGGCGCGCAGGAGCCCCAGGGCCAGCAAGCTGTCCGAACCGCCGGAAACGGCGACGGCTATGCGCATGGTGCTCAGGGGGGAAGCCTCCGGCGGCCAAAGGGCTGCCGCCCT
>ALAO01000356.1 GCA_000307955.1 Solidesulfovibrio magneticus str. Maddingley MBC34 | reverse complement strand
GCTGGCCGAGAAGACCATGACCGCCACCAAGGAAGTGGGCCAGGCCGTGGTCAGCATCCAGCAGTCGGTGACCGGCAACATCCAGAGCGTGGACAAGGCGGCCCAGGCCGTGTCCGAGGCCACGGAGCTGGCCGGCAAGTCCGGCGGGGTGTTGCGCGAGATCCTGGCCCTAGCCGAGGCCAGCGCCCGCGAGGTGGCCGGCATCGCCGCCGCCGCCGAAGAGCAGTCCGCCGCCGCCGAGGAGATCAACCGGGCCATGAACGAGGTCAGCGAGGTGGTGGAAACCACCAGCAACGGTATGCACGAGTCGGCCCAGGCCGTCCACGCCCTGGCCGACCTGTCCGGCGACATGGATGAGATCATCGTCAAGCTGCGCAGCGCCTAGACGCCGTCGCCGAAACGTTTCGAGGCCGCCCTCCCGATCCGGGAAGGCGGCCTCGTTTTTTTGCGGCGGCCCGGGGGCTAAGCCCCTGCCCGCTGTTCCCGGCCAGGGGAACGCCGGTCTTTTGCCTCGCTGACCGACATGAAAACCAATCCTCGTCAAACCCCCTTTCCCTTTTCCCCATTCAGGGGGTCCGGGGGGCTTAGCCCCCCGGCCGCC
>ALAO01000355.1 GCA_000307955.1 Solidesulfovibrio magneticus str. Maddingley MBC34 | reverse complement strand
CCCCCGGCCGCCGGAGGCATCTTCCTCTCCCTCTTTCTTCCCCCCGCTCTTTCTCTTTCCCCTCGCTTACGCCGGCCAGTCCAGGCGGGCCTTGGCCAGGAGGGCGGCGGCCCAATCCCGGGCGGCGGCGGCGGCGTTGGCGTTGCCGGCGTCGGCCGCTCGTTCCAGGGCGGCGGCGGCCCTGGCCAGTTCGGGGAAGCCGTACGAGCCGGCCGAACCCTTGAGCTTGTGGCCCTGGCGGCGGGCTTCGTCCAGTTCGCCCAGGTCCAGGGCGGTGCGGGCCGTGTCCAGGGCCTGGCTGGCCAAGTCGTAGAAGATGGGCAGCAAAGCGAGCAGTCGGGCCGGGTTCGGGGCGTCGGCGTCGGGTGGCGGGGGCTTGGGCGGCTCGGCGGACTCGCCTTCCGGCCCCAGGTACTTAAGCAGGGTGTGCAGCACGGCCGCCTTGCGTACGGGCTTGGCCAGGAAATCGGTGAATCCGGCCTGTTCGCAGCGCTGCCGGTGTTCGTCCAGGGCGTGGGCGGTCAGGGCCAGGATGGGCGTGGGGACAGCTCCCCGCCGCCGTTCCAGTTCCCGGATGCGCCGGGTGGCCTCGTAGCCGTCCACCACGGGCATTTCCAGATCCATGAGCACCAGATCATAGGGCGTGGCGGCGAACCGTTCCACGGCCTCGGCGCCGTTTTCGGCCTCGTCGATGCAGTAATGGTCGGTTTCCAGGTAGAGACGGATCAAGGTCAGGTTGTCGCGGTTGTCGTCGACAAGCAGCAGGCGAGGGGGCGCGTTGGCTGGTTCCATGGACTCACCCGTAGACGGGAGACGCCAAAGGTTTTGATTTATTCTGACAGAAGATAGCTCTTGGGGGAGAAAATCGCAAGGCGCAAGGGCGATCAGGGCCGCAGGCACACGACCGTTTCAGGGCAGACGGCGGTGAAATCGCGCAAAAACGCCTCCACCCGGCCGGCCTCGTCCGGACTGTAGATCAGGCGCACCACGGCGGCGAACCGGTCCACCACCGTGGGCAGGGCCAGATTGTCCTCGGCCTGCAGGAAAAACGTCAGAAGCGACACGTTGGCCGAGGCCAGGCGCACGTACAGCCGGGCCGAACCGGCGGGCACGGGATGGCGACGCCGCCTGGGCGGCCTTCTGCGGCGGCTCACAGGATGTTGCGGCCGGTTTCGGTGATAAGGGCCATGTGCTCCCAGCGCGCGCCGCCCCATTCGGGGTAGTACAGGCCCGGCTCCACGGTCACGATCATGCCCGGTTCCAGCACGGTTTCAGCCGAGGGGTTGAGGCTTGGGCCTTCGTGGGTCTCCAGGCCGATGCCGTGGCCCAGCGAATGGGTGAAGCGCTCGGCCACGCCTTCCCGGGCAAAGACCTCCCGGGCCAGGGCGTAGGCCTCGCGGCAGGCCATGCCCGGGCCGATGCGCTCCAGTACGGCGGCCTGGGCGGCCTGGACGCGCGCGAGCATCTCGGTGAAGCGCGCCGGGGGCTTGCTTCCGACCCAGACGGTGCGGGTCTGGTCCGAACAGTAGTCGTCGGCCCGGCCGCCCACGTCCACCAGGACCAGGCAGCCGTCGGCGATGACGGTCTCCCCGGGGATGGCGTGGGGCAGGGCGGCGTTGGCGTCCACGGCCACGATGGGGGCGAAGGCCAGTTCGGAGGCCCCGAGCTCGCGGAAGCGTTTTTCGATCTCCCAGGCGGCCTGGGCTTCGGTGCGCCCGGGGATGAGGATGTCCGGCAGGCTTTCCATGACGCCGTGGTTGATGGCGGCTGAGCGGCGCATCCGGGCGATCTCGGCGGCGTCCTTGCGCAGGCGAAGCGGCTCCACGGCCAGGGCGACGGGCGTTAGGGGCATAAGCGCGGACAGCCGGTCGTGGACGTCGAAGGACAGGCTGGCCGGCTCGAAACCAAGGCGCGTCACCCTCCGGGCCTTGAGGAAATCGGTGATGGCGGCGTAGCGGCCGGCTCCGTAGATGCAGAGGTTGTTTTCCGGCCACAGACGCAGGGCGGCGTCGCGGTAGCGGGCGTCGGTGAATAGATAGTCGTCGCCGTCGGCCGTCACCACGACATAGCCGGCGGTTTCGTTGCACTGGGGATCGTGGAGTTCGAAGCCGCTTAAATAGAAGCGGTTGGCGGCGTGGGACACGAGCAGGGCGTCGTGGCCCATGGCGGCCAGGGCGGCGCGCAGGCGGTCGCGGCGGCCAGCGAAAACGGGGCAACCGTTGGTGGCGGTGGCGGTCATGGCATCTCCTTCACGCGGGACGCGCCCGCCCGCGAAGGTGTTTCAGATCGGGCCGGCGTCGTCAACAGTCCGGCGGCCGGACGGGGGCGCATGGCGCGGGGGAATCCGCGCCCTCGGCTGCCCCGGCGACGGGCGCGCGGCGTTTAGAGCGTGTAGACGGTTTCCGGTTGCCCAAGGACTTGACGCTGGGCCCACTCGATGCCCTGCATGATGGAGTGGTCCATGTTGCCGACCTCGTATTTCCAGCCGCCGAAGCGTCCCCGGGACTGGATTCCAAGGCGCTCCAGGGCCGGCTGGAGCACGGCCAGGGCGGCGTCGCGCTCCAGGCAGGGGACGGGGTAGGCGTAGTCCACCCGCATCTCCCAGGAGGCGTTCTGGCCGGCGACGTCGGCCGGGGCCAAAAGCGTGGTCGCGACCAGGCCGTCCACGGTGGCCCGCTCCAGACCGGCGAAGTCCGCCGGCTTGTGCTCGGAGAAACTGGTTTCGGTCATGAACGCCCGGCTGCGCGGGATCATGCCGTCGGGATCGGGGGTGTTTAAAGGCGAATAGTTGTGGAAATTGGTGACCCGGTAGAAGGGGCAGTCGGCTTCCGGGAAATACATCCAGCAGCGCGGGTCCGGGGGCGCGCCGGCAAAGCCCAGGCCGTGGATGACCGAGCCGCTGTGCTTGAGGCGTCCGGCCGCCTCGATCACGGCCGGGCTGGCCCCCTCCAACTGGTCGGCGACGAAGCGGTCTAGCGGGCCGGTGGTCAGCAGATGGTCGTAGGCGATGACGTCGCCGGAGGCGGTGAGCACGGTCTTTTCGGCCGGATCGACCCGGCGGCAGGCTTCGCCCAGACGCAGCCGGTCGGCGAAGCGGCCGGCCAGGCGGCGAAAGATCTCGCCCGTGCCGCCGCGCAAAGGAAAGCTGAAGGTGTTGTTGGGACCCCAGGCCACGTCGTCCGTGCCGTAGATGATGTTTTTAACCACCCGCCCGGCGTCCACCACCGAGACGCGCTCGCCGATCCAGCGGTGGGACATGGCCGTGGCCGGATGAGCCCAGACCTTGAAGTTGTAGGGGACCATGAACAGCCGCGCGATGCCCGGGCCGAACACCCGGTCGATCCACTCCCGGAAGTTGGCCGGCGCATCGGGGTGGACCCCGGCAGCGGCGTCGCGGCCGGCGGCCAGCAGCCCCTCGACGCATTCCCAGACGAGGTCCGGGGGCAGTCGGCGGATGTTGTTCTGGAAGGGGTAGGGCACGAAGGTCCCGGCCAGGCGTATCCAGGATTCGCGCTGGTGGCGCAGGACTTCGTCGCCAAGCAGTTCGTCCAGGAGCTTGTCGAAGGCCTGGTAGTGGGAAAAGACGACGTGTCCGCCCACATCCCAGGTGTAGCCGGCGGCGTCGGTGAAGCTGGCGGCCAGGCCGCCGGGATAGGGATGGCGTTCCAGGACAAGGAAATCGTTTTCGCCGAGTTCGGCCAGGCGGTTGGCCGCGCCAAGGCCCGTGGGGCCGGCTCCGATGATCAGAAATTTGACGCGCATGGTTGCCTCCGGGAGGGTGGGGGCAGGCGAGCAAAAAAAGGGCCAGCCGGGAGAGGAGAATAAAACTCCCGGGGCCGGACAAGCCGGCCCCGGGAGGAAAGATGTTGCGCCGGTCTTACCAGGCCGGGCGGCGGGGGGGACGCGGAGCGCGGGGCTTGGCCTCGTTGACCTTGAGGCTGCGGCCTTCGAACTCGGCGCCGTCCAGGGCCCGGATGGCTTCGTCAGCGGCGGCGTCGTCGTCCATCTCCACGAATCCGAAGCCGCGCGGTTTGCCGGTCTCGCGGTCGGAAATCAGTTTGACGGACTGGACGGGGCCGTAACGGCCAAACAGGTCACGGACGCTTTCCTCGGTGGTGCGGAAGGGCAGGTTGCCAACATAGATGTTTTTGGACATGAGACACGGACTCCCAAAACGGTTGACGTCAGCGAACGCGAAGCGTGGACGGAGGAGTGAGGGCTACCCGCCGGCTACGCTCCTCCCCGGGACAAACCCATCGGCCCTTGGGCCGTGAAGGCCTGACAGTTGGAGTGCGCCTGTCCGTCGGGACGGCGAAGGAAGGTATGGCAGGGGTTGCGCACTCGTATTCCAGACTCCGTTAGAGTCTCGCCGCGCAAACACGGGGAGGACGGTCACGCACCACACGTGAAGTCGTCACGGGTTTGAGCGAACATGGAAAACGATACCGAACCGGTCAACGGCTGGCAAGAAAAATTGTTCCTTTTTCCCCTTACATCCTGGAATTTTTCCGGTTTGTGTTGTTCCAAACCATCCTTGAGGGCGTTTATTCCGACGAAAAGAGGATGCTTTCAGTCGTGAAATGGACTATCCTGCCTCAGTGTGCTCGTGCGCGCGTCCGGCGCGCCAACGTCAGGGAGGGCTGTACGACGCCATGACGGGAAAAATCGGGGCCGAACGTTTCGCCGTGGCCGTGTCGGTACGGGAAACCTACAAGACAGGGTTTGGCGGCACCACGCAGAGCGCCGAGCGCGCCATCTATTATTACGCCGAAAAAACGCCTGAGGCGGGCATCAGCATTCAGGCGCTCAACGGCAACAGCGTGCCCAGCGGCGAGGTCACGCCGGTGACCGAGGAGGAATTTCTCCAGAAGTTCAAGCCCGAGCCGCTCATGTACTACAATCAGGTCAAGCCTCGCATGGAAGCCATGCAGGCCGAGCTGGAGCGCGGCGAGAAGCACTTGGAGGCCGGCCGGCTGGAGCGGGCCGAGGAATCCTTTCAGAAAGCCCTGGCCTACGACGCCGAGAACCTGCGCGCCATCTTCGGCCTGGGCAACGCCTATCTGTCCGGCGGCAAGCTCGACGACGCCCGCGACATCTTCGACAAGATCATGGGCATCGAGCTGGCCTTTGGCCCGGAAAACAAGTTTCTCTTCAACGAGTTCGGCATCCGGATGCGCAAGGCCGGGCTGCTTTCCCTGGCCAAGGCCTATTACGAGAAGGCCCTGGCGGCCAGCGAAAACGACGAGAACCTGCTTTTTAACCTCGGCCGGGTGCTCTACGAGTTGGAGGATTTCGCCGGCGCGGTGGAGGCGGCCGAGCGGTGTCTGGCGCTCAACCCCGGTTTTCTCATCGCGGCCAAGCTGGCCAAGGCGGCCCGACGGCTGGCGGCCAAGGCCCCGGCCGGCGACCCTGCGCCCGCAGCGGCGGCTGCGCCTTCGCAAAACGCCTGACCGGCCCTGCAACCCCGTCGGCAGGGGGGCCTAGCCCCTGCCAAGAGCGTCGGGCATACGCCGCCTCCGCACCATCGATCCGGCGGCAGCCCGCTTCCCCACCGTTCAGACAAACAACCCGCGCCGCCTCCTTGCCCCCTTTTCCCCGTTGCAGGGGTCCGGGGGGATCATCCCCCCGGCCGCCGGAG
>ALAO01000354.1 GCA_000307955.1 Solidesulfovibrio magneticus str. Maddingley MBC34 | reverse complement strand
TTAAAGGGGGTTCGACGAGGATGGGCTCTCTGTCGTTGCCGGGCGGCTGGCGTGAAGGCATGGCCGGGAGAGGGCCGGTCCATTTCGGACCGTGGCCTGTGAGAAGAGGCAACGTTCTCGCCGGACGGCGAGACGCAGGCCCGCGACGGCCGGCCGCCGGGTCAGGACGCGTCGGCGGCGTCGGGCAACTCGGCCAGAAGGCGGCTCAAGGGCCGGGCGTCGCAGCACAGCTTGTGGATCGGGGGAGGGGGCAGGGCGGCGGCGGCCTGGGTCCGGTCCGGAATGCCCGGCCGGCCGGTCAGGCGGCAGCCCAGGCCAAAAGGCGGCAGATAGTCGAGGAGCTCGGGATGGTTCGCCGGGACGGCTAGGCCGGCCAGCCGGGCGCAAGCCGGACAGGCGGCAGCCGGATCGTCCTGCTCCAGGATGAGCCAGCTGTCCGGGTCCCGGGCCAGGGCTTCCAGCAGGGCGACGGCCCGGGCCTTTTGCGCCTCGAAGAAATCCATGAAGGCATCGAGCTGGCGCTCGCCGGCCCCGGCCTCCTCGGCCAGATTCCACACGACCTGACCGCTGAGTTTGCTGAAGAGCTTATGCTTTTGAAGTATCTGGGCGGAAGTGGGGTGCATGTCCTGGGTCTGCCCTGTTGCCGTTGCGCTGCCGCGACAGCGAAATACCGGCTTATGGTTTGATGAACGGGCCGCGTCAGTGGCGACGTCCGGCCGAAGCCGGCACGGCGTCGGGAAACAGCCCGCCTAGGGTTTGACGTAGGCGAACCCCTGGCGCTGGAGATCGACCAACTCCACCACGCCGGCCGGCACGATGCGGCAGCAGGGGCACAGGTCGGCCGGGGCGATGCCGAAATGGGTCAGGGCGTTGTTGCAGACTCGAAGCGACAGGCCCTGATCGCAAAGCGCCGTCAGTTTGGCGCAGTTGTCGGCGGCCTTGACCATGAGCCTGATGGCCGGGCCGTTGACCAGCAGCACGGCCGTGAATTGCTCTTTGTCCAACGCCTTGAAGTAGTTGGCGATGTTGCTCAGCGCAATGTTCAGCTCGTCCTGGCCCTGATCGAGATGGAACACGATGTCGTAGTGCATGCCTTTTCTCCCCGCTGCTCCCCGCCCGTCGTCGCGTCAACGCCCCCCCTTTACCCATTTGGGGGGTCCGGGGGCCTCAGGCC
>ALAO01000353.1 GCA_000307955.1 Solidesulfovibrio magneticus str. Maddingley MBC34 | reverse complement strand
CTTCGGGACGTGCCGGTTCGATTCCGGCCTCGGGCACCAATGATTTTAATGGGTTACTGACTCTGTCGGTAACCCATTTTCCGTTATATTGCTTTTTTGCTCCAATTTTGCTCCACTCGCTCCAACAAATGGCTTAGGGATTCCCGTCCGGAAAACCCTTTTTGTCCAGGGTCATGCCCGGGAGACGTGCATGGAGCCACGGCACATCAAAGGCGTGCTTTTCGACGCCTTCGGCACCTTGTGCCGCATCGAATCCCCCCGGCTCCCTTACCGCTTGATCATGAAGCGATGGGAGAAAGGGGCGGCCGATTGCTATCAAGCCATCATGACGCGGGATGTTTCCTTGGCGGAGTTCGCTGGGGAGGCGGGGTTGTCCCAGGTGGAAACCGCTCTTCTCGAAGCGAATGTGGCCGAGGAAATGGGCTCCATGTGCCTTTTTCCCGAGGCCCCGCGAACGCTGCAAACGCTCCGTGGACACGGCCTCAAGATCGCGGTGGTCTCCAACCTTGCCAAGCCCTACGGCGCGCCATTTCTTAAGCTCCTGCCCTTTGAGCCGGATGTTCGCGCCTTTTCCTACGAGGTCGGCGCACGCAAGCCCGATGCCTCCATTTACTGGTATGCCTGGGAAGAGCTGGGCTGTGCCCCAGAAGAGCTCCTCATGGTCGGCGATTCGCTGCAAAACGATTGTCAGGCTCCCCGCGCTCTTGGGCTCCACGCCTTATGGCTTGATCGAAAGGCCGGCTCGCTTGAGAGCGAAAATGGGCATGTCATCCATTCTCTCCAGGGCGTCCTTGGCTACCTGAGGATCGGCTGAGTTTCGACTTTTTCGAGGAGGTAGCATGGCGACAATACGAAAACGCGGTGCAGCACAGTGGGAAGCCCGGATTCGCAAGCGGGGCTATCCCACGACGTGCAAGACCTTTGACACCAAGGTGGAAGCCGAAGCCTGGGCCAAGGACATCGAAACGACCATGAACAAGAGCCTCTTCGTGTCCGCCAAAGAGGCCGAGCAATATACGCTGAGCGAGTGCCTTGAGCGCTACATCGAGGAGTATATCCCGCGCCTGAAGCACGCCAAGCGGGAAACCGACCGGGCCAGGTTTCTCCAGAAGCGGACCCTCGCCCATCGGATCATGGCCACCATCCGCGCCCGGGACATTGCCGACTTCCGCCGCGAACGCGAAGGCGAGGGCGTGAGCGGCAACACCATTCGTCTGGATTTCGCCCTGCTCTCCAAGCTCTTCAATTACGCCCGCTCGGATTGGGGCATGGAAAGCCTGCAAAACCCCGTGGAGCTGGCCGCCAAGCCCAGGCCAGCCAAAGGCCGCGACCGACGCCTGGAAGATGGCGAGGAAGAGGGCCTCTTGGCTGCGGCTGCGCCCAGGTTTAAGCCGGTCATCCTCTTTGCTCTAGAAACCGCTATGCGCCGGGAGGAAATCGCCAGCCTACACTGGAAGAACGTCAATATTCGAGGGCGATACGTCCTCTTACCCGAAACCAAGAACAGCGAGGCCCGGACAGTCCCCCTTGCGGAAGGTGCGTTGGCTGTCCTACGCGAGCTGCCACGAAGTTTGGACCAAGGGCCAGTGTTTGGCCTCTTGGCGGATCAGATTACGGCGTCAATGAGATATGCGTGCAAGCGGGGAAGGCTCGAAAACTTGCGGTTTCATGACCTACGACACGAAGCCACCAGCCGTTTTTTCGAGCTTACGGACTTGGATGTCATGGAAATCAAAGCCATTACCGGGCACAAGACGTTGCAAATGCTGGCGCGGTACACGCATTTGCGGACGGCCCGATTGGCGGATAGATTGGCAGGGATGAAGAAGGGTAGGTGAAGAGTCCTGGCGCTTGCTCAAGGATGCAGGCTTGGATAATCTGAAGTCGCCCTAGGTGGGCAAAGCAATTTTCAACCTATGATTAACTACACAGAAAACTCATTGTTTTTCTCTGGGGATCTTCATCTCAGACAAAACTCTGGTCTATCTGCTTTGGGATTACTATGCCCTTGACGCAAATGCACGTAGGCTCCCTTGGTGGCTTCCATCACGAGCTGTACCATCCCGACACTGATAGCCTGTTTATTGAGGAAATTCCGCGCACAACTTCCGGTCTGCTTCATGTCAACGCGTTATTCTGGGGGAAGCTGCTGCGGCCAGATGCTGTACGAGAGCTGATACTCACGCTCCAAGACAGTGAAGGGGTAAGTGTGAGAGAGCCAGCCTATTGGGCTATACTCACCGATTCCGAGTTATTTGTCAAACAGGTTGGCTTGGCGGTCGAACGCATCTGCGACCATGCTATCGGTATTCGAGAATTCTATCGTTACGTTGAGACACTTCAGATCTTGTGTCGGCTGTATTCAGAATTGGTCTACTTTCCGTACTTATTGACCCTGCAAGACGGTTTCGTATCATTCAACCAATCGTCTCTCGTTTTGCATAATACTTGCCTAAATCCTGCGGCAAACCCGTATTTGGCCTTCATTCGTCGCCATTGCCTTCCTGTTGTCGATGCTGTTGAGCCAGATTTGGTTTGGCTTAACGGCAAGATCACTATAGCAACAATGGCGATAGCGCGTTTGATCAAGAGATATCATCCGAAAGCACATATATCAGTTGTAGGTCATTCTAGCGAATACTATTCGCTTAACAAAATTACTAGGTATCTATTGCGTAATGAAGTCTTGTTTTCCTCTGTCGATTCTATTGTACTTGATGATTCCGACGAGTCTCGCCAGGCGTTAGTCGCTGCCTTAGATGGCGACGGCGAAATTGGAGATGTTCCAAATTTGCTCTATGCACGGCGATCGCCGGATGGCTTACGTATCGAACAGACTTCGTTCGTCAGATTTCAGGTCACTAGGCCTCTGACGGAACGGGCTAATTTTAGACCGACAAGTAAACGAGTGGCCTACGGCTTGCCTCCTGCATCGTTGGTTGATGTAAAGTTGTTTCCAGAGCACAGTTGTTATTGGAACAAGTGTTTGTTCTGCGGGATAAATCAAAAGTACTTTGCAAGGACCAGTCAAGATGATGGTAAAGACTGGGATGTCGGACCTGCGCTGAAATGTTTCGAAACACTTGGTAGACGCGGCATCAAGTTTCTCTGGGCCATTGATGAGGCGATTCCACCACAGCCTTTGCGCGCCCTTGCCGAGGGGCTCATTACTCGCGGCAACGCTATCCAATGGCAAGCCCGTTCTCGGTTTGATCCGGAACTGCTCTCGCAACCAGACACCTGCGAACTGTTGGCCCGCGCCGGGCTGCGTGAGATCCGTTTTGGCTTGGAATCTGGTTGTCCTCGTGTGCTTGATCGGATGCGTAAGTTTCCGCCAGGCATTTTTCCTGGTGTGGTGTTTCAAACCATTGAACGGTTTGCCCGCTACGGTGTGCGAGTGCATTGCCCGATGATCATCGGCTTTCCGACAGAGACCGCTGACGAACGTAGAATGACCTACGACCTCCTTAATCACCTTTGTCAGCAGTTTGACAATTTTTCGTTTAATATCAACATATTTGGGTTCGATATTAAGAGCCCGCTTTTTTCATCCTGGCTCAATGAGGATGTCACGAGTGTCAGGCTGCCCTGCGCTGCGCGCCATTTTTTAGGCAATTTGGTCGAGTGGGACTGCGCCGACGAACCTTTTAACAGGGATGTGCTGGAGCGGGAGCGCCGAGACGTCATGCGACGGTTGCTGTATCCTTGGATGCCCGAATCGAGTGAAACCTCGCCGCACCTGCTCTACCGCCTCGCGGAGACTATGCGTGACACCTTGACCTTTGGGGCGGACTTCGGCTATGTCCGAGAAAATCGGGATAAAATGGTTGAACATGATCGGCAGAATGGCCCGAGCTTGCCCTCCACGGTAGTTCATGCTAAGAGGCTTGGCCTGGAAAACCATTTAATGCCAAGGTTTTACGATTGGCGGACGCATCATGCCCCTCGCGTCGGTTCCAACGACCTTGAGGAAATCGGCGAGGTCGCTATGCATTATTCCAGCTCCGCCAACCCGAAAACACCAGATCAACAATGAAAGACGCCATCATTCGTCTCTCCAAGGACAAGCTACGTATCATCTATGTAGCCTTTGACGATTTGCCCCCCAAGCCCCCTGCTCCCCCCCTTGGCGTGGAGAAAAGCCGTGACTACACAGACTCGTTGATGGCCTGCGGCGGCGGCGGCGGCGGCGGCGGCGGCGG
>ALAO01000352.1 GCA_000307955.1 Solidesulfovibrio magneticus str. Maddingley MBC34 | reverse complement strand
ATTTGTTTTTCTTAAAAAATACTATCGTATTTTTTAAGGGGCGCGACGCTAGTAGCGCTTGTCGATGACCGTTTTGCCGATGGGGGCCAGGGCCAGGCCGGCCAGCTTGAGGTGCTGCAGGGCAAACGGAATGCCGATGATGGTCACGAAGTTGGCCACCGCCGCCAGCAGATGGCCGATGGCCAGCCACACCCCGGCCAGCACGAACCAGATGACGTTGCCGATGAAGCCGAACGTTCCGGTGCCGATGTCCGGGCCGGACACGTCGCGGCGGTCCACCACTTCCTTGCCGAACGGCCAAAAAGACAGGTTGCCGATGACAAAGCAGGCCCGGGCCCAGGGGAGGCCGATGATGGTGATGGCCATGACCACGCCGGCCAGGTACCAGCCGATGCCGAGCCACAAGCCGCCGAGAATGAGCCACAGGATGTTCATGAGGAAATTGACCGGGGCCATGGAGTGCTCCTTGAGCGGTTGATCGTGAATCGCGCCGGGCGCGCCGGCTTAAGCCTCGGGCAGCCGGGCCAGCAGGTTGGCCACGGCCCGCAAGTGGGCCTTTTCTTCCAGGGATAGGGTTTCATACAGGGTTTTGGCCGCCTTGTCGCTGGTCTGGGCGGCCAGACGGGCATAGAGGTCCAGGGCCTGGGCTTCCACCGAGGCGGCCAGCTCCAGGGCTTCCCGGGCCGAGGCCGGCTCGCCGCCAAGCATTTCCAGGAAAGCCGCCGCCGGCAGCCCGCCTTCCAGTTCCGGCCCGGCCCCGACCACAAGCGCCTCCAGATCGGCCGGCTTGCCGATTTCCTTTTCGTAGAGGCTGTGGACATGGCGCAGATGGCGTTCCTCGAAGCCGGCCAGCCGGGCAAACGTGGCGGTGGTTTCACTGTCGTTGGCCGCGTCGGCCAGCTTCTGGTAAAAACCGCCCAGCGCCGCTTCCATGCCCAGGGCGGCCAGGAGAATCTGGCGCGGGGTCTCGGTCCCGGAGAGCAGTGTCATGCCGGCGTCCGGCGGACCCACGGCCGCCGCGCCCTGCCAGGCCATGGCTCCGCCGAGCAGGTTGACGATGCGGGGAAAGCCCGCCCCGGCCAAGAGTTTGGCGGCGGCGGCGCTGCGCATCCCCGAGCGGCAATAGACGGCCACGGGCTTGCCCTTGTCGATTTCCCCGAGGCGGTCGGGCAGTTCGGGCAGGGGCACGAGCTTTGCGCCAGGCAGATGGAATTCTTCGTATTCCGGCTCCATGCGCACGTCGAGCAGGGTGATCTCCCCGGGCCGGGCGGCGTCGAGGAGACGGCGCGCCTCGTCGGCCGTGACGTTTTGGATGGCCGGAACGTTGTCCGTTGGCATGGCTGGCTCCGTGTTGCGGGTTGCGCTTGGGGCTGCGTGTAGGATAGCAAGCCCTTACGACGGAATATATGCTCGTGGGCGGGAAACCTTGTCAAGGCGGGATGGTATGGCGGGGGTTGGGACGCGGCGGCTTGCGCCGCTTTGGTTGGAGTTGGCGGTCATTGTGATTTTTGGCGTCGGACTGTCGGTGGCCATGAACATGGCCAGGCAGGAGCCCGTGCCCTGGATCGTGGATTTTGCCGCCCTGGACAAACGTGACGCCTTGCGGCGCGGCCTGGAAACCATTGATCCCCACGCCGCCGTGACCATGCTCGGCAAGCCCGGGGTGGTTTTTGTGGATGCCCGCACGGCGGACGAATTTGCCCTGCACCACGTGGCCGGGGCCAAGAACCTGCCCCAGGAGGCCATGTACGGCGACCTCGACGCCACCGCCGGCAACCTCGGCCTCAAGACCGAGGACCGTATCGTGGTCTACTGCGGCAATCTGCTGTGCGACAAGAGCAAGGAACTCGGCGAGGCCCTGCGCACGGCCGGTTTCGCCTACGTCACGGTAATGCCGGAAGGCTTCGACGGTTGGCTGGCCGTCGGCGGACCCACGGAGGGCGGGGCATGAGGGTGTTCTTCGTACTGCTGCGCATGGCCCTGGGCCTGGTGTTTCTTTACGCGGCCTGGGACAAGATCGTTGATCCCATGGCCTTTGCCAAGATCATCCGCAACTACCAGATTTTGCCCGACATGGCCGTGTCGGCCGTGGCGTTGACCCTGCCCTGGATCGAGGTGGTGGTCGGCATGTGCCTGCTCACCGGCTTCGTGGCCCGGGGCGCGTCCCTGTCGGCCAGCCTCATGATGGCCGTCTTTCTCTCGGCCATGGCCTGGGCCTGGCACAAAGGCATCGCCACCCAGTGCGGCTGCTTCACCACCAAGGCCGACGACGCCATTTCCCAGGCCACCTTCATCCGCGACGGCTCCATCATGGCCGTGTGCCTGCTCGTGACCCTGGACGTCTTTATCCGGGCCAGGCGCACCCCGTAAAGCGCATGGTTTTTTCCATGGTTCCTGCGAGACGAGACAGGCGCTTTTCGAGAATGCGACCCTAGGGGGACCATGTCCGGCGTCAAGATCATTCCCATCGGCAAACCGCGCACGGTGCGCCAGCGCATCCTGGAAGCCCTGGGCGACCTGCTCGCCAAACAGGGTTTTGACGGGCTCTCCCTCGACGTCCTGGCCCGGGCGGCGGGCCTGGAGCGGGGCGTCATCCTGCGCCATTTCCAGGACTTCGACGACGTGGTCACGGCTTTTGGCCAGTCCTCGGCTTTTTGGCCCTCCGTCGACGAACTGCGCGAGGACGTGGCCGAGCGTTTCGCCGCCATGCCGCCGCGCGCCCAGCTCGCCCATTACTTCAAGGCCACCATCCGGGGGCTGTTAGCCCGCCCCAGGACGCTGGACATCCTGGCCTGGGAGCTCATGTCGCGCAACCGCTACACCCGGCTCCTCGAATACCCTCGCGTGCGCTCGGCCCTGGAATTTTTCGAGACCGTCACCGGCGACGTGCCCGAAAGCCTGGACCTGACGGCCATTGTGGCCGTGCTCGGCGGCGCGGCCATCTTCTTGACCGTGCGCTCCCGCCAAAGCGGCGTCTTCGGCGGCCTCAACCTCTACGACGACGCCGACCGCGAACGCGTGGACCGCGCCCTGGAGCTGCTGTTGTCCGGGCTTATCCGTGAAGCCGAGACGCGGGTCTAGGGGGAGAGAGGAAATGCCTCCGGCGGCCAAAGGGGCTGAGCCCCTTTGGA
>ALAO01000351.1 GCA_000307955.1 Solidesulfovibrio magneticus str. Maddingley MBC34 | reverse complement strand
GGGGATCATCCCCCCGGCCGCCGGAGGCATTCTTTTCCCTCTCTCTTATTCTTCTCTACTCCCCTCGTGCTGGCGCACGAAGGCCCCGGGCGTCGCGCCGAACATGTCGCGAAAGGCGGCCACGAAGGCCGACACCGAGGCGTAGCCGCTTTCCAGGGCGGCGGCGGTGACGTTGTCTCCGGCTTCCAGCCGGCCCAGGGCGGCCAGCAGGCGTTGGCGGCGTCGCCAGGCCCCGAAGCGCAGGCCGGTGTCGGCCTCGAACCGGCGGGCCAGGGTGCGTCCGCTCATGCCGGCCTGCTTGGCCAGGGCGTCCATGTCGCGGTCGTCGTCCGGGGCGTCGCGCAGCTTGCGGCACAGGGCGGCCAGGGCGGGGTCGGCCGGCCAGGGGAGGCTCAAGTCCGCTTCGGGCAGCCCGGCCAACTGGTCCAGGAGCACCCGGGCCAGCCGGCCGGCCGGGCCGGCCTCGTCGTAGTCCGGCGGCAGGGCGGCGGCGGCCAGGATGAGTTCCCGGGCAAGCGGCGTCACTCGCAGCACCAGGCAGCGCGGCGGGCAAAAGATGGTCTGATCGGCCTGGATGTAGAGGCTTCGCATGGCGGCCGGGCTGGTGGTGGTCACTTCATGGGTCAGGCCGGGCGGCACCCACACGGCCCGCCGAGGCGGGGCCACGTGGCTGCTGACGGGGGTAGTCACTTCGATGACGCCCTCCCCGGCGTAGGAGAGCTGGCCGAAGGGGTGGCTGTGGGACCGAGCCAGAGAGGCGGCCGGCAGGGCTTCGCTGCGGCCGAAGACGAGCCGGGGCAGTTGGGTCAGCGGCGGGGGGGTGCGTTCGCGCGGCATGTCCGTTTCTCGCTATGATTTGTCATATTGGCGCAAGACAGACCATGTGTCCAGGGGTACAAGGCAGACATCGAAATAAAGGAGCGGCAAGCGATGGTCGGCAAACTGCTGCGCAAAATGGCGTCGGACTGGTTTTTGGCGGGGATGATCTCGGCGGTGCTCCTGGCCGCCGCCTTTCCGAAATTCGGGGCCGCCGGCGGGGCGATGCACGCCGACGTGGCCAGCGACGTCGGCATCTTCGCGGTCTTTTTCCTCCATGGCCTGGCCCTTTCCACCCGGTCGCTTGTGGCCGGGCTGGCCAACGTCCGGCTGCACCTGCTGGTGCAGGCCCTGACCTTCGTCATTTTCCCGCTGCTCTACATCCCGTTCAAATTCGCCTTTGGCGGGGTGATTCCCGAGGGGCTGATGCTCGGGTTTCTCTATCTGTGCGCCCTGCCGTCGACCATTTCCTCGTCCGTGGCCATGACGGCCATCGCCAAGGGCAACGTGCCGGCGGCGATATTCAACGCCACGCTGTCGAGCCTGCTTGGCATCGTGCTCACCCCGGCCATCATCGGCCTGGCCATGGAAGGCGGGGCCACGGGCGGGCTGTCGCTGGGGCAGGCCATGCTCAACATCGCCACGCTGCTGCTTTTGCCCTTCGTGCTCGGGCAGGTGGCCCGGCCGATGATCGGCAACCTGGCCTCGCGCCACAAGAAGTTCATCAACACTTTTGACAAGCTCGTGATCCTGATGCTCGTCTACAGCTCGTTTTGCGACTCCACGGCCTCGGGGCTGTGGCGCGACAACGGCCTGGGCGTCATCTTCCTGACCCTGGCCGGCGCGGCGGTTTTTTTGGCGGCTGCGCTCGTGATCTCGTCCCGGGTTTCAAAGTGGTGCGGATTTTCGGAAGAAGACCGGATCACGGCGATTTTCTGCGGCTCCAAGAAGACTCTGGCTTCCGGCGTGCCCATGGCCCGGCTGCTGTTCAGAGCGCATCCGGCCCTGGGGCTTATCGTGCTGCCCATCATGTTCTACCACCAGCTCCAGCTCTTCGTGTGCTCCATCATGGCCGGCCGGTTCGCCGACCGGTTCAACAAGGTTCCCCACCCGGCGCCCGACGCGGGCGGTCTGCCCGAGCCCCTCCCAGCCCGCGCCGGGAGCTGAAGGCGGCCGGCCCCGAAGCGCAAGCTTCGGGGCCGGTTCGTTTTTAGGGCCTATTTCCCCAGGCCGTTGCGGAAGATCCAGTCGTTGATGAGATAGAGCCCGTCCTTGCCCACGGCCGAAAAGCGCACCGAGCGCTCGTTTCGCACCTCGCCGGCCTCCACGAACTGAAAGCCCACGTATTTTTTGCGCAGCGGCGGAAAATCCCGGATGCGCTTGGCCTCGGCCCGGATGCCCAGCCATAGGGGAGCGGCGTTGGGCTTGCCGGCCAGCTTGACCTGGACGAGCAGGGGGTGGTCGCGGCTGTCCTCGGTGAAATAGGGGCAGGCCGGCGCGTCGTGGTGGATTTCCAGCAGCATCCCTCCAGCCGAGAGGTCCTTGATGCGGCAATGGCCCAGGCTGTCGGGGAGGATGCAAAACGGCCTCGGCCATTTTTCCAGGTAGACGAAGGTGTTCCAGTCGGCGTCCGGGGCCGGGGCGGCCATCTCGAACAGGGCCACGGCTTCGGGATTCACGGGCAGGCGCTTGTGGTTGCGGCGGGTGAGCTCGAAGGTGGCCGGGATGGACAGCTCCACCAGGCAGTGGTTCTCATCCGGGCAGGTCACGGATTCCACCGTGGTGCGGAAATCGCAGTAGGTGCTTTTCTTGTTGGCTCCGACCACGGCGAAGTAGCCGCTGACTTCCTGGCCCGGGGCGGCGTCGTTTAAGCGGTTGCCGCGCGGGGAGACCACGGACATGGAGGCGTCGTTCACGGCGCGGATGTGGCAGGGGTTGATGGCCGTGTCGGCGGGATCGGCGAAGAGGTTGAAATAGAGGATGCTTTTCTGGTCGGCGGCGGCCAGGAGCATGGTGCGCTCGGCCACTTTGTGCCCCCGGGCGGGAACGGTTTTTTTCTGCTGCGCCTCCTTGACCCGGGCCAGGGTGCGGCGCAGCCAGATCATGGCCGCCACCCGGTTGGCCACGCCCTGGGGCGGTTCGGCTCCCAGGCGCAGGCGCGATTCCGGGAAGTTGCGGCTGGTTTGGCGGTCAAAGGCGGCCAGCAGCCGGCGCAGCAGTTCTAGTGACGTGGCTTCGCTGGTCAGGCCCAGGGGCTTGGCGTGGTCGGCCAGGGTAAAGACCTTGGGAATCTCGCCCAGGACCAGGGCGGCCTGGCGCTCGGGACTGCCCGGGGTCCGGTCGGCGGCGGCGAAAAGGGCCTTGAAGGTGTCGAGGATGAACGTGGTCTTGTATTTCGCTTCCAAAAGCCGGGCGGTGTAGTCGAAAACCGGCTTGGCCGCCAGATCGACCAGGCAGACCGAGCCGATGGAGCGCAGCCGCCAGTGGGCGGCGTCGTCGGTCTTGCCCGGGGGCGCGATGACGTTGTCGCCGAGTTTGATGACGTGGTCGAAGGTGTTGAGTTCCAGGCAGTAGCCGTTCTCCCGCAGTTCGTTGGCGCAGCGGATGGGAAAATGGCGCTTGTCGTCCTCGCGAGCCCACAGCCAGCGATGGTAGAGCAGCTCGTTGCTGAGAAAATCCAAAAATCGCCGACGATTGAACGGATGTTTCAGGAGCGTGCGCACCGAGGCTTCAAGCTTAAGGCGGTCGTTGTCGCACGTCACCAGCCCCCGGTTGACGAGCCAGGTCGGCAGGGCTTTGTCCTTGGCGAAAACATGCCGCTGGACCAGGGTGTCCACCGGGGAGTCGGCGGGCACGGCCAGGATGTTTTCGGCAATGCGCCGCATCAGTTCGGCGGCGGCTCGGATGAGTTCAGGACGGGCCCGCGGCTCGCTGGCCAAAGGGTCTAGACGACCGAAATGTAAGTCCAGCGTGGCCTGGATGACGGGCGCCAGGGAATCGTTCATGCGAAACAACCTGCATTGTTGATTGTGGCGACGCGGTGGGTAATCGATACCAGACTGGCGTCAATTGGCAAGGGCGCGCCGCCGGTCGTGAAACCTACGGCAGGATGGTGACGATCGTATCGCGGGGAACCCAGCCCACCATGTCGTCGTCGGTTTCCAGGCGCACGAAGCCGTTTCGGGCCGGCCCCAGGGCGACGCGGCGGCCGGGCGGCAGCACGGCCAGGGTTTCGGCCCGGGCCTCGGGGGCGCAGGCCAGTGGCGTGGCGGCGGCGACGACGACTTTTGGGGCGAGCAGCGGAATCAGACGCCGCCAGCCGGCCAAGGCGGCCACGTCTCCGGCCTCGGCCCGCCGGCCCGGGACGGCCGGGGCGTCGTCGGCCTGGGAGGAACCGGGCGCGGGCGCGGCGACAAGGGGCAGTTCCGGCCCGGTGGCCACGCGCCAGGCCTCGGCAGCCGGGTCGAAGACCGCGACCGAGAGCCCGGGCAGGGCGTAGCGGCCCGGGGCGGTGGCCAGGACGCCATAGTGGAAGAGGCGGCGTCCGGCCGCACCGTCCGGGCCGGGCGTCAGGGCGTCCTCGCTCCCCAGGGTGCGCAGGAGCAGCCCCTGGGGCACGGTCGGCGGCGGCAGCGTCGCCCCGGACAGATTGCCCCGGCCCGTAAGCGTGACGGTCAGGCGAGCTTCTTCGCCCACGGCCAGGGCGGCCGGGGCCAGGGCGGCCGTCAGCTCCAGGCGTCCGACCAGCCCCGAATCGGCAACTCCTTGCGGCGGCGGGGGGAGCGGGCGGACTGCGGCGGCCAGGGCCGGGCCGGCGACCGTGAGAGGAGCCGGGATCCCGGGCAGGCCGGCGAGCCTGGCCTGGGGCGGCCCCAGGGGGAGCCGGCCGGCGCGCTTGGGGGTCAGGGCATAGGTTACGCGGCTGACGACATAGCGCTTCCCGCCGACGGTGAGTTGACCGTCGTCCTGGCCGGGCAGGGGGGCGGCGTCAAAGCCCTCGAAGGCCGGCGGGGTCACGGACAGGCCCGAGGCGGCCACGGAGCGGTAGAGGGTCAGGGCATAGACGGCGGTCTGGCCGAGCCACGGGTTTGGCGGGGTCAGGGTGGCGTCGAGATAAACCGTCTTGCCGGCCAACCCCGGCGGCGCGGCGGCCGGCCCGGCCGGAACCTGGGCCATGGCTGACCCGGAAAGGGCCAGGACCACGGCCACGAGCCAGCCGCCAAGGCGGCTAGCGCGCCTCACCAGTCCTTCTCCACCGTGGGCCGGGCATAGACCGGGGCCACGGGCTGTCCGACCAGATCCGGGATGCGCCCGAGCACGGGATCGTCGGCCGCGCCCGGGGCGCTCGCCCGACGCGGCCGGGTTTCCTCGCCGTCCCGACCGGGAACGGGCACCCGGGCCTCGGCCGCCTCGTCGCCGGCCCGGCCGGGCGTAGGCGTGGCCGTCTCGCCGGAAGGCTTTTTTTCCCCCTGTCCGTCGTCGCCCGGAGTCGGGGCCGGAGCTTGGCCGTCGCCCTGGTCCTTGGCCTGGCCCTGGCCGTGGGGCGCGCTCCCGGACCGGTCGGGATCGGGCGCGCCGTCCTGGTCCGGGGCCGGCGACGGGTTGGTGCGTAGCCAGTCCAGGTTGGCCCGGGCGTCGGCGTCGGCCGGATCAAGGATCAAGGCGGCTTCATAAGCGGCCATGGCCCGGTCCCGGTCATGCAGTCGCCAGGCGGCGTTGCCCTGGTTGTAGCGGGCCTTGGCGGCAAGCGTTTTGTCCGGCCCGGCGGCGGCCCGGTCAAAGGCGGCCAGGGCCTCGGCGAACCGACCCAGGCGGTAATAGGCCGCGCCAATGTTGAAGAGAAATGTCGCATCGTCGGGATCGCGGGCCCGGGCGGCCAGGAAGGCGGTCAGGGCGGCTTGGTGGTCGCCCCGGGCGGCGGCGGCCAGCCCGCGCGCGTTTTGCTCGCCGGCCGATGTCGCGGCCCCGGCCGGGCCGGCCAGGGCCAGCCCGGCCGCAAGGACCAGCCCGGCCAGCTTCCGGCCCGG
>ALAO01000350.1 GCA_000307955.1 Solidesulfovibrio magneticus str. Maddingley MBC34 | reverse complement strand
GCGCGATGATCATCTTGACCATGCGGATAAAGGCCGTGCCAAAGGGCTGCATCTCCATGGCCAGGCCCTTGGTGGCCGGGACCAACCCCAGGACGATGCCGGCCACGATGCCGGCCACCACCCAGAAATAGAGGGAGGCGTAGAGGGGCCTGGGGCCGCCCGGGCAGGCGCCGCCGGCCGAAGCGGCCCCCAGGCTAGCCAAGAGCGGCCTCCAGGTCGGGCACGGCGTAGAGATCGCCGCCCACGCAGTCGTTGATGACCAGCACCGGGAAATTTTCCACGGTGAGTTCCCGCACGGCCTCGGGGCCGAGGTCGTCGTAGGCGATGACCTTGGCGTCCTGGATGCGCAGGCCCAAAAGCGCCCCGGCTCCGCCGGTGGCGCCGAAGTAGACGGCCATCTCGGTTTCCATGGCCTCGCGCACCGGCGCGGCGCGCATGCCCTTGCCGATCATGCCCTTAAGTCCCAGGGCGATCAGGCGCGGGGCATAGGAATCCATGCGATAGGAGGTGGTGGGGCCGGCCGAGCCGATGGGACGGCCGGGGCGGGCCGGCGAGGGGCCGACGTAGTAGATGATGGCCCCTTTGAGGGGAAACGGCGGCTGTTCGCCGGCGTCCAGGGCGTCCACGATGCGTTTGTGGGCGGCGTCGCGGCCGGTGTAGATGACGCCGGTCAAATACACGACGTCGCCGGCCCGCAGTTTGGCCACATCGGCATCGGACAGGGGCGTGGTCAGGTGGTGTTCGGCCATCAGAGCGTGACCTCCTTGTGCCGGGCGCTGTGGCACTGGATGTTGACGGCCAGCGGCAGGCTGGCCAGATGGCAGGGGGCGACCTTGACCTTGACGCCCAGGCAGGTGGTGGCCCCGCCAAGGCCCATGGGGCCGATGCCCAGACGGTTGATGGAGGCCAGCAGATCGGCCTCCATGGCCGCGACCTCGGGATCTGGATGGACGTCGTCCAGTTCGCGCATGAGGGCCTTTTTGGAATTGATGGCGGCCAGCTCGAAGTTGCCGCCGATGCCCACGCCCACAATGATGGGCGGACAGGGATTGGACCCGGACTCGGCCACCCGGCGAATGACGAACTCGCGCACGCCCTTCCAGCCCTGGGCCGGGGCCAGCATCATGACCCGGGACATGTTCTCCGAACCGCCGCCCTTGGCCATCATGGTGATTTTCAGGGCGTCGCCGGGCACGAGATCGAAGTGGATGATGGCCGGCGAGTTGTCGCCGACGTTTTTTCGGGTAAACGGGTCGCAGGTGGACTTGCGCAAAAAGCCGTCCTGATAGCCCTTGACCATGCCCTCGTTGATGGCTTCACGAAGGGAACCGCCGGCCAGGCGCACGTCCTCGCCGACTTCCACGAAAAAGACGCCCAGACCGCAGTCCTGGCACAGGGGCAGTCCGGTCTCCCTGGCCAGGCCGGCGTTTTCCTCCAACTGGTTGAACACTTCCCGGGCGGCCGCCGAGGATTCGGCGGCCTTGGCCCGGGCAAAGGCGTGGAGCACGTCCGCAGGCAGGAACCGGTTGGCCTCCGTGCACAGAGCGGCCACGGCCTCCACCACGGTCTTCTTGTCGATGGTACGCATGGTTTTGTCCCAATCTCCCGCGATTACATGAAGATCTTGACCAGGGTGTAGCTCATGATGGTGCCGCAGCCGACGCCGATGGCCCCGGGGATGATGAAGCTGTGATTGAGAATGTACTTGCCGATGCGGGTCGTGCCGGAGCGGTCGAAGTTGATGCAGGCCAGATCGCTCGGGTAGGTCGGCAGGATGAAGTAGCCGTAGCACATGGGCATAAAGGCCAGCAGGACCTTGGGTTCGAGGCCAAGGGACAGACCCAGCGGCACCACGGCGGCCAAAGCGGCGGCCTGGCTGTTGACCAGCTTGGACACGACCACCAGCACGATGGCGTAGGTCCAGGGGTAGGCCACCACCACGGCGGACAGGCTGGCCTTGAGGGTTGCGTAATGGGCCTCAAAGAAGCTGTCGGTCATCCAGGCCACGCCGAAGACCGAGAAGATGGCCACCATGCCGGCCTTGAAGACCGCGCTGTTGGCGATGGTCTGCTGCTTGACCTTGCAGAAGATGAGGATGAACGCGCCGGCCATGAGCATGACCATCTGGATGACCAGGTTCATGGACAGGGGCTTGAGCTTGCCCGGCACGCCAAAGGACGGACGCAGGTCGGAAAACGCGCCGAGCACGACCACGGCGGCGATGGCGGCGAAGAAAAACCACACGGCCCGGTAGGATTCCTTGGAAAAGACCTTGTCGAGCAGGGTCGCGCCGCCGTCGTAGATGTAGGCCTTTTGTTCGGGATCAGCCAGCTTGGCCTGGAATTCCGGATCCTTGTCCAGATCCTTGCCCCGACGCATGCTCCACAGGCCGGCGCACAGCACGCCGAAGAAGGTGGCCGGGATGGAGATGGACAGGAGATCGACGATGCTAATCGCCTTGCCGATGCCGTGGGCCTGGGCCAGCATGGAGACCATGGACACGGCGGCCACGGACACCGGCGAGGCGCAGATGCCGATCTGGGCCGAAACCGAGGCCACGGCCATGGGACGTTCGGGACGGATGCCCTTGTTGATGGCGATGTCGTAAATGATGGGGAACATGGTGTAGGCCACGTGTCCGGTGCCGCACATGACGGTCAGCGACCAGGTGGTGATGGGAGCCAGGAGCGTGATGTGTTCGGGATGCTTGCGCAGGACGCGTTCGGCGACGCGCATGAGGACGTCGAGGCCGCCGGCGGTCTGCAGGGTGGCGGCGCAGCCGATGACGGCCAGGATGGTGAGCATGACGTCGATGGGCGGCTTGCCGGGCTGGACGCCGAAGACAAAGCACAGGACGAACAGGCCGATGCCGCTTATCAGGCCCAGGCCCATGCCGCCGTAGCGGGTGCCGAGCAGCAGGCACAGCAAGATGACGCAGAGTTGCATGGTCAACATGACGATCTCTCCTTTCCTCGGTGTAAATATTCGCGGCGCGGCCTATCGGCCCGCGTCAACCCGAAAGCAGCCGCAGCCCCGGTCCGGCGGGAAGCGGACTGCCGGTTTCCCGCCGGCGACGACGGCCCTCCCCTAAGGGCCGACGCCGCCGGCGGACCGGCCGGAGGGGTACTGGCAAGGCTGCCATAGCATGGACGATGCCAGGACGCGGGTGCAGCGCTAACCCGCTGCCGCTTATGGGAAATTCATCACAATCGAAGAAAAAACGGCGGGGCCGTCCATAACCCTGGTTATGGCCGGCCC
>ALAO01000349.1 GCA_000307955.1 Solidesulfovibrio magneticus str. Maddingley MBC34 | reverse complement strand
GGGAGGGAACCCCTTTTTTGCAAAAAAGGGGTTCCCTCCCCCGGCACATCCCGGAGGGATGATTCATGTCCACGAAAATGTGGGGCGGGCGGTTTGGCGAGGGCACCGGGGCCTTGATGGAGGCCTACAGCGAATCCGTTTCCTATGACCGGCGCATGTACCGCCAGGATATTGCCGGCTCCAAGGCTCATGCGCGCATGTTGGCCAAGCGCGGCGTGCTCGCCGGCGAGGAGGCCGAGCGCATCGTGGCCGGCCTGGATCTGGTGTTGGAGGAGATCGAGTCCGGGGTCTTTCCCTGGCGGCAGGAGCTGGAAGACGTTCACATGAACATCGAGCAGCGCCTGACCGAGCTCATCGGCCCCCTGGGCGGCAAGCTCCACACCGGACGCAGCCGCAACGATCAGGTCTGCCTGGATTTTCGTCTCTACGTGGCCGAGAGCCTGGAGGTCTGGACCAAGCTTTTGCGCGAGCTGGCCGGAGTGTTCCTCGACCGCGCCGCTGAGCATCAGGACACGCTGCTGCCTGGCTGCACCCATCTCCAGCCGGCCCAGCCGGTGAGCCTGGCCCAGCATCTGCTGGCCTACGCCTGGATGCTTAAGCGCGATTGCGAGCGGGCCGAGGACGCCTTGAAGCGCGTTCGGGTTTCGCCCCTGGGCGCGGCGGCCCTGGCCGGCACCACCTATCCGCTGGAACCGGCCATGGTGGCGCGGGCGGTGGGCTTTTCCCACGCCTTCGGCAACAGCATGGACGCCGTGTCCGACCGGGATTTCGCCCTGGAGTCGCTTTTTTGCGCCTCGGTCATCATGGCCCACCTCAGCCGTTTTTGCGAGGAGATCATCCTCTGGGCCAACCCGCGCTTCGGCTACGTCGCCCTGCCCGACGCCTACGCCACCGGGTCGAGCATCATGCCGCAAAAGAAGAACCCCGACGCGGCCGAACTCATGCGCGGCCGGGTGGGGCGGGTCTACGGCTCGCTCATGGGCTTGCTCACCGTGCTCAAGGGCTTGCCGCTCACCTACAACCGCGATCTCCAGGAAGACAAGGAACCCTTTTTCGACGCCGACGACACGGTGCGGGCCTCGCTTCGGGTCATGGCCGGCATGCTCGCCGAGCTGCGTTTCCGGCCCGAGCGGATGCGCGAGGCGCTGGGGCAGGGGTTTCTCAACGCCACCGAGTTGGCCGATTATCTGGCCGCCAAGGGCGTGCCCTTCCGGGAGGCGCATCACATCACCGGTCGGGCCGTGGCCCAGGCCGAGGCCTTGGGCATTGCCCTGGAGCAATTGACCTTGGAGCAATTGCGTGTATTTTCCCCGGCCATAGAGTCTGATGTTTTCGAGGCGCTGCGGTATGAAACCGCCGTGGCCCGGCGTAATGGGCCCGGCGGCACAGGTCCTCAATCCGTGACCAACCAGATGGCGGAACTCTCCCGATGGCTTCAAAGACCCTAAATCTCCAGCTGCATTGCCTCCAGGCGATAAGCGGCATCATCGACCAGGCCCTGGACCTGGAGCAGTCGCTCCAGGACATCCTGCGCATCCTGGCCGAGACGCTTTCCATGAAGCGGGCCACCATCACCCTGGTGGACCGCTCCACGGGCAAGCTGGTCATCAGCGTGTCCCAGGGGCTGTCGCCGGAGGAGAAGCGGCGCGGGGTCTATGGCCTCAGCGAAGGCGTCACCGGACTCATTTTCCAGACCGCCGAGCCGTACGTGGTGCCGGACATCCGCCACGAGCCGCTGTTTCTCAACAAAACCCAGTCGCGCAAGATCGAGCGTGACCGCATCTCCTTTGTCGGCGTGCCCATCATCCTCCACGGCCAGCCCATCGGCGTGCTCAACGTGGACCGGCTTTTTGGCGACGAGGTGGATTACAACGAGGATGTGGCCTTTCTCACCGTCGTGGCCACACTCATCGCCCAGTTCATGAGCCTCAACCAGAAGTACGAGGCCAAGGTCGAGGTCTTAAAGCGCGAAAACGTCTCGCTGAAATTCAAGCTTTCCCAAGAATCCCGGGGGCTGTACATAGTCGGGCGCAGCCTGGCCATGCAGGACGTCCAGCGCCAGATCGAAAAGGTCGCCCCGACCCGGGCCACGGTGCTGCTGCTTGGCGAATCCGGCACCGGCAAGACGCTCATCGGCCGCATCATCCACGATCTGTCCGAGCGCAAGGACTATCCCTTCATCAAGGTCAACTGCGCCTCAATCCCGGAAAATCTGCTGGAGTCCGAATTGTTTGGCTACGAGAAGGGCGCGTTTACCGGCGCGGACCAGACCAAGCCCGGCCGTTTCGAGGAAGCCAACAAGGGCACCATCTTCCTCGACGAGATCGGCGAGCTGCCCCTGGGGCTGCAGGCCAAGCTCCTGCGCGTGCTGCAGGACAAGGAATTCGAGCGGCTTGGCAGCAACAAGACCCGGCAGGTGGACGTGCGCATCCTGGCCGCCACCAACAAGGATCTGGCCGCCCTGGCCGAGGTCGGCTCGTTCCGTCCGGACCTCTATTACCGCCTCAACGTCTTCCCCTTGCAGACCCCGCCGCTTCGGGAGCGCAAGGAGGACATCCAAAGCCTCATCATCCATTTCCTCAACAAGGTTTCCAAGGAATACGCCCGCAACCTGACCTTTTCCACCGAGGCCCTGGCCGTGCTCAAGGAGTACGACTGGCCGGGCAACGTGCGCGAGATGGAAAACCTGGTGGAGCGGCTGGTCATCCTGGCGGAAAACGAGCGCATCGACGCCGATCTCATCCGGCCCTATCTCACCATCCCCAACCGCGAGGACAGCTACGAGGCCGACCATGGCGGCGAAGGCGAGGGCGCGCCGTCGCTGAAAAGCCTGGAGAAGTCCGTCATCATCGACGCCTTGCGCCGCCATGGCGGCATCCAGCACAAGGCGGCCAGGGAACTCGGCATCACGCCCCGGCAGATGGGGTATCGCGTCAAGAAATTCAATCTGGAGTCCATGGTGGCTGTGCAACGGGTGAAAAACCGCTGAGCGTCCGCCGGGCCGTTCCTGGCACGCTGTTTTGACCGTAATAAAGGCCGTCCGTTGGACGGCCTTTTTCGTGGCGTCGGCAACCGAACAGCGTGTCCAATTCCGGGGTGCTCATTACGGTATCTGGCCACGGGAACCTGGAAAAAACGGCCGACCCTATCACGGGACGGCCGTTGTCCTTTCGGGAAAGCGTCACGGCCAGGTAACTGACCGATGCATGCGCCGATCCCAGGTGCGCGTGTTGTTCAGCCGGACGTCGTCGGCCGGGGAGAGCCTCAGGCAGTCTTTTCCAGATACAACCGATTGAGGGCGTCGAACAGTTTGACCCGCACGGCCTCGAATTGCTCCATGAGGGCCGAGGCTTCGCCGCTTTTGCCCTGGCCGACGAGAGCGGCGATGCGGCGGGCCAGGCCATGGACCTGCTCATGATGGCGGCCGATCTCGTCGAAAATCGGTTGGCCGGCGAAGGACCGGCGCCCGTCGGCGTCGTACCATTTGCCGAACTGGCACTGGTGGTGGTCGGCCACCTCCGAGGGATCAAGGCGGAGGTGTCCCAGCAAAATCGACTCCAGCCTGGCCCGCCAGGCCAGGTGGGCCGTCTTGACGGCCGCGATGTCAAAGGGCGGCTTGCCAAGCTCGAACTGGCCGATCTGGTCGGCCAGGAGTCCGGTTAAGCGTGTCAGTTCCCGGGACGAGGAATTGACCTGCTGGGCGGCGGCGGCCATGCCGGCCACGGACTCGGCCACGCCGGCCGCCCGGCCGGAGATGTCCCGGGCCGCGTCCAGGCCGTGGCGGGCCTGCCCGCGCATGTCCTCGGCAATGCGGGCTGCGCCGGACAGGCTTTCGGCGATGGCGGCCGTGGCCTGGGAATGCTCTTCCGTGGCGCTGGAGCTGGTGAAGATCATGTCTCGCAGCGTATCCACGGTCTCGGCGATGGCTCCCACCTCGCCACCGACGTCGCCCATGGCCTGCATGAGGCCCTCGGCCCCGGCGATCTGCTCCTCAGCCAGCCGGGCGCTGGCTTCCACGGCGGCCACGGCTTGTTCGGTCGCCGCCACGTTGCCCTTGGCCATGGCCTGGATGGAAGCGATGGCCGCCTCCACGTCTCTGGTCGCGGCCATGGTCTTTTCGGCCAGCTTGCGGACTTCGTCGGCCACC
>ALAO01000348.1 GCA_000307955.1 Solidesulfovibrio magneticus str. Maddingley MBC34 | reverse complement strand
TGCCGGTGGCGGCGGTCAGCGCCGGGGGCATGCCGACCATGAGGACCGGGTCGTCGATGGCGATGTGCGGGGTGACGCGCCAGTCAACGATGGCCATCTTCACGTGGCGGGACAGGTCGGTGATGATGCAGAAACGGGTCATTTCCGAAGCGGTGCCGGCCGTGGTGTTGACGGCCAGGTAGGGCATGAAGGACTTGGAGGACTTGTCCACGCCTTCGAAGTCATGGATCTTGCCGCCGTTGGAGACGCAAAGGCCGATGCCCTTGCCGCAGTCGTGGGAGGAGCCGCCGCCCAGGGTGATAAGGCTGTCGCAGCCTTCCTTCTTGTAGACTTCCACGCCCTTGTGGACGTTTTCGTCGGTGGGGTTGGGGATGGTCTCGTCGTACACATGGTACTTCATCCCGGCGGCGTCGAGGAGATCGGTGATCTGCTTGCAGATGCCGACCTTGACCACGCCCTTATCGGTGACGATCAGCGGTTTCGATCCGCCCAGAGCCTTGATCTTTTCAGGGATCTGTTTGGAAGCGCCGATGCCGATAAGGGTCACGCTGGGAATGAAGAAACCGTAAACTTGCTCGCGAACAGCCATGGTGCCAACCTCACTGTGGTTAAGGTTATGGTTTTGCGAACGGACCCCAAACCTGATTTCCGTTTGGCGTATGCGTAAACGTTGCCCCTCCTAGAGCAATTCCCGGGCCAACTTTGCGGTCCATGTATTTCAAGCGTTTAAAACGTCAGACCTTTTTGCTTCGGGGGCAGTCTGGCCGTCCGAAGTCCCATGTCGCCCGCCCGTGCTGGCCCCCGTGGCCTCGAATTTCATGGAAATTCCATAAATACAGCATGTTGACCTGAGTTGGACAAGTTGTCCCATGCTTCGGACCGTGTTGGGTAAAAAGGGGACACCTGGCCGTCGTGGGGCGAGTTGTCCCATTGCCGGGTGCAGTGGGTAAATAAATACCGCATGATTTTGGTGGGTTGGAAAATGCGCCCCATTTTCGGCCCGGCAGGACAAAAGGAAACGACTGCCCTTGGGGAGCGGACAGGAGGTCCCGCGACGGGCCGGCAGCGGGCAAAACCGGGGAGACTTGGGCTGGGCCGGCCACCGGGCCAGGATGGCGAAACCGTCCCGGCGCCGTCGCTCTTTGGCGCGTTGTCCCCGGACCCAAAAAGCCGGCCAGCGTAGGACGGCGCGGCGATCAGGGGAAAGGCTTGACGACGGCGCTTTTTGTTGGCTATTTTGCCAAAAAGCCAACTGAGGCGGCCGTCGCCGCCCAAGGGAGGGGCCATGCAGCCTGCGTCATCCTGCGCCTGCGGCGCAAAACCGCGTTTCGTGTTTGCCTGTTCCGGGGCCGCCGATGTCGGGGCCGTGGCCGATCTGGCCGCCCGGCGGCTTAACGCCGACGGCACGGCGGCCATGTTCTGTCTGGCCGGAGTGGGCGGCCGCGTGCCCGGCATCCTCAAATCCGTGGAAGCGGCCTCGGCCATTGCGGCCATCGACGGCTGCCCGCTCGACTGCGCCAAAAAGACCCTGGAGCAGGCCGGGTTCACCGGATTTGGGCATGTGCGGCTGACCGACCTCGGCCTGGAAAAGGGCAAAAGCCCGGCCACGGACGAGCATGTCGCCCGGGCCGCCCGGGCCGCCGCCGCCCTGTTCGCCGGAGACCGGCCGTGAAGCGCCGGCTGGCCGCCCTGCTGGCGACGCTGGCCCTTGGGGCCGCCGTGCCGGCCCTGGCCGGGGATGTCCCGGCCGTGCCGGCCCCGGGCATGGTCACCATGGTCGATCTCGGGGCCAAGGCCTGCGTGCCCTGCAAGATGATGCAGCCGGTGCTGGCCTCGGTGGAGGCCCGGTACGCCGGCCGGGCGGCCATCCTCTTTATCGATGTCTGGGAGAACCGCGACGAGCCGCGCAAGTTCGGGCTGCGGGTCATCCCCACCCAGATCTTCTACGACAAGACGGGCAAGGAAATATCGCGCCACGAGGGGTTTCTCGACGAAAAGCCCATGGCCGACATCCTGGACCGTCTTCTGGCCGAGTAGGGGGGCGACGTGTTGGACCAGGCGCTTGCGGCGATCCACGGCTGGATGGCCGGCCGGGACGTCCTGGCCGGGCTGGGGGCTTTTGCCTGGGGCCTGGCCAGCGTGCTCTTAAGCCCCTGCCATCTGGCTTCGATTCCGCTTATCGTGGGCTATGTGGCCGGCCAGGGACGGTTGGTGGAAGGGCGGGCCGCCGTGGGCTACGCCGCCTTGTTCTCTCTGGGGCTTTTTGGCTCCATCGCCGCCGTGGGCGCGGCCTGCGCGCTGCTTGGGCGGATGCTCGGGGATGTCGGCGGCTGGCTGCCGGCCCTGGTCGGCGTGCTCTTGGTGGCGGTGTCCCTGGACATGCTCGGGCTGCTGCCGGCCCGGCGCGGCGGCGGGGGACTGGCCCGGCTGCGCCTGCGCGGCCTGTCCGGGGCGTTTGTCCTGGGGCTGGCCTACGGCGTTTTGTCCGGGGCCTGCACCTTCGGCTTTTTGGCCCCGGTGCTGGGCGTCGTCACCCTGTCCGGTGAGCTGGGCCGGGGGCTGGCCCTGACCGCCCTTTTCGCCCTGGGGCACTGCCTGCCCATCCTGGCGGCCGGTTCCTTTGCCGGGGCGACCGGCGGCTACCTGGAGCGGGCCGGCCGGGGCCGGGCCTTGCTGCTCATGCGGCGCTGGGCCGGGGGGCTAGTCGGCGCGGCCGGCCTGTATTTCCTGTTTTCGCCGCTGGCGGGGGGATCATGAATCTTGCGCCCGGGGGTAATCCATAGCATGTAGGTAGGAAAAGCGAGGACATCATGGAACGGGAAAACGCCATTGCCGGTCGGTTGTCGTTTCTGGATCGCTATCTGACGCTCTGGATTTTTTTGGCCATGTTCATCGGCGTTGGCCTGGGCTGGCTAGCCCCGGGGGTGCGCCAGGTGGTGGGGTTTTTCCAGGTCGGGACCACCAACATCCCCATTGCCCTGGGTCTTATATTGATGATGTATCCGCCCCTGGCCCGGGTGCGCTACGAGGAGATGGGGCGGGTCTTTCGGGACATCCGGGTGCTGGGCCTGTCCCTGGCCCAGAACTGGGTCATCGGCCCGGTCTTCATGTTCCTGCTGGCCGTGGTCTTTTTGCCCGACAAGCCCGACTACATGGCCGGGCTCATTCTCATCGGCCTGGCCCGGTGCATCGCCATGGTCATCGTCTGGAACGATCTGGCCGGCGGCGACCGGGAATACTGCGCCGGGCTGGTGGCCTTTAACGCCGTGTTCCAGGTGCTGTTTTTCTCGGTCTACGCCTGGTTTTTTCTGGGTGTGCTGCCGCCGCTGCTGGGGCTGTCCGGGAGTGCTGTGTCCGTGGGCATGGGCCAGATCGCCGAGAGCGTGTTCATTTACCTGGGCATCCCCTTCCTCGCCGGGGTGGTTTCCCGGTTCGCCGGGCTGCGGTTGCGGGGGCGGGACTGGTACGAGACGCGCTTTGTGCCGCGCATCGCGCCCATGACGCTGGTGGCCCTGCTTTTCACCATCCTGGTCATGTTTTCCCTGAAGGGCGAGGTCATCGTGGCCCTGCCCCTGGACGTGGTCCGGGTGGCCGTGCCGCTTTGTCTGTATTTCGGGGCCATGTTCCTGGCTTCGTTCTGGCTGTCCTGGAAGGCCGGGGCCAACTACGAGCAGTCGGCCACCTTGTCGTTCACCGCCGCTTCCAACAATTTCGAGCTGGCCATCGCCGTGGCCGTGGCCGTTTTCGGGCTGGATTCGGGCCAGGCGTTCGCGGCGGTCATCGGGCCGCTGGTGGAAGTGCCGGCGCTTATTGCCCTGGTCGGCGTGGCCCTGCGGCTGCGGCGGCGCTGGTTTCCCCATGCCGTGGCCACCCCGGCCGGGGTGTGCCATGTGTCGTGCCCGCCGCGTCCGTAACGGAAACGCCATGGCTGCGGGCTATGTCGGGGCATCCGGTTGATAAGGAGGAGTTCATGCGCGTGCTTTTCATCTGCGTGCACAACAGCGCCCGCAGCCAGATGGCGGAGGCTTTTTTGCGGCAAATGGCCGGCGACGGCGTGACCGTCGAGAGCGCCGGCCTTGATCCCACGGTGATCAACCCGCTCGTGGTCGCCGTCATGGCCGAGGAGGGTCTTGACCTGTCCGACAAAAAGACTCGCAAGGTCTTTGACCTGTTCCGCGACGGCCAGCTTTACGACGCCGTCATCACCGTGTGCGAGGAGTCCCTGGAGGGCCAGTGTCCGGTGTTTCCTGGCGTGACCCGGCGGCTGCATCTGCCCTTCCCGGACCCGGCCACCGTCACCGGGACCGAGGAAGAGCGCCTGGAGGCGGTGCGGGGCATCCGCGACGCCATCAAGGCGCGCATGGCCGTCCTGGCCCGGGAGCTGGCCGACGAGGCCGCCCGCCCCTTGGGCGACCGGGCCTAGCGTTACGCGTTTTGCCGGCCACGTGGGAAAACCGTTGCTTCTTTGAAAAACCCCACGGTCTTCTCCCAAGACGCGCCGACCGAAACGTCGGCTGCGCCAGCAACCATATAAACCCTTTTCCCGTCGCAGGGGTCCGGGGGGAGCATCCCCCCGGCCGCCGGAGGCATCTTTGAAAAACATCCTCTTCCTGTGCACCGGCAATTCCTGTCGCAGCCAGATGGCCGAGGGCTTTGCCCGGGCGCTGCGCGGCGACGTCCTGGCCGCGTATTCGGCTGGGGTGGAGAAGCACGGCATGAATCCTCGGGCCGTGGCCGTCATGGCCGAGGCCGGGGTGGACATTTCCGGGCAGTCCTCCAAGCTCGTGTCCGAACTGCCCGAGGTGGCCTTCGACTATGTGGTGACCTTGTGCGGTTCGGCCCATGACCTGTGCCCGTTTTTTCCGGGGCCGGTCAAAAAGGTCCATGTCGGCTTCGAGGACCCGCCGGCCCTGGCCGCCGGCGCGACTTCCGAGGAGGAGGCGCTGTCTCATTACCGCCAGGTGCGCGACGCCATCCGGGAGTTCGTGGCCGGGCTGCCGGAGAGTCTTGAGAAATAGTTGCTGTTGAAAATGCTATAGACGATATAGTTTGTGGTATAGCCAATAAGACGGAAGGCTGTTGCTTCTTGGCTGCTCGAACGTAAAGGCCGCGTCTCCGTGAAGGCGTGGGCACGGTGGCCTCTGGGCGCGTCAGCATCAAGGGCCGCCAGAGCGGCGTTTGTTTTTCGCACAACAAGGCCCGGCCTGGTCGCCGGACCTTGTTGCGTGCGGGAATGGCCGTTTTCATCGTAACAACATCGAAGAAACGTGGACATATTCGTGCAAGCGTGGCAATAAGGAAATACTGGGCTGCTGCGTTCCCCGCAGTCCGGAACCCTTGTCGCAGGAGGGAACGCCATGCGCCTGTCGCTTCGCGCCAAATTCTTCGCCCCCATCTTCATTATCGTTGTCGTCGGCATGGCCGCTCTGGTCCTGGTCAATGATCGCGCCGTCAAATCGGCTTTCACGCAGGTCGAGGGCCAGACCATGACCCTGCTTGGCCAGTCCCTGGCCAAGGACGTGGCCGGTTCGGTGGTCGACAATCTGAAGCTGTTGTCGAGTTTCGCCGTGACTCCGGCCCTGGCCCGGGCCGCCCAGGGCCAGGGCGGTGAGGCGGCTTCCGAACTGCTGGCCAGTCTGGTCAAGGGCATGACCGGCGTAGACTACGCCAATGTTTTCGACGCCTCGGGCCTGTGCATGGCTTCCACCAATCCCGCTGCCGTGGGCAAGGTCAAGGTGGCCGACCGCGACTACTACGCCGCCGTCATGAACGCGGGCAAGACCGACGTGGTGTCCAAGGCCCTGGTCAGCCGCACCACGGGCAAGGCCGCCGTGGTCCTGGCCCAGCCCATCCGCGACGCCGCCGGCAAGCTCGTCGGTTTAGTCAACGCCGGCATGGACCTGGAATCGCTGACCGCCGACCTGACGTCCCTCAAGGTCGGAACCACGGGTTACGCCTTCATCCTGGACGCCCAGGGCATGACCCTGGCCCACCCGGACAAGAATCAGCTCATGAAGGACGATCTGGGCCGGTCCGAGGCCGGCAAGCGGGTCCTGGGCGTGGCCGGCAGCGCCGTGCTCAACTACGGGGACGCCTCGGGCCAGCATCTCCTGGCCGTGACCCGGGACGCCAAGACCGGCTGGTTCGTGGCCCTGGAAGCGCCAGTGGCCGAATTCGGGGCCTACGCCGACGCAGCGACGCGGCAAAACGCCGTCATCGCCCTGATCGTCACCGCGGCCATCCTGGCGGCCATCCTGGTGCTCTTGCGCGTGACCGTGCTCGGCAAACTGCGCCATTGCGTGGACTTTGCCGCCGCCGTGGCCAAGGGCGACCTGGATCGGCGCATCACCATCGCCTCGGGCGACGAATTGCAGACCCTGGGCGAAGCCTTGAGTTCCATGGGGGCCAGCATCAAGGCCAACCTGGCCGAAGCCCAGGCCAAGGGCCGAGAGGCCGAGGCCCAGGCCGACCGTGCGGCCAAGGCCTTGGAAGAGGTGAAAGCCATCCAGGCCAAGGCGGAAGAAGCCAAGACCCAGGGGCTGCTTATGGCCGCCAACCGGCTCCAGGGCGTCATGGAGGCCCTGGACGAGGTGGCGGCGGAGCTTTCCCGAGGGATTTCCACCGTGACCGCCTCGGTGGAGGAGCAGGAACGGCGCACGGCCGAGACGGCCACGGCCATGGAAGAAATGA
>ALAO01000347.1 GCA_000307955.1 Solidesulfovibrio magneticus str. Maddingley MBC34 | reverse complement strand
CCCCCCATATGGGGAAAGGTATTAAGGGGAAGAGGGGGGCGTTCGGTTAGGTGTTGGGCGGCGAGGCGGTCAGGAGATCGACGTAGGCTCCGGCGAGAAGCGCGGCCTCGTCGATGCCCAGGGCCGCCATGAGCCGGCGCGCTTCGGCCAGCCCCGACGCCTCAGCCTCGCCCTCGGCCAAGACCACCTCCAGCTCCAGAAAATCCCCCAGCCCCTCCACCCGGTCGAGATGCACCCGGGTGCGGCCAATCAAATAGAGCGTGCGCTCCTTGCGCACCCGTCCGGCCGCGCCCAGGGCCTGCTCCAGCACCCGTCGCAGGCCGTCCGGCTCGTCCGTGGCCGCGATGTCGTACCGCGAGGCCTTGGGGCCGAAAGCGTCCGGGCGTTGGTAAAAGATCAGTTCGCCGCGCCCGTCGGCGAATTCCCGCAGCTTGAGCCGGCCCTTGGCGCACCCAAAAAACGTGTCGTCCTGGCGGATGAGCGTCCCCGGTCCGTCGGCCAGGGCGGCGGCCGCCGCCTCGACCCTCGCCCGATCCGTCAGCCGGGCCTTGATTTCGATGTTGCGAGCCATGGTTTTGCCCTCCCGGCCCCACAAATACCGCTTTGCCCCTTGCCGGTTCAAGGGGGCTGCTTAATCTTATTGACACTGAAAATCAATTTCGTTAAATACCGAGCAACACGAAATGCTGCGGCCCATCCGGGCGGCCGGCGAAGCCAACCACACGGAGAGGGCCATGGGTAAAGCGCTGGTTATGTTTGGGGCCGCCTCTCGGGGCGAAGCCGCATACGCCGCCCGATGCGTGGGCGGCAAAGGAGTGACGCCATGGCTTGCGTAGGCGGAAAATGCATGTTGACGAGTCAGGTGCGGCGGCTTCGCGAGGCGGGTATGGACGCCATGGACGCCGGCGATCTGGATCAGGCCGAGACGCTGTTGCGCCAGTCGGTGACGCTGGCCGAAAACGAGGCCGGCTTGGACGTGGTGACGGCCAACGCCTCCTACCGTCTGGCCCTGACCCTGCACAAGGCGGGACGCCATGACGAGGCGGCCGACGAGTTCGAGAAAGCGCTGGCCCTGGCCCGTGGACGGGCCGGATGCGGCAGCAAGCTCTACCAGACGATCCTCGGGCATTTCGCCGCGGCCTTGCCGGCCCGGGCGATTCCCGACCTGGCCTGCGCCGTCGGGGAGTAACGTCTCCCTTTCGGCGCGGGGCCGCGTCCTGCCTGGCTTGGCGGTTTCCGGCAGGACGCGGCCCTTTTTCGCGGCCATTAAAATACAACGAAGCGCCGCATGGGCGCTTCGTGGACGAGGCCTAGAGGCCGCCAGGCCCGGGCCTTTCGGTCGGACGCGCCTACCTCTTACGCTTCCTGCGCCGCGCGGCGATCATGCTCTCCAAGGACGCATTGCGCCGTCAGCGCGCCGACAACGCCCCGTCACCGGAAATCCCGCCCGCCGAAGCGGCCAGCCCCCCCTTTCCCCCTTTCAGGGGGTCCGGGGGGCTTAGCCCCCCGG
>ALAO01000346.1 GCA_000307955.1 Solidesulfovibrio magneticus str. Maddingley MBC34 | reverse complement strand
CCTTGCCGTCGCGGATGGGCATGGCGAAACCGCCGCACACAACGTCGCCGAGAACGTCGTAGAAGACGTAGTCGAGCTTCTTTTCTTCCTCGTAGGCGCCGAGCTGCTCCAGGAGGTTGATGGAGGTGATGATGCCGCGACCGGCGCAGCCGACGCCGGGCTCGGGGCCGCCGGACTCGGTGCACATGGTGCCGCCGTAGCCTTCCTTGAGGATATCATCGAGTTCGACGTCTTCGCCTTCCTCACGCAGGGTGTCGAGAACGGTCTTCTGAGCCAGGCCGTGCAGAAGGAGACGGGTGGAGTCGGCCTTCGGGTCGCAGCCGACCACCATGACCTTCTTTCCCATTTCCGCGAGACCAGCGACGGTGTTCTGCGTGGTGGTGGACTTGCCGATGCCGCCCTTTCCGTAAATAGCGATCTTGCGCATTTTGTAATGCCTCCTGCTGCAAAGTTGGAATGCTCCTCTTTAGGCAAGAGTCATGCCAGCCTGCGTCAGGCGTGATGCATTTGATTTAACTATTTAATATACTTAATTTTAGTTAAACGAGGCGATTTTCGTTGTCGGCGCGACCTCTGGTTTCGAACATTTTTGTGGTGCCCACTCCGACAAAAATGTTCGACATAATTGTCGCTGAAGTGGTTGTTCATGGCTCCAAGAGGAGCGGCGGAGGAGCGGAGAGGGGGCGGGGACGGGGTTAGGTTTTGGCGAGATTACCTGCTATTTCAGGATGTGGCCGGGAATGTCGTCCGAAGCGCCTGGCTGGCGAAGACGGTGAGCGGTGTTGGGCGTGTATTTACAATTACGGAAAAGCGGCTTGGGATAGCTGCTCGGGCGTCCGCCCGGGATCACGTCTGGGCCGCGCCGCGCCGATCCAGCGAACGGCGCGGCGCAGCCCAGACGCAAACAATCCATGGCATCAGCCGCGAGCACGCCATGGCATCGGCTGCGAGCACGCCATGGCGGCGGACGCGAACAGGCCATGGCGGCGGCTGCGAACAGGCCATGCGGGGGCCGCTGACGCCGCCACGTGTCGCGCCACGGGAAAGCCTTCAGAACTAGCGTGATGCTTCTGTGACAGGATGAGCGCGCCTGCAAACCAGGCGACGTCAGGTCCGCTTGCCCTCGGCCGCCAGCGGATCGGACTTCATGCTCAGCGATAGCCGCCCCCGCTCCTTGTCGATGGCCAGCACCGTCACCATGACTTCCTGGCCGGCCGCCGCCACCTTGGCCGGATCGGCCACGTAGGCGTCGGCCAGATGGCTCACGTGCACAAGTCCGTCGCGGTGCACGCCCACGTCCACAAACGCGCCAAAGGCCGTGACGTTGGTGACCCGGCCCGGCAGCCGCATCCCCGGACGCAGGTCGGCCAGTTCGCTGACCCCCTCGGCAAAGGCGAAGGCCGAAAACGTGGGCCGCGGGTCGCGTCCGGGCTTGGCCAGTTCGGAGAGGATGTCGCGCAAGGTCTCCAGGCCCACGTCGCCGCCGACGTAGCGGGCCGGGTCAATGCCTTCCCGCGCCGTCGCCTTGGCGATGAGGTCGGTCACGGCGCAGCCCAGGTCCTTGGCCATGCGTCCGACCAGGGCGTAGCGCTCGGGATGCACGGCCGTGGCGTCCAGGGGCGGTCCGCCGCGAAGGCGCAAAAATCCGGCCGCCTGCTCGAAGGCCTTGGGGCCAAGGCGCTTGACCTTGCGCAGTTCGGCCCGGGAGCTGAAGGGGCCGTGCTCCTTGCGGTGGGCCACGATGTTGGCGGCAAGGCCGGGTCCCAGGCCCGAGACGTAGGTCAACAGCTCCAGACTGGCCGTGTTGAGGTCCACGCCCACGGCGTTGACGCAGCTGGACACCACCTCGGCCAGGGACTGCTTGAGGGCGGTCTGGTCCACATCGTGCTGGTACTGGCCCACGCCAATGGATTTGGGATCGATCTTGACCAGTTCGGCCAGCGGGTCCATGAGCCGGCGACCGATGCTCACCGCCCCGCGCACGGTCAGGTCGAGGTCCGGAAATTCGTTGCGGGCCGTTTCCGAAGCCGAATAGATCGAGGCCCCGGCCTCGTTGACCAAGATGACCGGCACGCCCAAGCCCAGCTCGGCCACGAAGCGCTCGGTCTCGCGTCCGGCCGTGCCGTTGCCCACGGCAATGGCCTCGACGGCCTGCTCGGCGCACAGCTTGCGCAGGGTCTCGGCCGCTTGGTCGCGCTGGCGCTCGGAGCCGGTGGGAAAAATCGTCTCATAGTGGAGCAGGTTGCCTTGGGCGTCGAGGACGGCCAGCTTGGCCCCGGTGCGAAACCCGGGGTCCAGCGCCAGCACCCGGGCCTGTCCCAGGGGCGCGGCCAGGAGCACTTGCCGCAGGTTGGCCGCGAAAATGGCGATGGCCTCCCGGTCGGCCCGGTCCTTGAGGCTGGCCCGCAGTTCGTTTTCCAGCGACGGCCCAAGCAGGCGCTTGTAGGCGTCGGCCGCCGCCTCGGCCACCTGCTCGCTGTCCTTGCCCCGGCCCGTGACGACCAGGCGCGTTAAAAGGCGCAGGGCCTCGTCCTCGGCCGGGCGCAGGGATAGCGAGAGCAGCCCCTCGCGCTCGCCACGAAACATGGCCAGGGCGCGGTGGCCGGCCACTGCGCGCACGGCTTCGTCGCGCTCAAAAAAATCCCGATAGTTGGCGGCGTCTTGCTCCTTGCCCTTGACCAGGCGCGAAACGATGCGGCCGCGCTTGGCGAAAAGGTCGCGCAGGGCGGCCCGGTTACCGGCGTCCTCGCTTATGGCCTCGGCCATGATGTCCCGCGCCCCGGCCAGGGCGGCGGCGACGTCGGCCACGTCCTTCTCCGGATTGACGAACCGGGCCGCCTCCTTTTCCGGGACCAGGCCGCGCTGGCGCAGCAGCAGCTCGGCCAGGGGGGCCAAACCTCGTTCCCGGGCCATGGCCGCCCGGGTGCGGCGCTTGGGGCGGTGGGGCAGGTAGAGGTCTTCCAGACGGGCCATGTCCGGGGCGGCCTCGATGTCCCGGGCCAGGTCGTCGGTCAAGAGGTCGCGTTCGGTCAGGGATTCCAGGATAGCGGCCCGGCGCTTGTCTAGGTCGACCAGTTGCTGGAGGCGGTCGCGTACGGCGACCACGGCCACTTCGTCCAGGGAGCCGGTGGCTTCCTTGCGGTAGCGGGCGATAAACGGAATCGTGGCCCCGTCGGCGAGCAGTTCGGCCACGGCCGCCACCTGCCTCGGGGCGACGGAAAGTTCCTTGGCGATAAGGGCGGCGTGTTTGTCGGTCATGGGGAGCGCCTCCGTGCGCGATCCGCGTGGGTCCTAGTGTCGCGACCCTTAAAAAGACAACGGTTTTTGTGGAATGAATGTTCGGTTTTTGTCCGTGGCCCAAGAAGCGCCCGAGGCGCTTTCGTGGGCCGACACGAGGCTTCAGGACGCCGCGTCGGGAGAGCCGACATAGCAGCCGCCGGGGCTCGCGGGCAAGGGCAAGGTCTTGGCCCTCTCTTGGCAACACGGCGGACAACTTGTATTTTGCGCCACTTTCGCGGCAACGCGCCGCCCCACGGAGCCGTCCATGCCCAATCTTCCCTCGCGCCATCAGCCCTACACCGACAAATACTTCCTGCGTTCGCGCCATATCCTCGACAAGGAAGGCCTCAATCCGTGGGTCACGGTGCAGGTCTTTTTTCGCAACGGTCCCGGGAAAATCGCCGGCGTCGGCGAGGCGGCCGCCGCGTTTTTGGCCTATTCGCCGCTGCGGGAGCATGGCGGCCAGGTCTGGGCCCTGGCCGAGGGCGAGGCGTTTTCGCCCCTGGAGCCGGTGCTGCGCATCGAAGGCCCGATTGTCGACGTCATCGAGCTGGAGACGTTCTATCTCGGCATCCTGACCGCCCGCACGAGCCTGGCCAACGGCCTACCCCGGCCCGATCCCCTGGCGGCGACGGCCAAGGCGGCGGCCCTGCGACAGATCTTGCCGGGCAAGGATCTCATGTATTTCGGCGCGCGCCACTGGCACTGGTCCCTGGAAGAGGCCCTGTGCCGGGCGGCCGTGGCCGGCGGTTTCGACTCCTGCGCCACCGACGCCGGAGCCAGGGCCGCTGGTCTGGCCGCTGGGGTCGGCACCATCCCCCACGCCCTGGTGCTGGCCTTTGCCCACCGCTTCGGTCCCGAGCGGGCCACCCGCGAGGCCGCCCTGGCCTTTGACCGCCATATCGAGCCGGCCTGCCCGCGCATCGCCCTGGTCGACACCTTCAACAAGGAGATCGACGACGCCCTGGACACGGCCCGGGCGCTGGGGGACCGCTTGTGGGGCGTGCGCCTGGACACCTCGGGCGAACTGATCGGCCAGGGCGGCGCGCCCTTCGACGGTCGGCCCTACCAGACCGGCCCCGGCGTCACCGTGTCCGGCGTGCGAGCCGTGCGCCAGGCTCTGGACGCGGCCGGCTTTGCCCATGTCAATATCGTGCTGTCCAGCGGCTTCGGCGATCCGGCCAAAGCGGCCGCGTTTGCCGCCGACGAGGCGCGCCACGGCCGGCTTTTCGAGGCCGTGGGCGTCGGCGGCCTCTTTGACGCCTGGTACGCCACCGCCGATATCGTCCGCATCGACGGCAAGCCCCTGGCCAAGGCCGGCCGGGGCTTCCGCGACAACCCCCGCCTACGGCGCGTTATGTAAAGGATGTGGGAAGATGGGGAAGGAAAAGAGGCCTCCGGCGG
>ALAO01000345.1 GCA_000307955.1 Solidesulfovibrio magneticus str. Maddingley MBC34 | reverse complement strand
TGGACCTCTCCGCTGGGGGCCTGAGGCCCCCAGCCCCCCACATGAAGAACGGTATAAGGGGGCATGGCGGTTGGACGTGGGGGATTTCGGTCGGTCGGGCGCTTGAAGGGTGGCTGTCGTGTTCGGATTGAAACGGCAGCCTCCTGGGTTACTCCAGGAGGCTGATTTTGTTGTCTGACCTGGGGTTGAGTTCAGGGTTCGATACTGAATTCACTGTTTGCGTCACCCATAGGTTCATAATCCGTTTTCATTATCCTCTTTTCATCCTGAAAACTACCAGCACCAACCACGCCAATCATCAGACTGATGGGAAAATATTAAAGTCAACCAGCTACATTCAAGAGATTAATCCTCGGCGAGCAGTTCGGTCAATAGCAGAGGCAATCGTTTTATAGAGTGGAGACGGCAAATCGTGCCCCATACCAGCGACGAGCATGAGTTCAGCGTAAGGGATCGACGAAGCAGTATCTTTACCGCAGGCAGGGAGGATGAGCGGATCATCCACCCCATGGACGACAAGTGTAGGCGCTTTGATTGCTGCCAGTCGTGGACGCAAATCTCCGGCTACGGCAATTGCCGCAAGTTGTCGTGCGAAAGCGCTGGGATCATAGCCCCGCCTTATCTCTTCCTGGATGAGAGCGCGAAGATTCTGTTCGTCAAACGGATGCCCATTGCCGGCGATACGCCGGGCAAAGATGAGGCTGTGCGCCAAAAATCCGCGTTCATCTGAGGCAGGATGAGGTTTTGGCTGCGTCATCATCGCCATAACATCCGCCGCAGCCTGTGGAAGGGTCGGATTTCCCGTGCTGGACATGATGGAGGTGAGTGAGGCTACCCGTTCGGAATATTGGCTTGCGACTATTTGCGCAATCATGCCACCCATGGACCGTCCAACGACATGCGCCCGATCAACGCAGAGAGCATCAAGCAAACCAATAGTGTCCTGTGCCATGTCATCGAGTGTGTAGGGTACGTGCGGCTGCTGCCCTGCCCTGATTATGGCTGCCAAAGTGCCGAAATCCGGCACTGGACACCCTGTAAAATGTGTCGAGCATCCGGCATCGCGGTTGTCAAATCGGATCACTCGATAGCCCAGATCCGCTAACTCCTGACAGAACGGAACCGTCCAACGGATCATCTGTGTCCCAAGACCAGCGATCAGAAGAATCGCCTCGTCACTCTCGTCACCGTAACTGTCATATGCCAGATCGACATCATTGATCTTGAGAATTTTCATTATCCCATTCCTTTCAACTTACGCAGGGAGCGGCAGTTCCGTCATCGGCAGGAGGCGGGAATCTTCCACAGCGGCAGTACGATGCCCGAGGCCGGCGAGATATCCGTCATGGCTCGCGAAGGAGAGAAACGACGCAACGCTGCTCTGGCGGACCAATATCGCCATATCCCACTTCTCGTCTTCCGGACCAATCAGAAACGGACCGCCGGCGGCAAGTAGAATGACCTCGCCGCCAGTCCCCCGCAGAAATGGCAGCGTGTGTTGGATATAGCGGCCAAAGGCTTCCGCGCCACTAATCGGTACGACTGGGGCCAATTCAGGGTTAGCCCCGTAATCGGCAACCTCTCGAAAGCGCAACAGGTTCAGCATGATGACGGAGCCTTCGATGTCGCGTTGCACAAGCTCACTTCCCGCTTTTTGAGTCGGCTGGAGATAGCGCATCGTGCCAGACGTTGTCATTGAGCCCCCTTCTTTGTTATTCATTTTGGAGCAATTCTGTCGTGCGATGCAAACGCCAAACGTATGATGTATGCCTGGATGTCTTCGGGCCATGTTGCAATCCAGTGTTTAAGTCGTGTAGGATCGGATGCAAAAAGAGCGCGAATAGCTTCTTCATAGCCGGGTATATCGCCAGCAATCGCATGCATGAAGTGATAAGCTGCCTCTTGAGCGGCGCGTTTTTTCTGTTGCGGTCCGCTGGTGCGTCTAGCTTCGTTCACGAGCCGCCTGAGCATGGCAGAGGCTCCACCTGGCTGGGAGGCTAACCATTCCCATTGTTTTGGCAGCAGGGTCACTTCACGCGAGACGACCCCCAGCTTTGGCCGCCCTCGTCCTCTTGGTTCCAGGGCGTTATCTTTCGGGATGGCCACCTGGGTGCCCCGATGCGAGGCGTAGTGTCCGGCAAAATGCTCGGGGGGGCGGCGTAGCCGCTCAACGATGTCTTCTTTTGAGCCACGCAAATCCAGGTCGATTAAGTGCCCGGTCATGTCGTCAAAAACGAATAATTGACTCGTCGAGCCATTCTCAACTGCTGCTTTGACCGCAAGGGCAACTTCGCCCAGCGGGCCTGATCGCAGTTGACGGCCTCCTTCGAAAGCTGTGCAAGGTGTTGAGCTATAGTCAGACATCTGATTCGTCCTGCATTGTTTCGATTGTTTTTTACCCGGGTAAAATAAACATGTCAATATCACCCGGGTAAATTCAAGAAAACGTTCGACTGAGAAAGCTGGACAGGCGATTTCTAACGGCGGCGTCCTGGCGAATCGATCATTGTCGTTTTCCCCGCTCCGACCCTGCCCCCAGGACCGACCTCTCCCTCCTCCAGAAAATCGACCTCGTATACGCCCCTCTCCTGGGTATTTGGGGCTACCCCCGTAGTTTAAGCCTCCCCTACCCCGAAAACCCCGGAAATCGCGCCCTTGACCCAAGGGGCGATTCCAGCACGCGGAAGATGATGATTTCAGGGCCAAAATCATCAAACAACAAGCTAAATCAAGAAATTTTGAGCATAAATACTGCGATTTTTGCGCAGATATTCAGGCATATTGCCCATAACAACCACCATCAACAAGAGACCACTACACGACAAACGACATAAATTATAGTAATTTTATATAGTTATTGTACATTTCTCCATCTTCAACAATGGAGGCGACCATGAGTGAACGCACATCCAAGAAGCCGGGTATTGCCGACTATGTTGCCGCTCGCCGTAAACACAAGGATTGCTTCCTAGACGAGATTTATCGCCTCATCGACTGGGAACCGCTCGAAAAAGTGCTTCGCAAAAAGCTCAAGCGGGCGACCAATGCCGTCGGTAATCCGGCCTATCTGCCGCTGCTCAAAGGACCGTCGATGGCGCAGGGGCGCAAACGCCGTTGCCTCTGGCGGGGCGGCGGCACTTGCGCTAGGCTGGTCGCCGTCCAGTCGGCATCGGCCCGGCCCGCTCGGCGCGCCCATGCTTTTATCCCAACCGTCGGAGGCGTCATGGGTTCCATAACCGGCCCAGCCCTTTCCCTGCCGGACCTCATGGCCGCCGACGCCGACAACCACGCGTCCGCCCGGCGGCCGGCACGTCGCGCCTGAAACGCCCGTGAACGCTCCCGCCGCCTTCCTGCGCCGCCTGTTCGCCTCCACCCTGGCCACGGCCACGGTCCTGGTGGCCGCCATCCTGCTCCTGGCCAGCCTGGGCTTCTATTTCGTCGAACTGCGCGACATCCCCGGCCGGACCCTGTTCGACGCCCTGTGGTGGGCCATGACCACCCTGTCCACCGTGGGCTACGGCGACATCGTGCCGACCACCGTGCCGGGCAGGCTCATCGGCATGGGCATCATGGGCGCGGGCGTCGGCATCATGGCCGTGCTGACCGGCAACCTGGCCTCGGCCCTCATCGAACGTCGCAACCGCAAACGCCTGGGGTTACTGCCCGTGAAAACCGCCGGACACAGCATCGTGCTTGGCTGCAACGCCCATGCCCCGGGGCTGATCAAGGCCCTGGCCACCGCCGCGCCGCTTTCGCGCGGCCCGGCCGTGGTGCTCGTGGCCACGCTCACCCCCGAAGCCTTCGCCGAAATGGCCGCTGACCTCAACCTGGAGGAAAACCTGTCCTTTTGCCGGGGCAACCCGGCCCAGGAGACCGTCGTGGCCCGGGCCGCCCCAGCCGCCGCCCGGGCTGCCTACATCCTGTCCCAGGACGGGCTGTCGCCGGAGGAAGCCGACCAGCAAACGCTCCTCACCGCGCTGACCTTCCGGGGCTTGGCCCCCAAGGTCCAGCTCTACGCCGAGGCCCTGCTTGAAGCCAACCGCAAGCACCTGGCCCGGGCCGGCGTGGACGTCACCCTGGTGCGCGGCGACCTCACCGAGCGCGCCCTGGAAACCATGGGTGAACACCCGGCCCTGTGGCATTTTCTCGAACGCCTGCTCGGCACGTCCGGCAATCGCGCCATGCGCGCCCGGGCCATGAGCCACGACGAAAAAGGCCTGCGCTGGTCGGCCCTGGTCGGCCACGCCCTGGCCGCCGGCGACGGCCTGCCCGTGGCCGTTTTCCGCCTGCGCCGCGACATCACCATCAAGGAGCTCCTGGACGCCGACTCGGCCCTGGACCAGTTCATCCTGGAGCTCTTTTCCGCCTACGGCCAGGAAGGCCGCCTGGGCCGCCAGGGGCCGGCCGTGGCCGTCAACCCCGGCGACGGCCTGGACCTGGCCGATTTCGACGGCCTGATTCTCCTGAAAACCCAAGCCCCGCCGACCAAGGTTCATGCCCCGGCCGGCGACGGAGAACAGCCGTGAACGGCGAGGCCCTGAAAAAAGCCGCCCTGTTCGCCGACCTCACCGACGACGAACGCGACCGGCTCATGCCGGCGTTCACCCCCTTGGCCCTGGCTGCCGGCAAGGCGGTCATCGTCGAGGGCCAGCCCGGGGACGACATGTTTCTCTTGACCTCGGGCCGGGTGCGCGTGAGCAAGGCCATGCTGCTGCGGGGCATCGTCGCCCCGGGCCTGGACGGTACTGCCGCCGAGAAAACCCTGGTGGAGCTCTCCGACGCCCAAAGCCCCTTTTTCGGCGAGATGGCCCTGCTTGACCGCGACATCCGCTCGGCCACCGTCACCTGCCTCACCGACTGCCGCTTCCTGAGCATCGACCGCGACGCCTTTTTCGCCTGCGTGCAGGCCCATCCGGACCTGGGCGTCAAGCTGCTGACCGCCCTGGCCAAACGCCTGGCCGGGCTGGTGCGCAAGAACAACGTCGAGGTGGTCAAGCTCACCACCGCCCTGGCCCTGGTTTTAAGCCGCCGGGGGGCGGAGCGACGATAACACGGCCCCGCGCCTGGCCCTCCGCCCTGGCGGGGATGGCCGCCGTGGCGGGACCGCTGCCCAGGAGAATACGATGGAGTGTTTGCCGGTGACGTCCAGGGTGAGCATCCCCCTGGAAGAAATAACCTTTATCGCCGCCCGAAGCGGCGGGCCCGGTGGCCAGCACGTCAACACCACCAGCTCCAAGGTGACGCTGCTTTTCGACCTCGACGCCTCGCCGAGCCTGGCCGAAGCCGACAAGGCCCGCGTGCGCGAAACGCTGGCTGGCCGCATCGGCAAGGACGGCGTGCTGCGCGTGGTCTCCCAGACCAGCCGCAGCCAGTTCGCCAACAAGGAAATCGCCCTGGAACGCTTCGCCGCGCTGCTGCGCGAGGCCCTGACACCGCGTCCTCCTCGCCGCAAGACCCGGGCCACCCTGGCCTCGAAACTGCGCCGCCTGGACGACAAAAAGCGCCAGGGCGAACGCAAGCGCCAGCGACGGGACCTCGGCGATTAAGCCGCCCCCATGGCCCCCGTGCCTTGACGTCAAGCCGCGCCCTGGGCTAGGGGAAGCCAGACTTCCGCCAAGGCGGCAACGTCGCCAAACGCCCGATTCGGAGCACCCCCGCATGTCCTCACTGGAACACAAGCGCCAGAAATCCTCCTTTTGGCTGTCCGCGAGCCGCGACCAGGCCCGGGACACCGGCATGGCCCTGACCCTGGTCGCGCTCATCGTCTTTTTCGCCACCCGGGAAATCCGCTACGCGACCATCGCCACGGCCATCCTGCTGCTGGACATGATCTGGCCGTCCTTTTTCAAGCCCCTGGCCAAGGTCTGGTTCGGCCTGTCCCATGTGCTCGGCACGGTCATGTCCAAGGTGATCCTGGCCCTGGCCTTTTTTCTCGTGCTCACGCCCATGGGCCTGCTGCGCTCCATCCTGGGCAAGGACCCCATGCGGGTGCGCCAGTTCAAGCAGGGCACGGACTCCGTTTTCCGGGTCCGCGACCATACCTTCACGGCCGCCGACGTCGAACAGCCGTTCTAGCGTCGCGGCCCTTAACCAGTACGCCGGCATGTTGCGATTCATCATGGCCTGAACGCGGCCGCGACGTAGCGAGCTGCGCCCTTGGCGAGGCTGCGTACGCCGACCGCCGGCCGCTCTGACGGAACTTCCGCCCCCGCACGGGGCCACTTGGAGGCGATATGGAATTTCTGCGTGAACTCTGGGGCTTCTTGCGCGTGCGCAAAAAATTCTGGCTGCTGCCCATCATCCTGGTGCTGCTGCTGTTCGGCGTGCTCGTGGTCCTGACCAGCGGCTCGGCCGTGGCCCCGTTCATCTACACGCTCTTCTAGAGCCGCGACCTTGCGCCGAACCACGGGCGGCACGCCGCCCGCAAAGCGCCCCAGGCGCTTGTCGAAAACGCGACAGTAATCCCGGGAAGGGCCGTGCGCCAACCATGCCGGCCCTTCCCCGCTTGTCCCCCATCCCCCTGGGCCGCCTGGCCGCCCCAGGGGACGCAACCCGCCGGGACCGCACATGGCCGAATACATTTTGGGTCTATCCGCCTATTACCACGACTCCGCCGCAGCGCTTTTGCGCGACGGCGTGGTGGTCGCCGCCGCCCACGAAGAGCGGTTCACCCGCAAGAAGCACGACGCGGATTTTCCGCGCCAAGCCGCCGCCTACGTCCTGGCCGAGGCCGGCATCGAGCTTGGCGACCTCTCGGCCGTGGCCTTTTACGACAAGCCCTACCTCAAGTTCGAGCGCCTGCTTGAAACCTACCACGGCTTTGCCCCAAGCGGGCTGCGCAGCTTTCTTTCGGCCATTCCGGTGTGGATCAAGGAAAAGCTGTTCATGAAAAAGATGCTGCGCGAGGAGCTGGCCGAGCTCGGCCCGGGCAAGCCGCGCCTGCTTTTTCCTGAACACCACCTGTCCCACGCCGCCTCGGCCTTTTACCCCTCGCCCTTTGACGAAGCCGCCATCCTCACCATCGACGGCGTGGGCGAATGGTCCACCACCACCATCGGCGTCGGGCGCGGCAAGGACATCACCTTCCTGCGCGAGCTCGACTTCCCCCACTCCGTGGGCCTGCTCTACTCGGCCTTTACCTACTACTGCGGCTTCAAGGTCAATTCCGGCGAATACAAGCTCATGGGCCTGGCCCCCTACGGCATCGAGGGCTCGGAGAGGGTCGAGGACTACAAAGCCAAGATCCTCGGTGAACTGGTGGACCTGCGCGAGGACGGCTCGCTGCTCCTCAACATGGCCTATTTCAACTACGCCACCGGCCTGACCATGTGCCGCGACCGCAAGTGGGAGGCGCTTTTCGGCCTGCCCCGCCGGGCCGCCGAGACCGAACTCGGCCAGGAGCACATGGACATGGCGCTCGCCATCCAGCAGGTCACCGAAGAGGTGGTCCTGCGCCTGGCCCGCACCGCCCGCACGCTCACCGGCTGCGCCAACCTCGTCATGGCCGGCGGCGTGGCGCTCAACTGCGTGGCCAACGGCAAGCTGCTGCGCGAGAACATCTTCGACGACGTCTGGATTCAGCCGGCCGCCGGCGACGCCGGCGGAGCGCTGGGCGCGGCCCTGGCCGCCTGGCACATCCAGGGCGGCCACGAACGTGCCCCCCTGCCGGCCGGCCGCCGCGACCGCATGGAAGGCTCCTACCTCGGACCGGCCTTCACCCGGGCCGACGCCCTGCGCCTGGCCGCCCGCCGCGAAGCGCCGCATACCCTCTACGAGGATTTCGACGCCCTGTGCGCCCAGGTCGCCGACCTGCTGGCCGACGGCAAGGTCGTGGGCTGGTTCCAGGGCCGCATGGAATACGGCCCCCGGGCCCTGGGCGGCCGCTCCATCCTGGGCGATCCGCGCAATCCCGAGATGCAGAAAAAACTCAACCTCAAGATCAAATACCGCGAGGGCTTCCGCCCCTTTGCCCCGTCGGTGCTGGCCGAGGCCGTGTCCGAATGCTTCATCCAGGACCGGCCCTCGCCCTACATGCTGCTGGTGGCCCCCATAGCGGAAAATCTGCGCTATCCCCTGCCCGACGGCTACTGGCAAAAGCCCATGTTCGACCGGCTCTACGTCAACCGCTCGACCCTGCCGGCCATCACCCACGTGGACTTCTCCGCCCGCATCCAGACCGTGCACAAGGACACCAACCCCCGCTACCACCGCCTCATCGAAACCTTCCGCGACCGCCACGGCTGCCCGGTGGTGGTCAACACGAGCTTCAACGTGCGCGGCGAACCCATCGTCTGCACCCCCGAAGACGCCTACCGCTGCTTCATGCGCACCGAAATGGACTACCTCGTGGTCGGCGACTGCCTGTTTGGCAAGGACAACCAGCCCGAATACGCCGATGCCAGCGACTGGCGCGGTGAGTACGAGTTGGATTAAGAGATAAGAAGGGAAGAGAAGAGGAAGATGCCTCCGGCGGCTGGGGGCCT
>ALAO01000344.1 GCA_000307955.1 Solidesulfovibrio magneticus str. Maddingley MBC34 | reverse complement strand
CCTTCCACTTCGTCGACGTCCTGGAAGCTGATGTTGACCATGGCTCCGTAGTAGTCGGCCACGAGCGGCAGCTTAGTGTCGAGCTTGTTCTTCATGATGTAGGCGGCGAAATTGCGTTTTTCGCCGTTGACCAGGACATCCTTGGCCGAGAAGCCGTCGGAGCCGAAGCTCAGGATGTCGCCGTCGCCCTGCTCGAACAGGTTGATAATGCCGATTTCGGCGACCTTGCCCGGGGGCAGCTGGGCCTGGAGCACCAGGGCGGCGTCCTCAAGGACTTCGCCGGTCTGGCCGTTGACCACCTTGGGGGTTTTCTTGCCGAGGTCGCTCAAGTGGACGCCGGCCACCCAGCCGATGAGCGGGCGAACGCCGAAGTCTTTGTAGTTGGGGGCGTTTAGGGCAAAGGACAGGTGCGTCTTGCTGGCCGCCGGCAGGATGATGAAGCTGAAGCCGTGCTTGGGGCCTTCGGTGTAGATGCGGGCCAGGCCGTTGGCGTCGTACACGGCAATTTCGATGCCGGCGGTGTAGTCGGTGATGTCCGTGGCGCAGATCATCTCCCGGCTGACCATGCCGCCTTTGTCGGCGGCGATGAAGTAAGGGATGGTTCCGGCGATCCAGTCGCCCTTGGGCAATGAACGGAGGGCTTCCTCGTCGCCGGCCAGGAGAAGTTTGCGGCCGGCCTCTATCTTCTGCTTGATATCCGCGACGGTGGAAATGGTCTGTTGCATAACGCCCTCCTAGCCGAAAATGGTTTTCAGATCATCCTGGACGCTGGGCATATTCACGTTATTGGCGAAAATGGCATAGATTTGATCAATGCTGGAGCTGATGTTCTCCGGCGAGGGGTCTTCCTTGACGGACCGCGTCAATCGTCCAAGCAGGATTTTCGCAGCCAGGAACTTCAGTTGAAACGTCTTCTTCCCGGTAACGATGTCGACCCACGCTTTGTTGCTCTTGCTGGGTACATCCATATTCGCCTCCTTACGTTGTGCGGCAGCGCGATGTTGCATCTCCGGCGGCAAGCCCGGCTGGCCATGCCGCCTCCGAGTGCGCGTAGGATCGGAGGCGACCCGGGGCCGGGCCTTTGGGGCATGGTACGTCCGAAACAGTGAGGCCTAGGAAGCAAGGATCGAACCACGCCGAAAAAATATGCAATGCCGTATGGTTAAAATCATAATACGAGAAAAATGGCGACGGTTCAAGACAAATTCCGCGCAACCGCGACTGCTCGCACGGGTCTGAGACAAGGAAGTTCCTCTTTTTAGTTCAATATTTCGGTGTGTTGTCTTAAAAAGGTAAAATTGGGGCAAGAAAAGCCTTGATTGAGTCAAAAAGAAACAGCGGCCGGCCAGACGCGGCCGACTGCCCCTCCAGGGCGGTCCGAACTTCACGGGAAGACAGCATGTTGCGCAGCAGGCGGGGGAGAGATCAGCTGGCCGGCCAAGGTCGGGGGAAGCGCGGCCGCGTGGCCCGCGTTACAGATGGGGCGGTATTTATTCAACAAAAAATACGTTAAAATACTTGCGCCTGACGGTTTGCAGCCCAATGTTCCAGAGCGTGATTCCCTTGCCGCGCCCGCCGGACACGCCCTGCCTGTTTCGCCATGAAACCGATGTGTTGCGTGTACTGTCGCTCGGGGACGCCCTGCCGGGCGGCGGCTTGCCGGTGACAGGGCGGGCGCTTTTTCGGGGACGCGGCTCTTGCGGGACGGGCGTGCAAGCCCGCCGTCGCGCCTGTCGGGCGCGAAACGCCCAAGGCGGTTTTGACGAGCGCGGCCTTATGCCTATTACGCAACATAACGACAGTTGTGCTTCGTAAATATAGAATTAAATCAAAATGTTGTTTGTGATATGCTTTTGCTTGATAAATGGAATTGGAATCAAACCCGGGGCGCGCCGCCGGGCCGCACGGCCTGCTGGGCCAGCAGGAAATCGGCCAGCACGAGCAGGACCATGGCCCGGATGACCGGGACCACGCGCGGGATGGCGCTGCGGTCGTGGCGGCCGCCCACCACGATCTCGGCCGGGTTCCCGGCGATGTCCATGGTGCGCTGGGGCACGGCGATGGACGGGATGGGCTTGATCGCCGCCCGAACCGTGACGGGCTGGCCGTTGGAGATGCCGCCCAGGATGCCGCCGGCGTTGTTGCTCTCGGGCGGGCTGACGATGGGGTCGTTGTTGGTCGAGCCGGTCAGGCGGGCGGCGGCGAAACCCGCCCCGATCTCCACGCCCTTGACCGCGCCGATGCCCATCAGCGCATAGGCCAGCCTGGCGTCGAGCTTGTCGAAGACCGGTTCGCCCAGGCCGGCCGGCACGCCGGTGGCCGTCACCTCGACGATGCCGCCCAGGCTGTCGCCGCTGGCCATGGCTTCCTTGGCCCGGGCCTCCCAGGCCGGGATGACGGCCGGGTCCGGGGCGCAAAAGGGCCGCTCGGCCGCGCCGGCCGGATCAAGGACCGAGGCCGGCAGGCCGCCGAATTCCACGGTGTAGGCGAAAACGTCGATGCCGTACGCGGACAAAAGCGAGCCGGCCACGGCGCCGCCGGCCACTCGGGCGGCCGTCTCCCGGGCCGAGGCCCGGCCGCCGCCGCGATAGTCGCGCCGGCCGTACTTGGCGAGATAGGTGCCGTCGGCGTGGCCCGGGCGCAAGAGGTTCTTGGCCGCTTCGTAATCCCGGGAGCGCTGGTCGGTGTTCTCGATGGCAAAGGCGATGGGCGTGCCGGTCGATTCGCCCTCGAAGACTCCGGAGAGCAGGCGCACGGCGTCGGGTTCCTTGCGGGCCGTGCCGGTCAGTCCCCCCGCGCCCGGGCGGCGGCGGTCCAGGTCGCGTTGGATCAGCGCTTCCGTGACCGGCACCCCCGGCGGGCAGCCGTCGATGACCCCGCCCAGGGCCGGCCCGTGGGATTCGCCGAAGGTGGTCAGCCGAAAAATCGTGCCGAAGGTGTTGCCGGCCATGCCGCCTCCTTGATTCGCTTGTGCCGCGCGGCGTGTCGAAAAACGTTAGGCCCCGGCCGTTTCGGCCCGTCGGGCTCGCACCCGCCCGAGCAGCCAGCATAGCGAGCCGGCCAGCATGACCGCAATGCCGGCGAAAAGCAGCCAGGCCACGGTCATGGGCGTGTCGTGGAAAAAGAGCGTCAGCCCCAGAAAGAGCCCGACCCCGGCGGCCTGGAACCAGACAAAGCCGAATTCCGAACGGGCCTGGAAATAGACGAAAAGGATGTTGGCCACGGCCAAAAGGGCCATGGCCCCGCTGATGACGGCCAGCAGCGGGCCGGCCGAGGCGTACTGCGCCCCGAAAAGCAGCTTGACCACGAACGACGAGCCAATGAGACAACACAGGGCGAAGCCGCCGCCCAGGGCCGCCGTCAGGCCCATGGACAGCCACAGCGAGGACAGGTCGTTGCGCCCGGATTCCTTGGCCGTGGCCGCCTCGGTAAAAAGCACGCTCATGAGCACCGAGGGCAGGTAAAAGGCGATGCGCCCGAGGATGGCCGCCGTGGCGTAAAGCCCGGCCCCTTCGGCGTCGCAGTAGTGGCGCACCAGCACCACGTCGAGGTTGCCCAGCACCATAACGATGATCGAGGACAGGAGCATGCCCACCGAATAGGTGCCCACTTCCTTGAAAAGCCCCTCGGGCAAGGGCGAGGGCTGAACGGGAAAAACGTCGCGCAGGAAGAGGAGGTTGACGCACAGCGCCGCCGCGATGCCGGTGAGGCTGGCCACCAGGGCGCCGTTTATACCGTAGGACAGCCCCCAGACAAAGGCGATGGCCCCCAGGAACCGGAAGCAGGCGTTGGAAGCCCCGGCGATGCCGTAGCCGGTGAAGCGCTGGAGCCCCTGGAGCATGCCCCAGGGCACGGGCAGCACGAAGGAGCCGGCCATGACCCCGAGCATGAGCAGGATGGGGGTGGGGGATTCGATGTGCAAAAACGCCTGCAAGGCCGGCAGGGCCAGCGCGCCCAGGCCGTAGGCCACCACGGCCAGGCCGGCGGCCAGGCCCAGGGCGCGGGTGAGCAGGGCGCGCACCAGCCCCATGTCGGTGAGGACGAACCGGGCCGTGAACCGGGCCATGACCAGGGGCACGATGGCCAGGGGCGCGGAAAAGATCACCATGGTGGAGTTGAGCGCGTTAAAGCCGCCGAAATCCGCCGGGCTCATGCAGCGCCCGACCACCAACTGGAAGAGGTAGTTGAAGAGATTGCCGGAGTTGAGCAGGACGAGAATGACGATGTTCTGCTTGAGAAAGCGTTTCACGAGGCGGCGTCCTGGGGCGTGTCGGCCCGGTTGGGAGCTTTGGTTGGCAGCAGCCGGCACAGTCCGGCCAGAAAAGCGTAGAGCCCGGCCTGGGCGAAAAATTCCGCCACGGGCGGCAGCCCCAGGCCGCCGAAAAAGGCGGCCAGGGCCAGGGTCAGGGCGAAACCGCAAAAATACGTCCGCCCCGGGCCGGCGGCGATCCAGGCCCCAAGGCCCGGCCAGTGCCGCGACAAGGCGGCCGTGGCCGGCGGCGCGCCCGCCCGCCATACCGGAACCAGGGCCAGCCCGGCAAGGGCCAGGGCCAGCCGGCCGGGCAGGCCGCCAACGGTCAGGGCGAACAGCACGCCGGCCAGGGCCAGGCCGCCGAAGATCCGCCGGTCGCGCCGCGCCTCGGCCGGAGACGGAATCGCCCCCAACCAGGCCAGGGGCCGGGCCGTCAGCCGGGCAAAGGCCGCGCCGGCGCGCTGTCGTCCGACCAGCCGCCAGGCGGCAAAGGCCCCGCCCACAAGGGCCAGGGCGGCGACCAGGCGGCCAAGGGTGCCCAGGCCGTCGCCGGAAGCCTCGCGCGGGGGCTTGGCGAAACGCGACAGATGCAGCGGCGCGTCGGTCTCGAAGCACAGGGCCGCGACGCCAAACCAGGGATGGGCGAAAAATCGGGCCGTCGCGCCCTTGGCCGGCAGGGCGGCCGAACCCAGGGGCAACCAGTCGTCGGCGCTGCCCAGGCGCGCCGCCGTGGCCTCGGCAATGGACCCCGGCGCGTGATCGGTTCCGCCCAGGGAGACCAGGGGGGCGGCGGCGAACACGTCGCGCCAGGAAACGGCGGCGTCGCCGGAAAAGACCGGGCCGGTCAGTTCGAGCTGGCCGGCGGGCCGGCCGCCAAGGCCGGTGACGGTCAGTTCGGCCGGGCCGGATTTCCCCGGCAACCGGGCGATGAGGCGTCCCGCGCGAGCGTCGGGCACGGCCGGCGCGCCCCCGGCCACGGACACCGCCGCCGGATCGCCCACCAGCTCGAACCCGGCGGCCAGCCAGGCCATGGGGCCAAGGCTGCGGCCCGGGGCGTAGCTTAGGCGGCCGGCCTCGGCGCGGGCCACGGCCGCGGACGTGACGGGCCAGGGCAGGGCGGCGTCGTAGAGGCCGGCGGCGGCCGGTCCGGCCGGCACGGCGGTCAGCATGGCCCGGCTGACGGGCAGGGCGAAGTCCCGGCCGGTGAAGGTGAAGCGCACCACCGCCCGGGCCACATGGGCGGGCAGATCGGGCAGGGGCGTGGGCTGGCCCGGCAGCAGGCCGTAGCGCCGGGCCGGCTCGGCCTGGCCCGGGGCGTAAACGAGCAACTCGACGCCGGAAAGGCCCGGATCGCGGCCGATGTCCAGGCGGAAGAAATGGTTCATGCCGGCGGCCGGCGCGAAGGCGGCCTCCACGGCCATGTCCAGGCGCTCTCCGGTCCCTTCCACCACCAGCCCCGAGGCGGCGCGGAAATAGCGTATGGCGCTGGAACCGGTGAACAGTCCGGGCGCGCCGGCCAGGTAGACCGGCTCGTCGGTAAGCCCGCCAAAGCCGTCGGCGGCCCGGCGCGGGGTCCGGTCAAAGGGTGGGGCCAGGCTCCACAGCGGGGTCACGGGCACGCCGCCGTCTGGACGGTCGATGTCCGGGGCCGCGCCCAGGCTCGTGGCCAGCTCGTCGGCGGCGGCCAGGAAGGCCGGGGTTTCGCGCCGGGGCGAGGACAGGGCCAGATAGGCGCGCTCGGCCGCGCCGCCGCCGGGTTGGGAAACGGCCATGGGGGTCAGGCGCAGTTCGGCCCGGGCCGCGCCGCCCTGGCCCACGGCGGCGGCCGCCGTCGTCGTGTTGACGAAAACCCGGCGCGCGCCGGCAAAGGGTTCGCGCACCCGGGTGGGCAGACGTCCGGGCAGGCCGTCCCGGGCCAGAGCGGCCGTATCAAAGCCCGAGGGGATAAAGGCCAGGCGCTGGGTCAGCCGGTCCCGGGCCACCTCGGCCAGGCCCTGGCGGAAAAACATGAGGCTTATTTCCTTAAGGCGCGCCCACTTGAGCCCGGGATGGCGCTCGCGCAGATAGCGGCCCAGGTAGACCCGCAGCACGGTGCGGCCGTCGGGCAGCTCGAAGGTGCGCTTGGCCAGGGCGTACCAGTCCAGGACGGTGCGCGCCTTGGGATTGGCCGGGTCCAGGGCCAAAACGAGGTTGACCTGGACCGGGGCCGGCCGGCGCAGGATGACGTCCACGGCCCCGAGGTCCAAGGCGTCGCGGTCGAAGCGTCGTTGCAGAAACGTCGAGGGGCCGTCCTGGGTGGTGCGCCAGAGATCGTCGAAGGGCAGATCCAGCACGCGCCGGGCCAGATAGAGGGCGTTCTTGTCGGCCCAGGTCGCCGTTGCGACCTCGGCCGTGTTGTCCGGGGTCAGGCCGTCGAGATAGGTCTGGCCGAGGTTTTCCACGCATTCCAAAGGATCGCTGCCAAAGGTGCGGCCGTCCGGGGCGCGCAGGGTCAGGGCGGCCAGGGTGGGATTGGCCGGATCGGCGTCGCGCAGGTCCAGGCCGATTTCGTTGAAGCGCCCCAGGGGAATGTCGCCGCCGCCGGAAGCGTCGGTCAAGGCCTGGACGGTGGCCGGCCCATTGGGAAAGGGCGTGGCCAGCGAAAGGGGCGCGGTTTCCACCACCCGGGAGTATTTGACTTTCTTGGGGCCGATTTTGACGAAAAGCCGCCCTTCCACGGCCTGGTCCCGGCCGAAGAGGTCGCCCGGCAGCCGCAGGGGCGCGCCTTCGGGCCTGGGGTCGAGGTCCAGGGCCAAGGCCGGTCCGGCCTGGGCCAGGCCCAGGGCGAGACACAAGACGGCCAAGGGAAGAAGGCAAGGCAGCGAAAAGGCGCGCGGCGGCCGCGCGGGTTCGTGCAACGGCTTGACAGTCCGGCCGCGACGGGCGGCCTGGGCCTGGGAGCGGCAAAAACAGCGTGTCATGGCGGTGGCCTAGGGCGTCGTGGCCGGAGCGGCCGGGGCCGCTTGCTGGGCCGGTTGGCCGGCTTCGATGGTTTCGACGTTCTTGGGGCGTCGGGGCCGGGACTTCGGGCGCGGGGCGTCCTCGCCGGCCGGGGCGGCGTCCTGGGCCAGGCCCGACGGCTGGCCCGACGGCTGGCCCGACGTTTGGCCTGATGCTTGGCCCGACGTGGCGGCGGGCGCAGCGGCGTCCACAGCTTCGGGCTTTGGCCGGCGCTGGCGCTGGGACCGCTTGGCCGGGGCTTCGCCCTCGGCGGCGGGGGCGTCGGCCGGGGCCGGAACCACCGCCGAGGAGGCGGCCGGCGGCGTGGCTGGCTGGCCCGAGGCGGCTTCGGACGACGGGGCAGGCTCCACGGCCTCGGGCTTGGGCCGGCGCTGGCGCTGGGGCCGCTTGGCCGGGGCTTCGCCCTCGATGGCGGGAGCGTCGGCCGGGGCCGGAACCACGGCCGAGGGCGCGGCCGGCTGGCTTGCCGTCGGCGCGGACTGGTCGGCCTCGCCCTCGCGGCCGGTCGGTTTGAGTTTTTTGGCGCGCTGGTTCGGGAAACGGTCCAGCACCTCCACCTCGATGGCGGTGCCGAGATCGCCTTCGGGCGCGGCCGGGGCCGGCGCGGCCGGAGCCAGGGCGGAACCGGGCGCGCCGGTCGGGCTGGCCGGCGTGGCCTGGGTCGGTCCGGTCTTGGGCGCGGTCGGGGACGCGCCAAGGGGCACGGGCGCGCCAGGAGCGGCCGGGGCCGGCGCTCCGGTTACGGCCGACGGGGAATCCGGCTGGTTCACGGTCGGGCTGGCGGCCGCGCCTTCGGCCGGC
>ALAO01000343.1 GCA_000307955.1 Solidesulfovibrio magneticus str. Maddingley MBC34 | reverse complement strand
GCGGGTCCAGGGCAGCGCCCTGGCAGGTGCAGGACAGCGTCCTGCCGGATCCGGGCAGCGCCCGACGGGTGGAGGACAACGTCCTGCCGGGTCACGGGCAGCGCCCGCGCCGGAGCAGGGCAGCGCCCTGGCCCGGGATTATTCGCTTAACGTCTTTTCGTAGACGGCTTCGAGGCGCGCGGCCACGGCGGGCCAGTTGAGTTCCTCGGCGATGAGGCGTCTGGCGTTTTCGCGTTTGCGCTCGCGGCCGGCCTCGTCGGTGAGCGCGGTGACGATGGCCCGGCCGAAGGCGGCGGCGTTGCCCACGGGCGCGGTGTAGCCGCAGTCGCGGGACTCCATGATGCGCTTGATTTCGCCCACGGCGTTGGAGACGACGGGCACGCCCGAGGCGAGATAGTCGCCAAAGCGGATGGGGAAGCGGGCCTTTTCGATGGGATCGTCGTCCATGGGCAAAAGCAGCGCGTCGGAGGCGGCCAGATAGCGCGGCACGTCGGTGGGCGGCTTTTCGCCGATCTTGACGATGTCCGGGGCGAAGCGTTCCTCGTAGGGCTTCATGCGGGCCTTGAAGTCGTCGGAGATGTGCATTTTGCCGAGAAACAGCAGCTTAAGGCCCGGCAGGGTCTCGCGGGCCGAAGCGTAGGCGTCGAGCAGCGCGAAGAGCGATTCGGTGTAGGTGTGGCCCATGGAGAGCAGCACCTTGTCGTTCGGGGCCAGTCCCAGGGAGGCCCGGGCCTCGGCCTTGGACGGCATGTCCAGGCGGATGGTCGGGCAGTTGGGGATGTAGTGGATCTTACTCGCGGGCAGGCCGGCGTCGCGGAATTTGCCGATGAGGATGTCGCTGGCGGCGGTGGCCTGGTCGGCGATTCGCGGCAGATGGTCCTCGGTGTAGTTGTAGAACAGCCGCACCGGGCAGGGGTGCTGGTCGATGAAGCCGCCTTTCCACATGTCGTCATGGTCCAGGACGATCTTGACCTGGGGTTTGAGGACGCTCGTCACCAGGGTGGGGAAGCTGATGGGATGCAGCGGAAAGGCGAAGCTGTGCAGGATGTCCATGGACGTGCGCAGGCACTCGTGGGTGTTGAGCAGCATGCGCAGGGTGTGGCCGGTGTGGTAGGTGGCGATGTTGACGCGCGGCAGGAAGCGGATGCGCAGGCCGCCTTCCTTGCGTTCGGTGGTGTGCAGGGTGGCTTCGCGAGAGGCGCACACGAGGGTCACGTTGTGGCCGCGATCGGCCAGATGCCGCCCCAGGTGGTAGCAGCGGAAGTAGGTGCCGTAGCGCTCGGGATTGTGATTGAGGAAAAGTATGTTCATTAGAGATTCGTTTTGACGAAGAGTTTTTCGGGGAGCGCGCGCACCAGGGCCATGATGGGCCGCCAGAACCACGGGGTATAGAGAACGTCGGCCTTGCCGTGAAGGGCCTTGCGGATGTCGCCGGCCACGCGTTCGGGCGAGGCGGTGAGGCGTTCGGGGGTGGGGGTAGCGGCGGTCATGCGGGTCTTGGTCCAGCCGGGGATGACGGTGACGACGCGCACGCCCGAGCCGGCCAGACGGTGGCGCAGGCCGGAAAGCAGCGTGGTCAGCCCGGCCTTGGCCGCGCCGTAGAGGTAGTTGCTCTTGCGGCCGCGTTCGCCGGCCGGGGAAGTCAGCCCCACGATGGTCCCGTGGCCGCGCTTGGCGAAGCGGTCGGCGGCGATTTCGAGGATGGAGGCGGCGGCGGTGAAGTTGGTGTCGATGACCGCGCGGGCGGCAGCGAAATCGCGCTGGCCGGCCGCTTGGTCGCCGAGCAGCCCAAAGGCCAGGACCAGGACGTCGGGCATGGGGTCCAGGGAATCGAAAAAGGCGGCGTGGCCGGCGAAGTCCAGGGCGTCGAAGTGGCGCACGGCAACGTCCGTGTCGCAGTCCTTGGCCAGGTCCACGGCGGCGGCGTTCAGGCGATCCTGATCGCGGGAGGCCAGGACCAGGGAGGCGTGATCATGGGCCGCGAGCTGGCGGGCCAGGGCCAGGGCGATGTCGGAATTGGCGCCGAGGATGGCGACCCGGGGCGGCGTGCCGTCCGGGGTGAGCGCGCGGGGGCGCCTCGGCGGCATGAGGGTGTTTTTCAGCAGCCGCAGGCCGAAGCGGGCGTAGTTGGCGATGATCTTGGGGTTGCCGCCGGCCTGGACGAGCTTGCGGGCGATGTAGGACGGGCGCAGGTGGAAATCGAGGAGCGTTTTTTTGCGGAAGGCCTCGATTTCTTCCATGGACAAGGTGCTCGTGCCCACGGTGGGGGCGTTGAAATAGTCCTTGCCCAGGACCGAACCGGGCAAAAGTCCCTCTTCGCGGGCGATTTCATTGAGCCGCGTGCCGTAATAGGGGATGGCGATGTGGAGTTCCAGGAAATCGTTGTCCAGCTCGAAGATGTGCTGGCGCGTGGTTTCGAGGTGTTCCTTTGTTTCCCAGGGCAGGCCGATGAGGAAGAAGCCGAAGGTGAGCAGCCCTGCTTCCTTGGCCCATTTGGTGGCCTGGAGGTTGTCGTTGATTGTCGTGTTCTTGTGGATGCGCGAAAGCGTTTCCGGGCTGCCCGACTCGTAGCCAAAGGCCACCAGCCAGCAACCGGCCTTTTTCATGAGGACCAGCGTGTCCTTGTCGAGCGGTTTGACCTTGGAGTTGGCCACCCAGCGGATCTTGCCGCCCAGGGGGGAATCGAGGATGGCCTGGCACACGGCCCGGGTCCAGGCCGGGTCGAAGGTGAAGGTGTCGGACTTGAAGAAGAAGTCGCGGATGCCGTGGTTGGCGTAGCAGTCGGTGAGCTCGGCCAGGATGTTTTCCGGCGAGCGCAAGCGCAGCTTCTTGCCGGAAATCTTCGGGGTCATGCAGAAGATGCAGGCCGAGGGGCAGCCGCGCGAGGTGGCGATGGTGGCCTGAGGTTCGCCGGTGTCGGGGCGCACGTAGAGGGCGTTCTTGATGAGGCTGCGGTCGGGAAACGGCAGGCTGTCGAGGTCGGTCTCCCAGGAGGCGAAGTCGGTCTTGGTCCAGACGCCATCTGTTTTATAGAGGATGCCGCGAATGGCCGGCACGCTGGACGGATCGTCGAAATGGGCCTTGGCGAGCTTGCCGACGATGAAGTCGGATTCCAGGCCGATCAGGTAGGTGACGTCGGCCAGATCGAGCTGGGCCAGGAGCGCCTCGTCGGGGTCGAAAAAGATCGCGCCCTTGAGCATGACCAGCAGGTCGGGCTTTTTGGCCTTCAGCTGCCGCACCAGGGTCAGATCGTTGAAAATCGTGGAGTTGGTGATGCTGACGAAGATGCCGTCCGGGGCCTCGCGGTCGAAATCGGCCAGCAGGTCGGCCGGGGCGCAGCGCTCGGTCTGGTAGTCGCGCAAAAAGACGGCGAACCCTTCCTGCTTGAGGGTGGCGGCGGCGTAGCCCAGGTCGTTGGGCGCGCGCATGGACGTGGCCGTGGACTGCTCCACGTTGCCCTGGGAACGGTCCTCGCCGCGCTGGTAAAACCGCCCCGGCGGATAGAACAGCATGATTTTCTTCATGGATTCCGGACACGCTCCACATAGAGGATAAGGTAAAAGCTGACGATCCACAGCCCCAGGGAGGCCTGGATGAAGCCGTCGCGCAACAGCACCAGGGTCGGTGAACCGCTTTTGCACTCGACCAGGGTAATCTGCAAGTAGCGCAGGACGCCGAGGATGACGAAAATGGCGGTCAGATACAGCTTGTCCGAGCCATGCTTGGCGATGACCTCGGGGGAAAGCGTGTAGAGGATGTAGCTGACGATGACAACCGCCGCCATGATGATCATGGAGGCCGAGACGAACTCCAGGTTGTAGCCGTCGAGCGACCGCCGCGTTTTCTCGCAACCGGCGGCCGAGAGCAGCAGATCGTCGCGGCGCTTGGCGAAGCCGAGAAACAGCGCCAGCAAAAAGGTCATGAGCACGATCCAGTGGCTGGGAGTCACGGCCGTGACCACGCCGCCGGCAAACACCCGCAGCACGAAGCCCACGGCGATGCAGGCCAGATCGATAAGCGCCTTGTGCTTGAGGGCAAAGCTGTAGAGGGCGTTTATGACGAGATAGCCGGCCAGGATGGCGGCAAAGCCGCCCGAGCCGAGAACAACGGTCAGCACGGCCGCGCCGCCAAGGAGCGCCCCGGCGAACCGCAGGCCTTGGCCCGGGGTCAGCGCACCCGAGGCCAGGGGGCGGTTGCGCTTGGTGGGGTGGGCCCGGTCTTCCTCGACGTCTTTTAAATCATTGACGACGTAGACAGCGCTGGCGGCCAGACAGAACGCGGCAAAGGCCAGGCAGGCGCTCCACAGCGCCGCCGGGTCGTTGAGCTTCCAGCCAAAAAACAGCGGCAGGAAGACAAAGGCGTTTTTGACGTACTGGTGCGGCCGGGCCAGTTTGACATAGGCGGCGGTCCGCGACGTGGTTTTCGGCATAGCGCTCCAACCGGCTCCCCGCCGGGAGGCCGGACCATAGCCGGGATCGCCCCGGGCTTCAATCGACCCGGGGAGCCTTTCGCCGCCCGGGCAGCAGGTCCGGCGCGAAAAGGCCCAGGGTCATTAACGTCAGCACGATCCAGCCGGCGTTCATGACGGGCACGAGTTTGGCCATGATGGCCTCATCCCGGTAGAGCAGCTCGGCCGGGCCGGACGCGTCGGACGGCAGATGATAGACATTGATAAATCCCAACCCCTTCAGCGGCGGCAGCGACTTGCCGCCGACGATCAGGCCCCAGCCCGGGTGGAAAGCTTCGGAAAAAACCAGGAAACCGCCGCCGGCCGGCAGGGTCAGGTCGTAGCGGCCGGCGTTTTGGCGCTTGTAGGCAATGTCCGCGCCGGCCGCCGGGCCGCCCGCCTCGCCCAGGGTCAGCTCCACGGCGTCGCAGGCGACGGCGGCCGGACCGTCCAGGGCCAGACGGACCAAGCCGTCGTCCCCGGGGCGCACCGTCCCGGCCGGGACGTCGTTGCGGCCGTCCTTGGCCAGGGCCACCGAACGGCCGTCCGGCAGCCTGACCGTGTCCCCGGCCTTGCCGACCAGCCGCAAAGTGGCGGCGTAGTCCCCGGCCACGGGCACGGCCACGGCCAAAGTGGCCGGCAACCGGGCCGCCGCGCCAAAGGACAGCACGGCCCGGCCGGGCACGGGGGTGTCGGCCACCAGCCGCATGGGCTGGTTGGGGGAATTGACCTGGGAAGACAGCTGGGCCTGGCGCATGGCGAAACGGATGGTGACGGTGGTGGCCGGCCCCTTGATCTCGGAAACCACGCGGCGCTTGTAGACGTCCTCCCAGCGGTCGTCGTGGCTTCCCTCCACCCGGTAGAGGAGCTTGGACGGGCCGCCGTCCACGGAGACCGAAGCAGCCACGTAGGACGTCTCGACCTTGTCGCCGAAAAGGCGGGGATAGCTCTCCAGGGTCAGGCCCGAGACCGGCTCGGGGAAGCGCACGGTGTAGACCACCTCGCCCGGGGCGTCGCCTTCCACGGCCACGACCCCGGCTCCGCGCGGATCGGCCAGGTCGAGGCGGGCATTTTCGCTGGCGACCGTCAGGTCCGCGCCCTGGGCCATGAGCGGGACGAAAAGTTTGGGGGCCATGGGCGCGACTGGTGCTACGGTCGCTTCCTCGGCCTCGGCCACCACCCGGACCTTGCCGCCGGCCAGGGCGGCCAGTTTGTCCCGAGCGGCCTCATAGGCTTCCTCGGGCACGGCGAGGAGCCCCGAAACGATGACGCCCCGGCCGGGAATGTCCACGGCCAGCTCATGGGGCGGTCCCGGCTCGAAGGTGGCCGTGCCGCAGTCGATCCAGTCGATGCCGCGCCCGAGCTGCCCGGCGACCAGCTCGGCCACGGGCGCGCCGTCGAGGCTTACCCTGGCCGTGCCGGCAAAGCTCTCGGCCCCGGCCCGCAGGAACAAGCGCATGGTCCCGTGGCCGATCAGCGCAAACCGGACCACGCCCGGAGCTTCGCTCACGCGGGCGGCCTTTTCCAGCACCGAGCCGCCGTGGCGGGGATCGTCGAGTTGGCGCGGGGCCAACGGCCCAAAGGAACCTTCCAGGGTGGCGGACGCAGCGCCGTCATAGGCGTTGGCCGGCAGGAAAGGCAGCAGCAGTTCGGGCGTGGCCCCGCCGGCAACGGTCAGGCCGCCAAAGCCCGGCCCCAGCGTTTTGAGCTCTGCTTCGGTGACGTCGGCCCCGAAGAACAGGGCCTCGTCGGCCCAGTCGGGCCGGCTGGCGTTGGCCAGGGACAGCAGCAGCGGAAAGCCGCCGGCGGCCAGACGCGCCCCTTTCGTCAGGCGCAGGCGCGGCAGGAAGTCGGTGTTGCGATAGACCGCCTCGGGCGGCGCGGCCAGGTCGGGATCGACCACGAGGTCGCGCTGGGCGGCGATGAAGGGGCCGATCAGATCGCCGGGATCGAACAGCGTTTCCGGCCCGCGCTTGGTGGTCGGCATCCAGCCGAACGAACCGTAGGACAGATAGGGGTTGGTCTGGTTGTAGATGACCCGCTTGACGGCGGCCAGCCCGAGCAGCCGGCCAAAAGCGTCGGTGACCGGCCAGGGCCGGTGCAAAAGCCCCAGCAGGTACATGCTGTAGGGTTCGCCGATGTAGGTGGGGCCGATGACGCCGTCCTTGCCGAGCAAGGCGAAATTGCGGGTCAGCCCGTTGTCCGGCGGCTCGGGCACGTCGCCGGTGGGGCCGGCGATGGTGGGCCAGACCGTCACCCGGTAGTCGTCGGGGTCGTTGGTGAAATATTTGGACAGCGTACCCTCGGCCGGAGACAGCGGCTGGGGCATCATGGCCATGGTCTGGGAGGTGGCGTTCTGGGGCCGGGTCAACTGGCCGGTCCAGTAGGGGTGCAGATAGACGGCCAGGATAGCGGCGGCAAAGGCCAGGACGGTGGCCCGGTTGAGGCGGCTGCCCTTGCTCCAGTCGAGGAGCCTGGCCAGCCCCAGGCCGGCCAGCAGGGCCAGGCCGAAATAATAGACCGGCAGCCAGCGGGCCGGCCGGGCCATCTGGAAAAACAGGATCGGCACGCGGTTTAAAAACTTCTCGTAAAACACCGCGCCGGCCAGGGTTTTGTTGCCGGCCAGACAGATAAAGCCCATGAGCAGGCACAAGGCGGCGAAATATTTGACGCCTTTGTTCGGCACGCGCCCGAAGCCGCCGAGAATCGCCAGCCCGAGCAAGGCCAGGGCCGCGCCCACCCATTCTGGATTGTCCTTTATGGTCACCGGGTAGGCGTATTCCGTGCCCATGCCGTAATTGTCGGTGTGGCCGAGCATGGCCTGGCGCAACGGCGCGGAATAGCGGCGGTAGATGCCCTGGTAATGGTCGTTGATCTCTTCCTTGGTCTGGTGATGCTTGAAATCAGCGGCGTGGATGATGGAGCTGGCCGCCGGAACCAGCCAGTGGAGGTGCAGGAAGAGCGCCACGCCGCCGGCCAGGGCAAAGGCCAGGGCCGGCCGGGCACTTCGCCGGGCGACGGTCTGGCCGAGGGTAAAAAGCGCGGTGAACGAGCCGTAGAAAACAATGCCAAAGGGCGAGGCCGAACAGGCCAAGGCCCCGAGCAAGCCGGCCGTCAGCGTGCAGGCGAGAAACCGGCGCTTGGACGGATCGGCCGCCGCCCGAAAGAGCAAGACCAGCACCCAGGGCACGATGGCCAGGGCAAAGCCGCTCTCCTCCACGTGGCCGGCCACGGCCATGGAAAACTGGCGGGGATTGAAGGCAAAGATCATGGCGGCCAGGATGGTCGGCCACAGCCCCAGGCCCATGAGGCGGCACAAGGCGGCCACGCCGCCGGCTCCGGCCACGGCATAGACCGGCCCTTCCCAGCGCACGATAAACGGCCCGCCCAGGTACGAACCGGCGTCTCGGGTGACGAGGTCGAACCAGCGGGTGATGCCGGAAAACGCGCCCGGCGCACCCATGTCGTACTTGGAGGCCCAGGCGTGCTTGGAGATGTCGGCGACTTGGCGCATCTCCTCGGCGTACGGCGTCGGCACCCGGTCCCAGTTCTGGTAGACATGGCCCGGCGTCCAGAGGATGCCGCGCCAGGAGAGCAGCGCGAAGGCCGCGACGACGGCGAGGGGGATGAGAAAGAGGAAGATCAGGGCTCTGCCCTGGACCCGCCGGGGGGGATCATCCCCCCCGGACCCCCTGGACGGGGGAATGGGCTGGTTTGTATTACACTTTGTCATACGAATCGTTGTTCAAATTGAAATCTTCTTTACACTACACCCTACCGCTGCTCCGGCCGACCCCTTTAAACTTTTCCCCTTTCGGGGGGTCTGGGG
>ALAO01000342.1 GCA_000307955.1 Solidesulfovibrio magneticus str. Maddingley MBC34 | reverse complement strand
TGAGGCCCCCGGACCCCCCGAAAGGGGTTAAAGGGGGCTGGCGACGAAGGGAATGTTTGTCCGGGAGAGTTGGGCTATGCGCCGCTCTTCCGGACGTTTTTTTGTGTGCGGAAAGAGAAAACAGCTGGTTCTGGATTTTTAAGAGGTTATGCCCGGCGTCCGAGGCCTCGGACCCTCCAGGTTCCACCAAAAGTGTGAAGGGGAAGGTCGTTGCCGGCAAAGCGAACACCGACCACGGTAAGGCCCGGCTCCAACAATGAGGCCACCGAACGCTCTTCCGACTGTTCTTCGGCTACGCGAAAATAAAAAAATTGGTTCTGGTTTTTAAGGGGTTGCCTCGGCAACCCCTTTTTGCGTCCAGCGCCGTCGCGCCGCGACTCACTCGCTCGCGCCCGCCGCCGCCGTCGCCCCGATCACCAGCGGATTGTCGGCGTTAAGCCACAGCTGCGCTCCCCCGGTGGCCGTGAACCGCACCGCAAACCCCTCGTCGCTGACCGGGAACGTCAGCCGCGTTCGATTGTCGAAGCCCTCCCCGCGCTCGGGAAAATCCCCCTGCCTGTGCACGGCCCGGCCAAGCTCCCGCCCGTCCGGCGCCAGCGCCGTCACAGTGATCGTCTGGTCCGGCCCGGTCAGGCGCGGACAATACGACACCGATCCTCCCGCCGCCGCCGGCCCGGCCACGGCGTAAGCCAGGGTCATGCCCAGGGCCGGATCCTCGGCCTGGATGTAGCTGCCCCACTGGCGCACGCCCCGGGCTTCGGTCACGGCCGCCGTATAGCCGCCGTCGCCGCGCTCCACCCGGTCCGCCGCCGGCATGGCGATGAGCCCGGTCTCGGGCCGGGGGCGGTAAAACGTGTACGGCCCGGCCTTCTCGGCTGGTTCGTAATAGAGTCCGACAAGACTCAGCAGCTTGCGGCTGACAAAGGCCCGGGAATCCACGAACCGGGCGGCCAGCCGGCCGCGCACCGCCGCCGCCATGGGCGAATCGGCCATGGCCGCCAGCCCCAGCCGGTCGTACATGTCGGTCTCGAAGGCGTCGTAAACCCACAATTTACCGTAAGCCGGCGTCCCGGCGAAGAGAAACGCCCCTTCGGCGTCGGCCAGCAGCGGACCCTGGATGTTGGAAACAATGGTCCGGGCGGCCTCGGCCTCGGCAGCGGCCGACGGGCGCGGGGCGAAGGTCGCGGCCGACGGGGCGTGCAAGGTGATGCCGGCCGGGAGGCAGCCGGCCAGGGCCAGGGCGGCCAGCCCCCGGGCCACCGGTCCGCGCCCGGCAAGATAGCCGGCCAGCCGGGCAGCGCCCAAGGCGGCCACCGTTGCCGGCAGCAGCAAGTGGTTGGTGTCCGCCCCGCTCCACATGAGCGTGCGCCACAAAAAGGGGACAAAGGCCAACAGCAGCGAGTCGGGCAGCGGCAGACGCCGCCGCACGGCGCAAAGGGCCAGCCAGCCGGCGTAGGCAGCCAAAAGCGGTCCGTGGCCGGCGGCGAAGTCGCGCAGGCGGGCATAGGCCACGCCGTGGCTGTTGTCGGCGGCCAGGCCGGTCATGGCCTTGGGAAAGAGCACGGTCTGGACCCAGATGCCCGGGCCGAACCAGGCCAGGCAGAGAAGTCCCAGGACCGCGCCGCCGCCGGCCAGCCCGGCCAGGGCGGAAAGCCGCTCGCGGCGCGACAGGCGAAAGACGAACAGTAAGGCGGCGTAAGCTCCGGCCAGGGGCCACATCTGCTGCTTGCCCAGACAGGCCAGGGCCATGAGCAGGCCGCTTGCCGCGAAAAGCCGCCAGTCGCCGCGTATTCGGGCGGCCTCGAACATGGCCGCGGCGGCCAGCAGGCAGCCCACGGCCAGGGTGTCGGGCCTGCAGACAACGGTGTTGCCCATCTCGGGCTGGGCAAAGGCGGTGAGCGCCGCCAAAAGGCCGATAACAAGCCCGCCAAGCGGGCCAGAGGGCTTGCCGTCCAAACGCCGGCCCAGGACAAAAAGCGCGGTCAGGATGGCCGCTGCGCCGGCCAGGGCGGCCAGTTTGCCGGCCAGGAGCGTTGATCCGGCAAAGGGCGTCAGGGCCGCCGCCGCGAGGTAGAAAAGCGGCGGGTAGAGCGTGATCAGGCGCGGCCAGGGCGGGCTGGCCCCGGGGTAGATGTCGGCCCCACGGGCCAAAAGCCAGCCTTTGAGGGCTTCGCGGCCTTCCAGGGCGTTGGCGGCCAGGGGCGAGAGGAGTTCGGGCAGCCGCGTCTGGATGAGCAGATCCCAGCCGGCCAGACCGGCGGCCAGCACGGCGTAGAGGAGGCAGCCCCGGATAAACGGCGCGTCCGGGCCGGAACTCGGGGCCGGACGGCGGCGGAAGAGCAGCATGGTCAGCATGGGCAGGGCAGCGGCCGCGACAAGCGGCTCGCGCCAGTGGCCCAGAGCCACGGCGGCGGCCAGCAGACAGCCGGCCACGGCCAGGGAGACGAGGGTGTTTCGGGTCATGGTTGGGGCAGTATCGCCGCGCCGCCCCGGTCTGGCAAGGGCGGGGCGGCGCGGTCGCCTTCCGGCGGCGGGTCCGACGGGAACCCGGCCGGAAGGCGACCTAGCCAATGGAATTACATATATCCCAGGGCGCGCAACTGCTCCATGGCGTCTTCCTTGTCCTGGTCGCGGCCGGCCCGTTCGCCGCTGCGGTCGCCGAGGTCCTGTTCCCAGGCCGGCAGGTCGCTTTTGCGGACGGTGCCGTGGAGTGTGCCGAGGCTGCGGTAGCCCTTGGCGTAGAGGGAGCAGTGGGGCAGGTCTTCCCTGCGCGTGATGGCCCAGACGTCGGCCTCGCGCATGTGCAGGATGGGGTGGACGCGCAGATGGGGAGGGGCTTCGCGCGGGCTTTCGTAGAGCTCTCCCTCCCGGGCCGGATGCTCGTCCCAGCGGATGGCCGTGGCCAGGGCGGCCACGCCGTTGTCGCGCAGGAAGGTGTTCATGGGCAGCACCTTCATGAGCTGGTTGCCCAGCGGCGATTCCGGGTCAAAGGGGAAACCCGGGCCGGTGAAACCGGTGCGGGCCGCCTCGTCGCGCACGGCCTGGGACAGGCCGGACAGGTCGATGTAGTCGCCGATGGCCGGCTTGCGGTCGAGGATCTCGTGGTTGGCGGCCAGATGGACGTCGAGGCCCCAATCGGCGGCCAGACGCGTTTGGAAATCGAGGATTTCCGGGAACGGGTCGCCTTCGTCGATGGTCAGCACGCGCGGCATGGTCCGGCCGGTCTCGCGGCACAGTTCCCGGGCCAGCCACAGGGTGAGCGTGCTGTCCTTGGCCCCGGTCCAGGCGATCCAGAAGGTGTGGCCGAAGCGGTCCATGGCCCCGGCCAGCACGCGCTTGGACAGGGCGATTTTTTCATCGAGGGGCAGGTCGAGGATGGCGTGGTCCATGGGTTCGGTCCTTGGCGGTCGGATGCGCCGCCGGACAACCGTCCGGCGGCAAGGCCGTCATAACCCGGCCCCGGCCTTTTATTCCAGGAAAAAAGGCTCCTGGCCGGCTGCGGCCATGTGTTCCCGGAAGGCCAGGAAGTAGAGGTAGTGGCTGGGATGGGCGATGACGGCGGCGGACAGGCGCGTGGCAAAGGCGGCGGTGCTGGCTCGGGCCGCGTCCTCGGCCGACGCGCCGTTGCCATCGGGCGCGACCAGGGGCAGCGGCTCCTCGATGCGCAGGGTGAGGCTCCCGCACGGGGCGCGCTCCATGAAGCAGGGCAGCACGGCGCAGCCGGTCTTGCCGGCGAGCAGCATCGGCCCCAGGGAGAACAGGGCTTGGCGGCCCAGAAACGGCACGGCCGCGCGTTTTTCGCCGCCGCCGCCGTCCATGGCCACGCCCAGGACATGGCCGCCGCGCAGGCAGGTGAAGGCGCGTTTCAGGCTGCCGAAAACGTCGATATGGGTCACGGGCAGGGTCTGTTCGTGGACCCAGCGCAGTTCGCGGGTGCGGCGCACGGCGGCGCTTCGGGCCTCGGGGAGTTTTTCATTGAGCGTCGTGGCCGGGGCCGAGAGCTGGCACATGCGGTAGCCGGCATGGCCCACGGCGGGCATGACCATCTGGTTGGCCCCGTAGTGGCCAAAGGCCAGCATGACGCCGCGTCCCTGGGTCAGGGCGGCGTCCAGGCGCTCGCGGCCATCGATGCGCACATGGGCGGCGGTTATGGCCGGGGTGAGCTTGGGGAAGTAGAGCACTTCCAGGTCGGTCTGGCAGAACTGGATCAAGGCCTCCCGGGCCAGGGCCAGACGGGCGGCCGAATCGGCCGGCACGCCGGGGACGCGGCCGGCCGCCTGGGCCATGCCGATAAGCCGGGCGTTGGGCACGCGGCCAAGGAGATTTCCCAGGCCCCGGGCCAGGGCCAGGGCACGCGGCAGGGGCAGGGCCTGGATAAGTCGCTTGAAGGGATGCCAGTAGCACCACACCAGGGCGTCGCGGACGGCTCGCATGGGACCTCGAAGGGGGTCGATTTCGCCGTGTTGGCTATCATGGCCGGACCTGGGGCGCAAACGAAACGGGCCGCCGGCGCGAAGCCCGCGGCCCGTGTTTGGGGCTTCGTACGGGATCAGGCCAGGGCCTTGGGCCGGCGACCGGAGGTCAGGGCCGGGGACGGCCGGCGACCGGCCATGGCCTTGGCGGAGCTGGGAGAACCGCCGCCCTCGGCCTGCATTTCGTTGATAAGCGCGGCCAGCTCGCGGGCCTGATCGGCCAGTTCGTCCACGGCCCGGCCGGCCATGTCCATGGCCTGGGCCGATTCGGAAGCGATGCGGCTGACGTCCTCCACGCTGCGGTTGATCTCTTCGGAGGTGGCGGACTGCTGCTCGGAAGCCGTGGCGATGGAACGCACCTGATCGGCGGCGGCGTCGACCAGTTTCACGATCTCGCCCAGGGTGCCGCCGGCGGAGGAGGCCAAGCCGGCGGCTTCCTCGATGGCGGTAACGGCCTGGGCCACGTTGTCGTAGTTCTTCTTGGTGCCGTCCTGGATGCCGCGTATGGCGTCGCCGACTTCCTTGGTGGCGGTCATGGTTTTTTCGGCCAGCTTG
>ALAO01000341.1 GCA_000307955.1 Solidesulfovibrio magneticus str. Maddingley MBC34 | reverse complement strand
CCTCCGGCGGCTGGGGGCCTGAGGCCCCCAGACCCCCCTCCTGGAGAAAGGTTTAAAGGGGGGCGGCGGAGTATTGGCCCTGTTTCGGCCGAAAAGCCCGAAAGATCGTCAATGGCGCTTGACGAGAAACCACATTGCGTCGACGCGCCGCCTCTGCCTTACTCGCTTCGCTGGGGGCCTGAAGCCCCCAGCGAAGAAAGGGGGTGTATGCTGGCAGACAGGAAAGGGACTACATGCGAAAACAATTATTATCTTTAGCAGTTAGAGAAGTTACGAACATATTTCGAACAGCCGGGGAACAACTTGCGCACACTGCCCAGTCGTCAGTTCTGGTCGGCCACGCCGCCGGCCGCCAGTCCCGCCAACTGTTTGCGCAACTCCGCCGGCGTCACGCCGTAGAGCGCTTTGAACTGCTTGTAGAAATACGTCATGCTCGAAAAACCGCTGTCCAGGGCCGCCTCGGCGATGTTGGCGTCGCCGGCCAGCAAAAGCGTGCCGGCGTTCTGGATGCGCCGGGAGTTGAGGTAATCGACGACGCTCATTCCGACATGTTTGCGGAATTCCCGGGTGAGCAGACTGCGGGACAGGCCGAACCGCGACGCGATGTCGTCAAGTTCCCCCGGCTCCCGCAAATGGTCGTCGAGCCAGGCGCACACGTCGCGGATGGTCGCGCCGTATTTTGACGTCCCCGCCCCGCCGCCCTGCCCGGCCCGGGCATGGCGACCAATGAACAGCCCGATGATGCCCCACAATTCGGCCATCTCGCCCTGGTCCGCCAGCCCCAGGCTGGCCGGTATCCGCTCGCCCAAGGCCCACAGCCAGCCGTCGCCCTCGCCGTAGTCCACGGCGCTGGCCCCCTGCCCGCCCAGCTGACGCAAGGCGGCGGCCTGGGCCGGCGACAAATGCAGGGCCGCGTCGGCGAGAGTGACGCAGACCACGTGCAGCCGCGCCGCCTCACCGTCGCGCATCACAAACCGATGGCGCGCCCGGGGGGCGATCAACACGGCCCGGCGGTCGACCAATTCGATGTCGTGTCCGTCAAGCACCACCAGCCCGGAACCGCCGCGACAGAACAACAGCTCGGCCACGTCGTGGGCGTGCCCCGGCGACGATTCGCCAAGGGTCAGGGAAAGGCTCCAGAACATACGTGTCCGATTGCGCTAAAGTTATGGCTGATCCGACATGGCCCTATACTGAAGTTTTACTTATCAGGTTCTTATCGAAACGCCAGCCATGTTCGATAAGAATATCGGCGGCATCAATACGTCAGGAGGCAGTATGCTCCACGCCCAGGAAACGCAAGCCGACATGGACCCGAAAATCCTCGACGCCTTTCACATGATGTGGGACGCCCATCCCTCGCCGGTCATGCTGACCAAGGCCAACCACACGGTCTTGGCCGTCAACCCCGCCGCCGCGTCCGCCGGCATCCAGCCGGGAATCAAATGCTTCAGCCTGTGCGGCCCGGACAAGCCCTGCGCCGCCTGCCAGGCCCATGTCGCCATGAAGAACAACGCCTGCGTGCGCAGCCAGGTCCATTCGGCCGGCCGGTTCGTGGATTCGTTCTGGACGCCGGTGGCCGGGGTCAAGGGCGTCTACATCCACTACGCCAACGACATCACCGACTGTGTGCGGGAAGACATGCTCGCCCAGGGCGGCGCGAGCTGAAGGCCGGCCGAACAGCGGGTCCCGTAGCGCCGTCCAAGCCGTGGTAGAGGGCGCGATGGTTCAAGTCGGCTCGCCCCGTTACGGCCATGGCTTGGCAGGATCGCCGCCAAACGCGGCTAATGCCTGAGGCGTCCGGCGCGCAGGCCTGACCCGGCGCGCCGGGGAATCCGTCGACAACGCTGTCGCCGGCGTCCCCGCCCGGCCTGGACACCGCCGCTAGTGTCGCGTCCGCAAAAAGCGCATATGGCGTTTTGTGGCCAACAAATTAAAACCATTAACTTTTCTTAAAAATACTATGGTATTTTTAAGGGACGCGCCGCCAGGCATCCCGGGACCAAGCAAAAGCCCGCGTTGCTCCCCAAGGAACAACGCGGGCTTTGTCGTCGGCTTCGCGGACGCGCCCCGGGCGGGGCCGTTGTCTGCGGCCTATCCCTCGTGTCGCGCCCACGGAAAACGCCTGCGGCTTTTCGTCCGCAACACGATAAAACCACTACGCTTTCTTGAAAAACACGCTCGTATTTCCCAAGGCGTGCAAGACTAGGCCAGCATGTCGGCCATGTTGTAGAGTTTGCCCGGCTTTTGCTTGACGATCCAGGTGGCGGCCCGAAGCGCGCCCTGGGCCAGGGTGTCGCGGGTGTGCACCCGGTGGGTCACTTCGATGCGCTCGCCCGGGCCGAAGAAATAGACCGTGTGGTCGCCCACCACGTCGCCGCCGCGAAGGGCGACCACGCCGATCTCGTCGCTGGTGCGCGGGCCGATGATGCCGTCGCGGGCATGGCGCTTGACCGTGTCGTAGTCCAGTCCCCGGGCCTCGGCCAGGCACTGGCCGAGCTTGATGGCCGTGCCGCTGGGGGCGTCGGCCTTTTTGCCGTGGTGGATTTCCATCACTTCCATGTTGTAGGCCGGGCCGAGCTTGCGCACCAGATCAGGCAGCACGGCCAGAAGGACGTTGAGGCCCACGCTCATGTTGGGGGCAAAAAACAGCGCCGTTTTCTTGGCCGCTTCGGCCAGTTCGGCGGTCTGCTCGGTAGAAAGGCCGGTGGTGCCGATAACGCAGGGATTGCCCGAGGCGGCCACGGTCCGGGCCACTTTCACGGAATTCTCCGGCGAGGTGAAGTCGATGACCACCGCGCCCGGGCACTTGGCCAGCACCGTGGCCAGATCGTCGCCGATCTCGCAGTGCAAATTGGCCAGCCCGGCGGTGCAGCCCGTCCGCTCCAAGGCCCCGACCAGCCGGAACGTGTCCGGATCGGCCTGGATCAGCCGCACGAAGGTCGCGCCCATGCGCCCCATAGCCCCCATCACCACCACATCGCACACGCTCATGTCCGCGCTCCCGTCGGTTATATGGTGTCAGCGCCGCGTATCACGCCGCATTCATAACAAGTATTTCGTTTTGTGTCCTAAGAAACGCGTTCCTAGCAGATGCGCGGCAACTGCTCGCCTTCGAGCATCCCGAGCAGGCGCTTGCCGCCAAGGGGCGTGACCATGGCCACCTTGCCCGGATGGTCGGCAACCACCCGGCCGATGACCTTGGCCCCGACGCCCAGCGGATCGGCCGTGATCGCGGCCAGGGCGGCTTGGGCCTGAACCTCTGGCACAATACACAAAAATTTGCCTTCGTTGGCAAGATAGAGCGGATCAAGCCCGAGCACGGCGCAGCCGCCGGCCACGGCCGGATGAATCGGAATATCGGCCTGGGTCAGTTCGATGCCGACATTGGACTGGCCGGCGATCTCGTTGAGGGTGGTAGCCAGGCCCCCGCGCGTGGGATCGCGCAGCACGTGCACGCCCGGCACGGCGGCGAGCAGTTTGCCCACGATGCCGGCCAGGGAGGCGCTGTCGCTGACCACCGGGGCCTCGAAGGACAGCCCTTCGCGGGTGGAAAGGATGGCCAGCCCGTGGTCACCCATGGACCCCGAGATGATGACCACGTCGCCCACGGCCGCCCGGTGGCCGCTGGGGGCCGGATCGACCATGATTTCGCCGATGCCGGTGGTGTTGATGAAGATCTTGTCCGCCGCGCCCCGGGGCACCACCTTGGTGTCGCCGGCCACGACGCGCACCCCGGCGTCACGCGCGGCCTGGCCCATGGAAGCGACGATCCTGGCCAAATCGTCCATGGGCAAGCCTTCTTCGAGGATGAAGCCGCAGGTGAGGAAAAGCGGACGCGCGCCCATCATGGCCACGTCGTTGACCGTGCCGTGGACGGCCAGGGAGCCGATGTCGCCGCCCGGGAAAAAGATCGGGTCCACCACGAAGCTGTCGGTGCTCATGGCCACCGGGCCGGTGAGCGACAGCACGGCCGCGTCGTCCATGCGGGCCAGGATGTCGTTGCCGAGATATTTGAAGAACAAATCGGCCACGAACCGGTGCGAAGCCCGGCCGCCGCTGCCGTAATCAAGCAAAACCTTGTCCATGCCCCTTCCCTGTGTGTGATCAATCCCACCATTCCACCCCCTTTCCCCCATATGGGGGGTCTGGG
>ALAO01000340.1 GCA_000307955.1 Solidesulfovibrio magneticus str. Maddingley MBC34 | reverse complement strand
TGAACTTGTAGGGGAAGGCCGGGCGGTGCAGCTCGTCCTGGTAGTCATTGGTCAGGGTGTGGCACAGGTCCTGGGTGTCGTAGCAGGCGAATTCGCAGCGCGACTTGCCCAGGCAGTCGGCCGGGGTGCGCAGGTTGCCGCCCGAGCCGCCGAGGTCGGTGTTCATCTTGTGGGTGACGTCGAAGAAAATTTCTTCAAGCTGCGGGGTGGTGGTGCCCAGCAGCACGATGTCGCCCGTGGAGCCGTGCATGTTGGTCAGGCCGGAACCGCGCAGGTCCCAGATGTCCATGATGCCGCGCAGGTATTCGGCGGTGTAGTACTTGCCGGAGGGCTGGGCCAGACGCACGGTGTGGAAGTGGGCCACGCCGGGGAACATTTCGGGCTGGTCGCAGTAACGGCCGATGACGCCGCCGCCGTAACCGAACACGCCGACGATGCCGCCGTGCTTCCAGTGGGTCTCTTTGTCCTTGAAGGAGAGTTCCAGAACGCCGAGCAGATCGTCGGGGCAGTCAACGGGAACCTGGTAGTCCAGGCCGTCGGGGTTGGCGGCCCGGTGAGCGGCCTCCTGCTTGATGTCGGACACGAAGCTGGGCCAGGGCCCAGTTTCGAGCTGGTCCAACAAGGGGGTTTGGTGTTTCGCCATTTGCTTCCTCCAGTGGGGTTTGAAGAGTTACCGCCTTAACCAGCTAACACGCGCTCCGGCGGGACGGGCCTCGCCTTGCGCCCTCCCCACCGACCGACCCTGCTCGCCGACGTGTGGGGTGTTATTCAATGGGGATTGCAACACAAAACGTGAAGTTTTGAACAATCGCTCTCGATCTAAAATGAGAACAGTCGCCGTGTCAACGGCAAACCAAGCTTACGCCGGGTCCCCCCGGAACATTTCTCCTACCACGAGAGCTTTTTCCTTGCAAAGCCTATTTCCATCCGCCGTCCCTGCCAGGGGCTTGCAAAAGCACCGTTTTTGTCCCATTTCCCGCCCATGGACGCCGCCCCCTCCGCCCCCCTCGCCGCCTGCCGCCGCTGCGGCCGCTGCTGCCGCCTGGGCGGTCCGGCCCTGCACGCCGCCGACCTGCCCTTGCTGCGCGCCGGGCGCCTGGCCCTGGCCGACCTCGTCACCTTTCGGCGCGGTGAAGGCGTCACGGACAACGTCGCCGGCCGGGTCGGCCCCGCCCCGGCCGAACTGGTGAAGCTGCGCCCGGCTCCGGACGGACGGGCCTGCCTGTTCTACCGCGATCCGCCGGCCTGCGCCATCCACGACACCTCCCCCCTGGAGTGCCGGACCCTTTTTTGCGACGCGCCCGAGGCCCTGGCCGCCCTGTACGACAAGGACCGCCTGACCCGGGCCGATATCCTCCCCCCCGGCCCCCTGGCCGAGCTGTGCGCCCACCACGAGGCCGAGACGGACCTTGTGCGCCTGGCCGCCGTGTGCCGGGCCGCCGCCGCCGGCGACGAAGCCGCGCGTGAGGCCGCCCGTGCGGCCCTGCGCTTCGACGCCGCCATGCGCGAACTGCTCCCGGCCCGACTGGGCGTCGCCCCCCAAACCCTGCCCTTCCACCTCGGCCGGCCTCTGGCCCAGGCCCTGCCGGCTCTGCGCGCCGCCGCCGCCCCGGCCGCCCTTTACAAGCGCCGGCCATAGGCCTACATCCCGTTGCAACCCTGAACCGGCTGGCAGCGCCCGGCCCCGGGGAGGATGTGCCATGCGAAAAGCCCTTTTCCTTTGCCTTTGCCTCGTGTTGTTGTCCCCGGCCCTGCCGGCTTCGGCCGCTTCCAGCCGCCACGTCTTCGGCAAGTACGCCTTTGGCGAGTCCTGCCAGAAACTCTTCTCCGGCCCCTCCTTCGCCGAAGAAAAGGCCCGGCCCATCTGGGACCCCAAGTACCAGATGTTCGGCCTGGTCCACGACCCGGAACTCACGGCCAAAAGCCGCTTCACCCTGTACTACGACCGCGACGCCAAGCCCAATTTCGAGGGCGTGCCCCTGGGCCGGGTCTACTACGGCTGCGACAAGACCACCGGCCGCTTCTCCCTGGTCGTCATGTCCCACGACCTGCTGGCCGTGCCCGGACTCGTGCGCAAGGCCACCGAAAGCTTCGGCCCACCGACCATGACCACTATGATCCAGACCATCTGGAACCTGCCCGATCTCTACGTTCAGATCGATCAGGTTTACATGATCATCTACGACTCCCGGGCCGGCAAGCCCGGCGGCGCTTCCTGACCGTGACGCGCCTCCGCGACCTGCGCTTCCTGGAGGCCGCCCGCACCCTGGCCATGGCCGTGGTGGTCTGGTCCCATGCCAGCAACACGGTCTTTTTCCGGGAAGGCGACTTTTCGGCCACGCCGCTGTTCACTTCCTGCCTGGTCACCTTCGCCGTGCCCACGTTTTTTTGCATCTCAGGCTACCTGCTGGCCCTTTTCGCCCCGGCCGGCGGCGATCAGGCCGCCCGACCCCTGCGCCAAATCAAGAAAATCCTGCCGCTTTTCCTGGCCTGGAACGCCCTGACCCTTGTCATCCTGCGCCTGGCCTACGGCATGCCGCTTTTCTCGCTAACCGCCCTGGCCGATCTGGCCACCGGCCCGGCCCAGCTCTACTATCTGTTCGCCCTGCTCCAGCTCCTGGCCCTGGCCGCCTTGGCCGCGCCCTTTGCTTCGCCCACCCGGGAACGCGTCTGGTTCCTGGCCGGCGCGGCCGCGACCCTGGGCTTCTACCTCGCCTCCACCCTGGCCCTGCACCTGTCGCCGCCGGCCAGCCACGCCTTCGAACTCGTCGCCATCAAGCTCGGTCCGGTCTGGCTGGGCTTTTTTGGCCTGGGCGGCTGGCTGGCCCGAAACCCCTCCGCCCTCGAAAGCATCACCCGGCGCTGGCCGCTTCTCGCCGCCCTGGCCGTGTGCGCCTTCATCGCCTACTGGGCCGACGTGGACGCCCAGGCCCGGTCGCTGGGGGCCAACTACCGCCAATACTTCCTGCTCTCCGGGCTGGCCTTCCAACTCGCCGGCTGCCTGGCCCTGCTCGGCGGCTGCCGGGCGGCCGAAGCCCGCGCCGGCCGGCTGTTCACCCTCCTGGCCGACGCCGGCCGCGACACGCTGGGCATCTACCTCGCCCACTACGTCCTCGTGCTGCTCTTCTACGCCGCCATCCCGGCCCCGGTAGCCCCGGCCCTGCGCCTGCCCCTGGGCGCGGCGGCCATGGCCGTGTCCTTCGGCGGCTCCCTAGCGCTCACCCGCCTGGCCCGCCGCCGCGGCGGCGCGGTTTGGGCGAAGGTGCTGTTTGGGGTGTAGGAAGGGGAAGAGCAGAGAAGAGAGAAGATGCCTCCGGCGGC
>ALAO01000339.1 GCA_000307955.1 Solidesulfovibrio magneticus str. Maddingley MBC34 | reverse complement strand
CGCGCGTCGGTCCGGGCCTTTTTTTCTTGCTTGGCGCGGGAGTCCCGACCGGCCTCAAGCTCTGTTGGGCAAGCGAAACCGGCTGGAAACAATTTGCGCCAAGAGAACTTGTCTATCGGACAAGCGCTCCCGCCGTGCGGCTCATGCGCCTCAGGGTTGGACGAACAAGATGTTTAGCAGGGCGAACCCCAGCCGCCGGTGGTCTTCTCCGCCCAAGGAAGCCGGCGAAAACGGCTGGTCCACGCGAAGTTCGAAGGTCACCAGCCCGCCAGTGAGCAACTCCCCGGGCACGGCCACCTGATGCACGGCCGGCGTGGCCGTCAGGCCAAGCGTCGCCAGCCGCTTGCCGTTGCCCCACACTTCCAGGGCCTGGGAATCCCGCCCCGGGGCCAGCACGCCGCCGGCCGTGAAGGCCAGCAGCCCGTCCTTACCGGGCGTAACGCCACCAAAGGGCAGAGAGGCCCGCTCCCCCCGGCTGTACGCGCCCCAGGCGGCCGGCCAATACCAGCCGGCGCAGCCGTAAAACCGCCGAGGCAGCTCGGCCGCCGCGTAGAGACGGCCGGGCAAAAGCGTCACGGGCCGGGCGGCAAAACGCCCGAGGCTTACGCCCAGCAGAGGGTCGTCCCGGCGCGCTTCGCGCCAAGTGACGTACTGCCGCCAATAGGCCTCCAGGTCGAACTCCGGATGGCCCACCACCAGTCCAAAAGGATCGACGCGCGCGGCAATGCTGCCGTTTAGGCCCGATTCGGCACAGCTCGGCCCGGCGACGCCACGCGCCTCGGCGGCAAGACTCCCGGCCCGGTCCCAGGCAGCCGTGTACTCCAGCATGGCCTGGCTCATGTCCTCGTTGTGGTAGCAGGTGTAGGCCGAGGCCGCGCCCAGACCCAAGCCGAACAGAGCCGAGAGGAAAAGCCGCCGCGTGCCCTGGCCGAGATGCCGGCCAAGGAGACAGACGAGGCCGGCCAGGGCGGCCGTGGCCCACAGGAAGGCGAACCGGCTGTCGACATAGGCCGGGAGATGTTCCAGCTGCAATTGCTGGTATTTGGGCGAAAGCGCCAAGGGCAGGACGACAAAAAAGGCCAGGCCGAGGCAGGCTGCCGCCAGACGCTTGCCAAAGGCCAGCCCCCGCTGTTCATGGAGCGTGGCCGCCCCCAGGAAGGCGCTGCCGAGAAACACCCCGGCCAGGGGAAGCCAGCCGCCGGGCGGCGGCGAGGCGTTGTCCGCCAGGACGGCGTAAAGTTCGGGCCGGGCCAGGGTAAACCCGCCCACGGCGTGGGCGGCGGCCGTGGCCAGGACCAAGGCCGGATCGAAGGTCGCGGCCAGGGTGGTGCCGGCGTAGGCCGGGGGGTGGAGCAGCCGCCAGCCGCCGTAGGCCAGGGCGGCCAAGGCCACCGGAGCCGCGTCGAACCAGGTTTTGTTGCGCCAGAAAAGTCCCTTGGCCTTGGCGGCCAGCCCGCCCTGGCCGCGCCACCAGGCCAGGGAATACTCCAGGAGCAGCAGGGAGACGCCGAAAATAAAGACATAGTCGCTGGCCAGATAGGCGGCCAGCACCACGGCAAAGAGGGCCAGCCGCTTGGCCGTCGAGGCCTGGGAGAGCGCGCCGTCGCATGACAGCAAGGCAAGGCGCGAGCACACCAGCAGCAGCGCCGGCAGGGTGAAGGCGATGGTGAAGCTGTTGGGCGGCAGGTTGTTGAAATCGAGGATTTGCAGGGAAACGAGCAACAGCAGCACAAGCAGCGCGGCCTCGGCCCGGACCAGCCGGGCCCAATAAACGGCAAAAGCCCACAACAAGCCGAAGTAGACGCCGACAAACAGCGCCCGGACCACGAAATAGTCCGAGAGCAGTTCGGCGTAGTACGAGAGCGGCGAAAAGAAGAAACAGAAGCGCCCGGACACTACGGCGGCGGCCACGGACTCGGTCCAGATGGCGTCAAAGCCCTGCATGGACACCCGATGCAAGGCCAACTGGTCGGGGGTGAGGCGGTAGCCCGACAGGAACAGCGCGCCCTGGAGCGCCACCACCACGGCCAGGGCGGCCCAGCGCAGGGGTCTGCTGCGCAAAAGCCGCGCCGCGCCCGACACGAAACCGCCGGCCGGCTCCTGTCCTTGGCGCGCGTCGTTCGAACCGGTCGCCGCTTGGGACGCCATCACTCCTGCCCGTCCCGGGCCTTGGCCCGAAGCTCAGCGTCGATGCAGCGCAGGGCCTCAAACGAAACCGCGCCGCCGAGGGCCTCGTGGGCAGCGCCCAGGCCCGGAACGCCCTCGCGCCGCAGCCGCGACAGGGTCTCGCGCGTTCGGGCCATGAGTTCGTCCGGCAAGCCGCACACGGCCGCCGCTTCGATCTTGCCCCAGGCCACATAGGCCAGCAAATGCCCATGGATGGTGGACACGGCCAGTTCGCGCTTCTTGGCCACCGCCTCCACCGAGCCCAGTTCCTGAAAAAGGGCCAAGGACTTGGCCGCCGTGTCATTGGGTTCACGGGGAGCAAGCGCGCCGGCCTCGGGCGGCAGGGCCGGACGCGGCGCGGCCCGGCCGTGGGCGGCGTAGTGCTCGGCGAGCATAGCGATAAGCGTCTGGCCGTATTTGTCGATCTTGGCCTGGCCCATGCCGCCGGCTCCGGCCAGCCCGGCGGCGTCCTCGGGCTTTAAGAGCACGACGTCCAAAAGCGTGCGGTCATGGAAGACCACATAGGGCGGCACCCCGGCCTCCTTGGCCGTCTCGGCCCGCCAGGCGCGCAGCCGGTCCCACAAGGCCGCGTCCTCGGGGGAGGAAAGATGGTCGTAGACCCAGCTCTTCTTGCCGCCGCCCTCCCCGCTCGCACCCCGGGAGCGCTTGCGCCGCTCCTTGGGCGCCGGCTCCTTGGGCAGGCGCATGGCAAAGGGCCGCTGCCCCTTGAGGATCTCCCAGGCAAGCGGCGTGAGGACCAGCCCCCCGTGGCCGGCCTCGTCCGGGGCCAGGGCCCCCATGGCGGCCAGACGGCGGTAAATGGCCCGCCAGTGGTCCTTGGTCAGGTCCGTGCCGATGCCGAACGTGCTCACCTCGCGGTGGTTGAAGCGCTCCACCTGAGTGGTCGGCCGGCCGAGCAGCACGTCGACCAAGTGGCCGGCCCCGAAGCGCTGGCCGGTGCGAAAGACGCAGGAGAGCGCCTTCTGGGCGGCCACGGTGGCGTCCTCGGGTTCGCTGGGGTCCAGGCAGACGTCGCAGTTGCCGCACGGCTCAAGCCTGCCCTCGCCGAAATAGCCAAGCAGGGTCTGGCGGCGGCAGCAATCGGTCTCGCAGTAGCCGGCCAGGGCATCGAGCTTGGACAAATCGATGCGGGTGCGCGTGCCTTCGCCGCCTTCCGGGGCAATCAGCCGGCGCAGGGCGGCGAAATCGTTCATGCTGTAGAGCATCAGCGCCGTGGCCGGTTCGCCGTCGCGACCGGCCCGACCGGTCTCCTGATGGTAGGCCTCCAGGCTCTTGGGCGGATCGAGGTGGGCCACGAAACGCACGTCCGGCTTGTCCACCCCCATGCCGAAAGCCACGGTGGCGGCCATGACCAGGCCTTCCTCGCGCATGAAGCGGTCCTGGCGGCGGTCGCGCTCGGCCGGGGCCAGGCCGGCGTGATAAGCCAGGGCCGGGATGCCGTTGTCGGTGAGCCACTGGGCCGTGTCCTCGGTCTTGGCCCGGGACAGGCGGTAGACGATGCCGGACTGGCCGGGGTGCTCCTCGCGGATAAACCGCAACAGCCGCCGCCGGGGATGGTCCTTGGGTTCGACCAGATAGCGGATGTTTGGCCGGTCAAAGCCGGTGGCGAAGACGCGGGCCTGGGACAGTTCCAGACGCGTGAGGATGTCGGCCCGGGTCGGGCCGTCGGCCGTGGCCGTGAGCGCCATGCGGGGCACGCCTGGAAAGTCGTGGGCAATGGAGGCCAGCTGCAGATATTCCGGCCGGAAATCATGCCCCCACTGGGAGACGCAGTGGGCCTCGTCGATGGCGAAAAGGGCCAGGGGCAATCCGGCCAGAAGATTGGCGAAACCCTGGGTCATGAACCGCTCCGGGGCGGTGTACAGGATGTCGAGCTCGCCCCGGCGCAGCCTGGCCATGACCTCCCGGGCCGTGCCGGCCGGCAAGGCCGAATGCAGGCACTCGGCCTGTACGCCAAGGCCGGAGAGCGTTTGCACCTGGTCGCGCATGAGCGCAATCAGCGGTGAAATGACGATAGCCGTTCCCGGGCGCAGGATGGCCGGGATCTGGTAGCACAGGGATTTGCCGCCGCCGGTGGGCATGAGCACCACGGCGTCGCCGCCGGCAGCCACGTGTTCGACGATGGCCTGCTGGGGGCCGCGAAAGCGGTCGTGGCCGAAAACCTGCTTGAGTATCTGGCGTGGAGTGCTCATAGGTGTTAGGTGTGCGGCAGGATCGCCCCGCCACCGCCTCGGGTAATCGGTTGGCCCGGGAAAGGCAATGCGATCTGGCGGGCTTGGCTTGAATTCCTGCCGCCTGGGCCGTATGCTGCGTCATCGTGCCTGCACTCCCGGCGCGGCAAGGCAGGCTCCCCATGAAGGCTCCGGTCAATCCCCCCCTTTCCAAGGAACGCATGGTCGCCGTTTCCGCCCAGTGGCGGCGTTTTGTGGCCGGCATGCCGGTGGACGAGGCCATCATGCGCCCGGTCATCCTGCAATCCTGGCAGCGCTGCCGGCAGGCCGGCTTCCGGGCCGACACCCTGGCCCTTTGCCCCATCGACGCCGCTGGGCTGGCCCGGTCCATCGCCGAGAACCAGGAACTGGTGGACACGGCCAAGCAGGTCATGGACAGGCTCGCCCACTCCATCCACCTCTCCAGCAGCGTGGTCACCCTGGTGGACGTAAGCGGACTGGTGCTTCATGTCTCGGCCACCCGCGAGGACCTGGAAAACGTGCCTTACGGCGCGCCGGGACGACGCTGCGACGAGACGACCCTTGGCACCAACGGCATGGGCGTGTGCCTGGTCGAACGCCGTCCCGTCCACGTCATCGCCTCGGAACATTACAGCGCCTCCCTCCATTATCTGAGTTGCTCCGCCGCGCCGGTCCACGACAGCGCCGGCCGATTCCTGGGGGCGATAAACCTGGCGATCAGCACCGAGAACTTCCACCAGCACACCCTGGGGCTGGTCGAGGCCGCGGCCCACGCCATTGAGGAGCACCTGCGCCTGCGCAGCCTGGCCCGCACCCAGCGCATCATCCTGGAGTTGCTCGACGACGGCGTCATCGTGCTCGCCGGGGACGGAACCATCACCAGCATCAACCGGCAGGCCTGCGCCATGCTTGGCCTGAGCGCGGACGCCACCGGGAAAAACATCCGGACCTTCATCCGGGCCAGTGACGTGTTCAAATCCATCCTGGCCGACGGCAAGACCTTCCACGACCGGGAGGTGATCTTCGGCCTGCGGCACGGCGAGCGCTCCTGCGCCTTGTCCTGTGCCCCCTTTGCCGACGGCGGGGTGATCCTCACCCTGCGCGAAACCCGGCGCATGCGCAAATATGCCGCCCGGGTGGCCGGGGCCAAGGCAGTCTACACCTTCGATAACATCGTCGGCGAATCCAAGGCCTTGCGCGAAGCCATCAGGCTTGCCCGGGTAGCCTCCCAGGGCGAGGCCACAACCTTGCTTCTGGGCGAATCCGGCACCGGCAAGGAACTCTTCGCCCAGGCCATCCACAACGCCGGCAACCGCAGCAAGGGGCCGTTCGTGGTGGTCAACTGCGGCGCGCTGCCGCGTAACCTCGTGCAAAGCGAGCTGTTCGGCTATGTGGCCGGCGCGTTTTCCGGGGCGCTCAAGGAGGGCAGTCCGGGCAAGTTCGAGCTGGCCGACGGCGGCACAATCTTTCTTGACGAGATTGGCGAAATGCCGCTGGAGGCCCAGGTCAGCCTGCTGCGGCTGCTCCAGGAAAGCGAAGTCACGCGCCTGGGCGGCCAGGAGGCCAAGCGTATCAACGTGCGCATCATCGCCGCCACCAACAAGGACCTGCCCACGGCCGTTCGCAACAACGCCTTTCGCGGCGACCTCTATTACCGCTTGAATGTGCTGAGCATCCAGATTCCGCCGCTGCGCCACCGTGAAGACGATGTGCTGCTCTTAACACGCGTGTTCATGGACAAGTTCAAACGCTCCCTATGCAAGCCCGAACTGGAGGTCACCCGCGAGGCCATGGCCGCCCTGGCCGCGCATCACTGGCCGGGCAACGTTCGGGAGCTCGAAAACTGCATCGAGCGGCTGGTCAACGTGGCCTGCGACGGGCGCATCGACATTGCCGACCTGCCCCAGGACGTCATGGCCGACATGGTCCGGGGCCGCCAACCTCTGCCCGGCGAGGCGGCCATGTCGCTCAAGCGCATCCAGAAGGCGCTGATCCTGGAAACCCTGCGCGAGACCGGCGGCAACTTCCGCCGCACCTCGACCCTGCTCAACATCTCCCGCACCACGCTCTACGCCAAGCTCAAGCAGTACGGCATTACGGCGGACAGCTTCCGCGCCTCGTAATTCCCAGCCCTCCACGCGGTAGGCGAGCGGTCGACGCCGGCCCCGCCTGTCCGCGCTCCCACCCAGTGCCCATCGCTGCCTGCAAACCGGACATGTCAGGCTGACATGTCCAGATACTGAACATAACACACCCCCCGCTTCCCGAGCAACGGACCTGCATCCTACTGCAATTACTCATAATAATAATCAAACAAAAACAGGGCAGCTTCTGGTCCGTCTTTTGCTTTCACATGCTAACTCCTGCATGGAGAATGACTGGAAAAAGCGGAAGGCAGGGCGCATGCCGGTAGGAAATCCCTGGTTGCAGGGCACGACCCCTCCAGCAGAATCACCGAATACGCCAAGATGGTTTCTGACTGATGCAATCACGCGGCAGACAGGCTGCCCAAGGCATCGCATCAAGAGACGTCGCTTTCCGGCACAGATGCTGTACTCGGCAAAAGCAACGAGACACCTGCAACGTATAACATCTTCGGAGGACGCAATGGCAGTTCAGGAACAGGTCTACGGCTTTTTCATCCCCAGCGTGACGTTCATCGGCATCGGCGCTTCCAAGCTGATCCCGGAGAAGATCAAGGCCCTGGGCGGCAGCAAACCCCTGCTCGTCACCGACAAGGGCGTCATCGCCGCCGGCATCTGCAAGCAGGTGACCGATCTGCTCGACGCCGCCGCCATGCCCTACGTCGTTTACGACGAGACCGTGCCCAACCCCACCGACACCAACGTCCACAACGGGGCGGAGATCTACAAGAAAAACGGCTGCGACAGCCTCATCACCCTGGGCGGCGGCTCTTCCCACGACTGCGGCAAGGGCATCGGCCTGCTCATCTCCAACGGCGGCAAGATCCACGACTACGAGGGCATCGACAAGGCCACCAAGCCGCTGATGCCCTATCTCGCCGTCAACACCACCGCCGGCACGGCCTCGGAGATGACCCGGTTCGCGGTCATCACCGACACCTCCCGCCACGTGAAGATGGCCATCGCTGACTGGCGCATCACCCCGGGCATCGCCATCGACGACCCGGTGCTTATGGTCGGCATGCCCCCGGCGCTGACCGCTGCCACCGGCA
>ALAO01000338.1 GCA_000307955.1 Solidesulfovibrio magneticus str. Maddingley MBC34 | reverse complement strand
ACCCCCGGACGGGTTTCCCCGCCAATGGTTTTCAAGACCACCGCCTTAAACCGCTCGGCCATCCCTCCGCAGACAGCCTCTTTAAAGCGCTTTGGCCGGACAGGCAATATCCATCTCGTCGGCTTCGCAGCCCAGATGCCCCAGTTCCGTGAAAAGCGCCTCGGGCACCTCCAGAAAAGCCAGGCCCACGCCCGGCACCGAGCGCCGCAGCGCCCAAGGCTCGCGCCAGGCCACCCGGGCGCGCACCGGCGCTTCGGTCACGTCCGGGAACACCACCCAGGCCTCCTGGCCGATCTCCCAGGACGCCGTGGTAAACAAGAAACAGCCCAGATAGGAAACGTTGACCGTGCAGGTCTTTTCGCCGCCGTCGCCGCCATCCGGGCGAGTCCGCCACAGCACGGCCGGCAGATTGGCCTCCACCCGCTCGCCGCGCCGCAGGCTGCGCGGCAAAAAGTCGCGGCAAGCGGCGGTAAAAACCGACAGCCCGTCCCGCGACGGCGGCCCGGCGTCCGCGCCCAGGGCAAACACCGTGTCCGTGGCCTGATCGTATTTGAGGCGCGCCGAAGGATAGATTTCGGCCAGACGTTGCAGCACGCGCTTATCGAAATGCTTTTCCCGCACCAGCGTCGGCACGTCGAACAGCACGCCGTTATACCGGCGGCATCGGGCGGCTCGGAGCAGTTCCTCAGGCGTTTGCGCCACGTCGCAGGCCGCGCCCAGGCGCGTCAGTTCGGCCACGATGCGATCCCGGGCCTGGCCCCGGCGGGCCACAAGCAGCATGTGCATGGATGGCGACCGTCCTTGATACGTCCTGTCCGGTCAAAACCAGGCGGGCTCTGCCGCCGTCGTCATCGCTCGCGGCGACCGTTACCGGCTGGCCTCGATGAGCTTGCGGGCGCGCTCGGCCAGGGTGCCGACCTCGGGCTTGGTGACTTGGTCGTCGGCCCCCACCGAAAGTCCCTTGTGGTAGAGCTGGTCGTTAATAAGCGACGAAAAAAGCACCACCGGCAACTGCTTGAGCACCGGGTCGTCCTTGATCTTCTTGCACAGGGTATGGCCGTCCATCGACGGCATTTCGATGTCGGTCACGACAAGATGGACGTTGGACGTCAGGGGCTGGCCGCCCTTGGTCGCGGCCTCGCGCCATTCCGCCAGCCGGTCCCAGGCGTTTTGGCCGTTGACGTCCTGGATGACCTCGAAGCCGTCCTTTTCGAGATACGTGGCGATGAGCCGACGGATGGAGTTGGAATCATCCACCACCAGGGTCTTGTAGGCCGAGCGCTCGGGTTCGGGGATGGCCGCTTCTTCGCGTTGGCGATCCGTCTTCATGGCCAGGGCGGGATTGAGGTCCCAGATGATCTGCTCCATGTCCAGGATGAGCACGATGTGGTCCGGGAACTTCACCACGCCGGTGAAATTGTTGGCCGCGAACTGGGCCACGTAGCCCGAAGGCGGTTCCACCTCGGACCAGCTCAGGCGATGGATGCGGGTGACGCCGGAAACCATGAAGGCGTTTATCACCTTGTTAAATTCCGAGACGATGACCTTGGTGTTCTCGTCGCGGGCCATGGGCTTGCCCAGCCACATGGACAAGTCGATGAGCGGAATGACCCGGGAGCGCAGGTTGAACGTGCCAATGACGCACGGATGCGGCGTTTGCGGCATCCCCGTCACCTTGGGCAGCCGGATGATCTCCAGCACCTTGGCCACGTTGACGCCATAGTAGGCCCGGTACGGCTTGGCCCCGGGTTCGGTGGCCTCGTCGATGTAGAACTCGATGATTTCGAGTTCGTTGGTCCCCGCCTCGAGCAAAATATTGGTCTGCGCCATGGCCGTCCTCGCCTGCCGTCAGCCCCGCAAGGCCTTCGTGTTAATACCCGCCGCCCGATCCCCAAGGCCGCCGGCTGCGGCAGGCCCCATGTAGTCCTTTAGCCGTTCGGGACAGCGGGCGCAAGCTTTTGCCGGCGCGGGAGCGCGCCTTTACAGGCACGCCCCGCCTGGACTACAAGTCGCCTGCGTCACCCAACGCCAAGCGATCATCCGACGAGCAAACATTTGAGCCTTCCCAAGACCGCCTATATCCTGCTTTGGTATCCCCTGCCCTCGGAAACCTTCATTTTCCGGGAGGTGGAAAACGCCAAGGCGGCCGGCATGCCCTTTCACGTCCACGCCCTCTACGGCGAGGCCCGAAAGCATTTGTCGCCCCAAATGGCCGCCGTGGCCCCGACAGTCGCCCGCCTGGGCGCCCGGGCCATTCCGCGCATCCTGGCCGACATGGCCTGGTGGGCCGTGCGGCGGCCCATCGAAACGGCCAGCATCCTGGCCACCATCCCCTGGCGGCGCTGGAGCTGCCTGGAGGTGGCCGGCGAGAACGTCTTCGCCATGTGCGCCGGCTTTTCCCTGGCCCGCAAATTCCTGGCCGACGGCATCGAACACATCCACGCCGGCTGGGCCAACGGCCCGGCCACGGCCGCCTGGGTGGCCTCGCGCCTGTCGGGCATCCCCTTTTCCTTTTCCGCCCGAGCCGGGGACATCTATCCGCCCGACGGAGCCCTGGCCGAAAAAATGCGCGCCGCCGCCGCCATCCATACCAACAACAAGGCCAACATCGCCCACCTGACCGCCACGGCCCCGGACGCCGCCGCCAAGATCCGCCAGATTTACAACAGCCTGACCCTCACCGGCCGCGACGTCTCCCCGGTGCACCTGGAGCCGCCCTACCGGCTCCTGGCCGTGGGGCGTTTTTGCCGCACCAAGGGCTTCGACGTCCTCATCGACGCCTGCGCCGTCCTGGCCCGGCGCGGATTTCCCTTCCAGCTCACCCTGGTCGGGGCCGGACTGCCCCTGCCCACGGCGCTCATTCGCCGGCGCATCCGCATCCACGGCCTGCGCGCCCGGGTGTTTTTGCCCGGCTTCGTCAGCCACGACCGCATGAGCGAACTCTACGCCGCCACCGACATTTTCATCATGCCCAGCGTGGTGCATCCTTCCGGCGACCGCGACGGCATCCCCAACGTCATCATGGAAGCCCTGGCCCACCGCATTCCCGTGGTGGCCACCGACGTCTGCGGCATCCCCGAGGTGGTGGAAGACGGCGTCACCGGCCGGCTGGTGGCCCAGCGCGACCCCGAAGCCATCGCCGACGCCGTCATGGCCCTGGCCGGCGACCGGCAGGCAGCGCTCACCATGGCCGAGGAGGGCAAGAAACGCGTGGCCGCCATGTTCGACCCCGAGACCAACACCCGCTCCGTCCTCGACTTTTTCGCAAGCCTGCCCCGGAGGCGCTTCTAGATGTGCGGCATCGCCGGTTTCGTTTGGCCGGCCGGACAGACCCCGCCCCCGGCCGAGGAGCGCCGGGCGCGGCTGTCCGCCATGACCGGAGCCATGGCCCATCGCGGCCCGGACGGCGAAGGGCTTCTCATCGACGGCCCGGCCGCCCTGGGCCATCGCCGGCTGTCCATCATCGATCTGGCCGCCGGCTCCCAGCCCATGGAAGACGCCGATGGCCGGGCCGTGGTCACGTTTAACGGCGAGATCTACAACTACCGCGAGCTCAAGGCCCGCTTCGCCGCGCGAGGCTTTCGCTTCCGCACCAATTCCGACACCGAGGTCATCCTGGCCGCCTGGCTCCTGGACGGCCCGGCCGGCCTCGACGCCCTGGAAGGCATGTTCGCCTTCGCCTTGTGGGACCGTGAAAGCCGCACCCTTTTCGCCGCCCGGGACCGCTTCGGCAAAAAGCCGCTGGCCTACACCATCCAAAACGGCGTCTTCGCCTTCGCCTCCGAGCTGACCGCCCTGGAGAGGCTCCCCTTTTTGCGCCTGGAAACGCCCATCGGCGCGCTCATGCGCTTTGCCGCCTACGAATACATTCCCACCCCGGAGACGATCTACAAGGACGTCTTCAAGCTGCGCCCGGGGCATTATCTGCTCTGGCGTGACGGGCAGCTGACCACCGCCCCCTACTGGGACATGCCCCTGCCCGGCCCCGAGCCCAAGGAATCCGAAGAGGAGCTGTGCGAAAAGCTGCGCCTGCTTTTAGCCCAGTCCGTCAAGCGCCGGCTGGTGGCCGACGTGCCCCTTGGCGTCTTTCTTTCGGGCGGCGTCGATTCCTCGGCCGTGGCCGCCTTGACCGCCGGCATGGTCAGCCGGGTCAAGACGTTCAGCATCGGCTTCAGTGAAGCCTCCTACGACGAATCGCGCTACGCCCGCATGGTGGCCGGCCGGTTCGCCACCGACCACCATGAGCGCATCCTCTCGGCTGACGCCTGCGGCGCGCTTTTGCCCGAGATCGTCTCGCGCTTCGACGAGCCCATGGCCGATCCGTCCATCGTGCCGACCTATCTCTTGTCCCAGGTCACCCGGGAAAACGTCACCGTGGCCCTGGGTGGCGACGGCCCGGACGAGCTTTTCTACGGCTACGAATACTTCCCGGCCTTCAATCTGGCCGCCGGCTACGACCGGCTGCCGCCGTTCGTGCGCAAGCGCCTGATAGAGCCCCTGGCCAGGATGCTGCCCCACTCGTCGGGCTACATCAATCCGCGGTTTGTGGCCGACACCTTCCTGGCCGGAGCCGCCGCGCCGCAGTGGCTGCGGGTGCAGACCTGGCTGTCGGCCTTCTCGGCCGAGTCCCAGGCCAACCTCTGGCGCGAGGCCATGCCCGCCATGCTCGCTCCCGAGCGCCTATTCGGGCCCACCAAGGCGCTTTTCGAGGGCTTCCCGGCCGACGATCCCCTGGCCCGGGTGGGCTACGTCTTTGCCCGGCAGTACATGCTCGACTATATCCTCGTGAAAGTGGACCGCTGCTCCATGATGCACTCCCTGGAAGCCCGGGCTCCTTTCCTGGACCGCGATCTGGCCGAATTCGTCTGCCGGCTGCCCTCGCGCTACAAGCTGCGCGGCGCCAAGCGCAAATACCTGCTCAAAAAGGCCGTGGCCGACCTGCTCCCCAAGGACATCCTGGGCCGGGGCAAGCGGGGCTTTCTCATTCCCGTGGCCGACTGGCTGCGCGGCCAGTTGCGCCCGCAAGTGGACGAACTGCTCGGCCAGCGCCATCTGCGCGAGCAAGGCATCTTCAATCCCGACGAAGTCGGCCGGCTTGTCGCCGAACACGCCACCAAGGCCGCCGACCACCGCAAAAAGCTCTGGACGCTGCTGGTCCTGCAACTCTGGCTTGCCAAGCACAAGCCCACCATCATCCCGTGAAAGCACACCTCGATCCGGCCCGACCGGAACATGGCCTGACCCGGTCCGCCCTGCGCGCCTCGGGCCGCCACGACATTCTCCTGTTCCTGCTCGTCTCCACCATCGCCTCCACGGCCGGCATCCAGGCCTGGCAGACGCTCATCAACAACTTTGCCGTGGAATCCGCCCACCTCGGGGCCGACGCCATCGGTTTTGTCCAGTCCATCCGCGAGGTGCCGGGCTTTCTCTCCATGCTCGTCATCTACGTGCTGCTCATCTTAAGCGAACAGCGCGCCGCCTCCCTGTCCATCCTGGTACTGGGAGTGGGGCTGGCCGCCACGGGCTATTTCCCGAGCTTTTGGGGCCTGACCGCCACCACGCTCATCATGTCCACGGGCTTTCACTACTACGAGCCGCTGAACCAATCGCTGACGCTGCAGCATTTCAACACCTTCGAGGCCCCGGTGGTGCTCTCGCGCATCCGGGCCGTGGGCGCATTAGCCAACATCGCCGTGGGCGTGCTCATCTATTTCATGGCCGACGCCATGGGCTACAAGGGCATGTTCGCCGTCATCGGCGCGCTGGTGGCCATGGTCGGCCTGTGGGGGCTTTGCAAGAAACCCTGCGAAACCGACGTCGCGCCCCAGAAAAAGAAGATGTATCTGCGGCGCAAGTACTGGCTGTATTATCTGCTCACCTTCCTGGAAGGTTCGCGCCGCCAGATTTTCATCGTCTTCGCCGTCTATCTGCTGGTCAAGAAGTTCGACTATTCCATCCAGTCCATCACCATCCTGTTCGTCATCAACAACGCCATCAACTACTTCTTAAATCCCATGATCGGCCGGGCCATCAACCGGTTCGGCGAGCGCCAGCTGCTTTCCATCGAATACGCCGGCATGATCATGGTCTTCCTCGTCTACGCCTACACGAGTTCCCACATCATCGCCGGCACGATGTTCGTGCTCGACTATCTGCTGTTTAATTTCAACGTGGGCGTGCGCACCTACTATCAAAAGATCGCCGCGCCCGAGGACATGGCCTCGGGCATGGCCATGGGGTTCACCATCAACCACATCGCCGCCGTGGTGGTGCCGGTCCTGGGCGGCATCCTGTGGATGGTGGACTACAAGATTCCCTTTTTCATCGGCGTGGGGCTGGGCGTGGTGTCGCTGGTCTTCACCCAGCTCATCCGCACCCCGGCCAAAGCGGCTTAGCGCCGATTGTGCCTCCGGCGGCCAGGAGAGGCGCTGCCTCTCCTGGACC
>ALAO01000337.1 GCA_000307955.1 Solidesulfovibrio magneticus str. Maddingley MBC34 | reverse complement strand
GGGGGCCTGAGGCCCCCAGACCCCCCTTATGGGCAATAGGGGGGCGGCTTCGCCGCAGGGACTCGCGGTTGCCTTGCACTTTTTCCCTGGCCGCCGGAGGCACCTCTTATTTCCTCTCTTCTACTTCCCACGTTCACGGCACCACGCCGAAACAGCCCGGGCTATGGCCCGGGCTGTTTGCGTTTGGCGGGCCTCGGTTGCAAGCGCGTGTTCCTCGGCCGGGTTGACGATGACGCCGGCCTCCACCAGCACGGCCGGCATGTTCGCGGCGTGGAGCACGGCCAGCCCGTCGTAGCGGTAGACGCCGGCAATGGGGTCCACTATGGGCCGGCCTTCGCCGGGGATGTCGGCGGCGTGGTGGGGGCTAAAGGGCAGGCCTGAGGCGGCCAGTTCCCGGCCGATGGCCTTGGCCAGTTCCAGGCTGGAGGCGGCCTGCTTGTTACGGCCGGAGTAGAACACGCCGTAACCCGCGAAACGGTCGCACACGCGCCGTGTCGTACCGTCGATGACGGCCGTGGTGAAAAATTGGGGTTGGGCGGAATCGTGGTGGATGGAGATGAGCAGGCCGGCCTTGGCGGCGTTGGCTCGCGCGGCCCTGCTGGCCGGGGGCAGGTCCTTGCCGACGGGATCGATGAGAAAGGCCTTGGCGAAGCCAGCCTGGATCAGGGCGTCCTTGACCGCGGCGGCCAGGCGTTTGTTGAAGGCGTATTCGGGCTGTCCCGAGGCGCTGGTCGCGCCCGGGGATTTGGGGCCGTGGCCGGCGTCGATGGCCACGACCAACTCGGCCGGTTTGCAGCCGGCCCGGGCAACCCCGCTCAATCCCGCCAGGAGGATGGCGGTGATGACCAAAGTCAGGCACACGCGGCGCAGGCGGCAAAACGACGTTGTTGCGCCCATCCCGTAACCCCCTTTCGGGTGGGTCCGGGAGGGGCTGAGCCCCTCCCGGCCGCCGGAGGCATTCTTCGTCTTTTTTCTTCTTAAATCATCTTGCCTTCGCTGCGCAGGGATTCCTTGAGGCCGGCGTCGAGGAGTTCCTCGGGCGAGGCCAGCAGATGGTGCAGGAAGTCACTGGTTTTTTCGCTGAGCCACGGGTCGCGGGCCAGGGCTTCCACGGCGCGTTGGCGTTCGGAGCGCTTGTCGCCGGGCATGGACTTGTCGGCGTTAAGCGCGCTTCGCAGGAACTGGAAGTAGAGGCTCGCGCCGAACACCGAGGCCTTGGGGTCCAGGCCAGTAAACACCCGGTGCAGGTCGTCGCGGGTGCGTTCGGCGGCCACGGCGGCCAGGAAATGGAAGGGCGAACCGCCGCAGGTGAGCGCGGCGAAGAAGTAGCGCACCTTGTAAAAGCGCTTGCCCGTGGTGAACGCCTGCTCCAGGTCGTCGGCGGTGCACACGCCATCGACGCAGCTGGTCAGCGACCGGCGATAGGGCAGCTCCATGGCGGCGACGATGGTCTGCCAGAGCATGTAGATGTTGATCAGCGTCATGATGAGAATGCTGCTGCTGCGCAGGGTCGGATTGACGTCGCTGGCCCAGTTAAGGAAAAGATAGATAAAGATGAAGACGAAGATCAGGTATTTCGCCCCGCTGACCAGCATGTGAGGGATGGAACCCATCTTCCAGTGCAGGCGGATGACCAGGGCGATAAAGACGATAAACATGATCGTCTGGAAGTATATGCTCATGTCGACTTTGGCCAGTTGATCCAGCATGTGCGTCTCCTTGGCGTTGCGGTGCGCGCGCGTCGGCGTGGCGCGTCCGGGCCGACCGCCGGCCCGTCGCGCGGGACAGGGGAATGCTTTTTTGTCTGTGTACCTTCGAGGCCGGGCCTTGGCAACGGTGGAGGACGATTGTCCCGCCTGCAAATCGGCTCGGCCAGTCGCCTCAATCCTGGGCCAGGTGGTCTTCCACGGCCTGGATCTTGGCCGTCAGCCGGCCGGCCGGGCCAGTGCGCCAGTCGATGCGGATCGCCACATGAATGCGGGAACAATCCTTTTCCAAAGCTTGCTTGCAGCGGGTGACCACGGCCAGCACCTCGTCCCATTCGCCTTCGATGCTCGTGGACATGGGCGAAAAGACGTAGGGCAGGCCGGATTCGCGCACGATGCGGACGGCCCGGGCCACATAAGCCGAGAGGCTGTCGCCCTTGTCCAGGGGGAAGATGGAGAAATCGAGAATGGCGCTCATGGGGCGTCCTCCTTGGTTGGGGTTGGCGTTTCGACGCGCACGGTGACGGCGTGGCTGCGGCCCTGGTCGTCGGTGACGGCGAAGCGGTGCTCGCCGGGGGTGGGGCGCCAGAACAGCCGGCTGCCCGGCGGCCCCTGGGCGGCCAGTTCGCCGTCCACGTACCAGGACAGGCGGGCGGCGGCGGCCGGGACGTCGGCGGCCAGGGCGATCTGCTGGAAATCGGCCGGAATGTCGGGGCGCACGGCGTAGACCGTGGCGGGGCTGGGCGAGACGATGCGCGGGCCGGCCCCGGCCGTGCCCAGGCAGTCCGGGGCCAGGGGCGGGGGCGATTCGAAGGGGATGCCTGTCGAGCGCCACCAGGACACGAGTTCGCCCGGGTACTCCGTGACGGCGGCGGTGGTGGCTTCGTGGCCGGCGGCGCAGTCGGCGGTGAGGCGTTCGCCGGTCTTGGCGTCCACCAGGGTGCGGCGGTGGACCGGGCAGGGGGCCAGGCGGGTGCGGCCAGGGATGATCGTGGCCGGCACGCGTCGGGGGCAGTCGGGGCCGGGCAGTTCGCGGCTGTCGGCGCAGACCTCGATGGCAGCCAGGTTGAGGCCGGCCTTGGCCGCCGGACGCGAGCCGTAGGGTTCCAGGGCCCGGAACAGCTCGAAAAGAATCGGCCCGGCATGGACCGCGCCCGAGATGCCGGCCACGGCCCGGCCGTCCATGTTGCCCACCCACACGCCGATGGCGTAGCCGGCGCTCATGCCCACGGCCCAGGCGTCGCGGTGCCCAAACGAGGTGCCGGTTTTCCAGGCCACCTGGGGCACGGCCAGGGCGCGTTCCCAGGAGGTGGGCAGATCGGGCCGCTCCAGGCGGGTCAAAATCTCGGTAGTCAGCGCGCAGGCCTCGGGCGAGAAAAGCCGTTCGGCCCGCACGGCCGGGGCATCGGCCAGAAAGACGGGCGGCCGGAACCGGCCGTCGTCGGCCAGGGAGGCGTAGAGGTTGGTCAGGGACAACAGTGTGGCTTCGCCGCCGCCGAGGATCAGCGACAGACCGTAGTGGCTGGCCGACTTGTCCAGGCTGGCAAGTCCCCCCCGGCGCAGGAGGTCGAGGAAGGGGGCCGGGCCGACGTCGTTAAGAAGCCGCACGGCCGGGATGTTCAGCGAAGTGATGAGCGCCTGTTCGGTGGTCACCCGGCCTCGGAAGAGGCCGTCGTAGTTCTTGGGCGTGTAGCCGCCAAAGCCGGTGGGGATGTCGAGCATCTGGCTTTGGGGGAAGACGCGGCCCTGGTCCATGGCCATGGCGTAAAGAAAGGGCTTGAGGGTCGAGCCGGGCGAGCGGCGGATGGTCGCGCCGTTTATTTGCCCGAACCGGGCGTCGCCGAACCAGTCCACGCCGCCGATCATGGCCCGGACTTCGCGGCTGACCGGCTCGATGACCACGGCGGCCACGCTGCCAAGGCCCTGGGCGGTCAGCCAGCGGGCCCGGGACCGCAGCACGTCGGTGGCGGTCTTTTGGGCGGCCGGGTCCAGGGTGGTGTCGATGCGCGGGATAGAGCCGGCGGCCTCGCGGGCCATCTGGGCGAAATGAGGCGCGGCGAAAGGCAGCGGAGCCAGGCGCGTGGGCACCGGGGCGGCGGCGGCTTCCTTGGCCGCTTCGAGCGTGATGACGCCGCGCCGGGCCATGGCGGCCAGGAGCTTGTCGCGGGCGGCCTTGGCCGCTTCGGGGCGGCGCAGGGGATCAAGGCGCAGGGGCGAGCGGGGCAGGACGGTCAAAAGCGCGGCCTCGGCCAGGGACAGCTTGTCCGGCGTCTTGCCGAAATAGAGCGTGGCGGCCGCGCCAACGCCGACGATGTTGCCGCCGTAGGGGGCCATGTTGAGGTAGCGCTCCAGGATGGCGTCCTTGCCGAGCTTGCGCTCCAGGGCCAGGGCGGCAAGCCCTTCGTGCCATTTGGCGGCCAGGGTGCGCTGCTTGGGCTGGGCCAGCCGGGCCAGCTGCATGGTGATGGTGGAGCCGCCGGAAACGACGTGGCCGGCCGCGAGATTGGCGATGACGGCTCGGCCCAGGGCCAGGGGGTCGACGCCGGGATGGCGGTAAAACCGCTTGTCCTCGGCGGCGAGGATGAGTCTGGGCAGGATGGGGGCGACGCCGGACAGGCGCACCGGAAAGCGCCAGGATTCGTCCGGGGCGAGGTAGAGACGCAAGGGCTGGCCGTTACGAGCGGCAACGACCGTGGCCGGCGGCGGCGACAGCGCGGCCAGGGGGAACGGCGGCCGGGCCGTGGCCGCGAAAAGGGCCAGCCCGCCGGCCACGGCGGCCAGAATCAGGACGGCCGCGGCCACGGCCGCCCGTCGCCGCCAGCGGGGCGGGCGCGAACCCGTTGCGGTCATGGGATTAACCCTTGTGCGCGGCGCGCAACTCCCGAAGGCTTTCGAGCAGGTCGAGCATGTCGAGCTGCATGTGGACGCGGCAAGTGAATTCCTCGACCTCCACCGGCTTGACCAGGAAATCGTTGGCCCCGACCTTGAGGAAGCGCACGGTCTGGCCGCCGCCCTCGGCTGAAACGCCGATGATGGCCAGGCGTTCCTTGGACTTGCTGGCCCGCAGCTCCTCGATAAGGCCGAAGCCGTCGAGGTTGGGCATGTTGTAGTCGGTGATAACGAGCCGTATGGCGTCGTTTTTGGCCAGTATCTCCAGGGCGTTCCGGCCGTCCTCGGCCTCCAGCACGGTGATGTTGAGATTGCGCAGCAATCCGGTCAGCCGGGCGCGGAACAATTTCGAATCGTCCACGACCAGGGCACGGATGAACTGGTTCTTGTAGAGCCGTTCGATGAGTCGCTCCATGGCCTCCATCTCGGCCATGGATTTGATGAAATAATCGACCACGTTTTCTTCCAGAAGAATTTTGCGCACTTCCTCGGAGAAGCTGGCGGTCATGACCACCGAGGGGATGCCCAGGCTCTTGGCCAGGGGCACGATGCGGCCCTCGGGATCGTCGGGCAGGTTGCGGTCGAGGATGGCGACGAAGATGGCGTCGCGCTGCTCGGTCATGGCCGCTTCGGCCTCGGCAAAGGAGTGGGCCACGATGGTGGGAAAGGGCGTGCGGTCGGCGATGTGCTGGGAGATGATTTTGGCCTGGACGCGGCTGTCTTCGACGACGAGAACGTGGCGATGGTCGGTCATGCTGCTGCCATCCTTGACGAGGGTATGATCCTGTCTGGATACGGGATGGCGGCTGCTCTGGCAAGCCGGACGGCATGTCGCGCGGGGCGTCCATGTCCCGATGGCGGCGAGCGTCCCCTTTACGCCAAGTCGGGGGTCCGGGGGCCTGAGGCCCCCGGC
>ALAO01000336.1 GCA_000307955.1 Solidesulfovibrio magneticus str. Maddingley MBC34 | reverse complement strand
CCCGGCCCCCCTGGCCGTCTGTGGCGGGCGGGGGAGCCACAAGCGGGCGGGGGGCACAAGCGGGCGGGCTGGCGGGCCCCCTTGCCCGAGCGCGCTGTAGGGGTCCGAGGACAAGCGGGCGGGCAGGCGCGGCAGCGAGGGGAGACGCCTCCAGGCGTTGGGGAGAGGAGCCGGGAAAATCCTGGTCCGCCTTGCCATCAAACCGTCATCGTCCTATCGTAGAGTTGCCGCAAATAGCCGGCCGCTCGACGGTCGCCGGCCGCCGGAGGACACGATGCACGGATCACGTAAACGCCGAATCGAAAAGACCCTGCCCCGAAACGAGGTCCCGCGCGCCCTGGCCGAGGTCGTGGCCCGGGCCGGCGAAGGCCTGCTCGTCATCGACGGACAAACCGTCGAACTGGCCGACTGCGCCAGCTTCAAGATTTCCATCCGCCACAGCGGGGCCAGTTCCCAACTCAAGGTGACCCTGCGCTATCCCGAAGCCCCGGGCGTCCTGGGCGGCGACTCGCCGGCCAAGGACAGCCCCGAGGAAGCCGGCCCCCATGGCCTGCCGCGCTATAAGGGCCTTAAAAAACGCATGAAGTCCACCTTCCGGGCCATTCGCGACGCCTTGCTGGCCGGCGCTGCCCCGGATGCCGGCGTGGCCGCGGCGTTTGTCGCCGACTCCCGCCTCATGACCCGCTATCCCGGCAAGGGCGACGCCTACTACGCCGTCTACGACGCCGAGGTGGACCGCTTCGAGCAGGCCATGGCCGCCGGCGACGTCAGCGCCATGACCGCCTCGGCCGCCGCCCTCGACCGCCTGAAAAAGGAGTGTCACAGCCGTCATGCCTGATTCCCCGATCCAGCCCGAAGCCCGCTGCCTGGAGATCGACCCCGCCGCCCTGGACCCGGCCCTGGGCGAGGAGGACGAGAGCGATTTCCTGCGCATAAACGACGTGAGCCTTACCCCCGAGCAGATCGAGCGCATCGTCTCCCCTGTCCGCGCCTACCCGCGCCAGGAATACGTCCTGGCCGTCCACTGGCACCCCGAACACGTGCCCATGGAGCTGCTCAAAAAGCGTATCCACACGCTCTATCCCCACCGCGTGGACGAGCTCATCGTGCCCACCCAGCACAACGTGCTCATGGACTACGACGGCTTCCAGGGCGTGGAGGTGGACTGCTATTCCAGCGGATTTAACCGCAAGGTGCAGCTGTTGCTCCATTTTCGCGGCCTCGACCTGGAGCGGGCCGAGGTGCTCAAGTCCATGCTGCGCCACACCCACCGCTACCGGGCCTCCCAGCTGTTCGAGTACCTCGACGCCCTGGTCGAGCCGGCCTTCGAGGACCGCCGCCAGCGCGCCGCCGGCCGCACCAACGCCGAGGAGGAACTCGTCGCCTTCGTGCGCGTCCAGGCCGCCAAGATCAAAAGCCTCATCCTGGCCCACGAGGCCGAACTGCCCGACGACATCTACAAAAACAAGCTCGTGCGCAACTTCCTCGACGCCAAGCGCGCCCGCTACGGCGACCGGCTCATAAACCGCGCCCAGGTCTACGCCAAGGCGGTCAAGGATCTGGTGAAGGAAGAATTCTCCCTGTCCTATTTCTACCGCGCCTCGGAGGTCATCGAAGAGGCCCGCTCGCTTGGGGCCGGCATCGTCATCCCCCACCCCGAGCAGTTCTGGCCCATCCTTTTGGCCGACTACGACGTGGACGGCATCGAGGTCTGGAACCCCCAGTCCCAGCAGTACACCGAGTTTCTGATAAACGTGGTCAACCGCCGCAACAACATGGGCTGGCACGGCAAGCGCCCCATCCTCGTGTTCATGGGCGACGACTGCCACATGAGCGAGAAGACCCGGCCCCTGGCCGAGCAGGACCCGGAAAAAGCCGCCCGGGAAATCGGCCTCCAGCCGGCCTGGCACGACTTCAGCATCCGCAAGAGCCTCATCATCAACGGCATGAGCCGGCGCAAGGTCATCGCCGAATACCGAGACCGGCTCTCCGGCTAGCCTGACGCGCCAGCGATGTCGTTTCGGTTGATGGAAAAGAGCCATAAACGCTGACGGCTTGCCGGCGCGCCAGACCGCATGACGGCTTGTCCCGGATGCGGCCTTTGCCCGGCGCGCCGCGCCAAAGGATCACGACGTGGATAAGGAAACGCATTTCAAATACGAATCCACCCAGGACGCCGACACCCTGCGGCGTTATCTCGAAGCCATCACCGCCGGATTCGCCGCCGGTGAACTGCGCCTGGGCAGCCGGGAAGGCGAGGTGGTGCTGCATCCCTCGGGCATGCTCGGCTTTCTGGTCGAGGCCAAGTCCACGGGCGGGCGCATGAAGCTGCACCTCAAGTTTTCCTGGCGCGAGACCTCGGCCGAGGACGCCGAGGACGACGCCCTGACCATCGCCCCGGGCGGCCAGTCCTGACGCCGGGTTCACGCCGTGACGTCAGGCATCGTTAAAGATCTATCCGTATGCTCTGTTTCCCGCTGTTGCTTTTAAGGAGCGGCAGGGAAACGCGCCCTGGGAGCGGTCATGCGCATTTTGGAAGGCATTGAAGAGAATTTTCGCTTCATGGTCCTGGAGGTCTCCAAGCAGGTGGCCAGCACGCTCAATGTGGTGGAGCGCCCGGACCAGGAGTGCATCAAGCGTATCGAGAGCCGGGACGACTATATCGATAACCTCAAGAGCGTCATCGAGAACGCTTGCTGGGGGCGCATCCACGGCTCCACCGACCGCAACAAGCGCACCCTTGATCTCGTGCGCGCCGCCAACATCATTAACATCAACCTGGAACGCATCGCGGACTATGCCGTCAACATCGTCTCGCAGATGCAGTATCTGACCGATCCGGCCTTTATCAAACGCTACGACTACCGCGCCCCCTTCGTGGACGTGGACAAGGCCCTGGGGCTGGTCTTCCAGGCCCTGACCCGCCAGGACGTGAAACTCGCGCTGCGCATCTGTCGGGCCGAGTTCGCCCTGGACGACCATTTCAAGACGGCCTTCGACGCCATCCTGGCCGACCTGCGCCAGGGCGAGTCTCCGGAAAACGCCATCTCCTGCTTCAATATTTTCCGCTATCTCGAACGCATGGGCGACGCCCTGCTCAATATCGGCGAGGCCGTCATTTTCGCGGCCCTGGGCGAGAAGCTCAAGATCCACCAGTACCAGGCCTTGCAGGACACCCTGGAGCTTGGCGCGGAAACGCCCATCACCCCCGGGGATTTCCATTCCATCTGGGGCACCCGGTCGGGCTGCCGCATCGGCCGGGTCCAGGAGGGCCACGGGGCGCGTTCCAAGGGCGTGCTGTTCAAGGAAGGCAACGCCGACAAGCTGGCCAAGGAAAAAGAGAACATCGAGCGCTGGCAGCGCCTGTCGCCCGGGCTTGCCCCGAGCATCCAGGCCTTTCAGACCGACGGCGAGTCGGCTTCCATGCTGCTTGAGTATCTGGGCGGCTGCAACGTCCAGGAAGTGGTGCTGACAGCCGACCGGGAGATCGTGGAAAACGCCTGCTTCCTCATCACCCAAACGGTGGGGGGCTTGTGGGAGCAAACCCTGGTGCGCCGGCCGGTTGCGGCCGACGCCATGGCCCAGCTGCGCGCCCGCCTGGACGACGTGTTCGGGCTGCATCCCCATCTCGCCTTCGGCCCCATGGACATCGGCGGCAAGTCCGTCGCCGGCCTGGACGCGCTGCTCGGGGCGGCCGAGGCGGCCGAGAAGACCCTGGCCGCGCCGTTTGCCGTGCTGCTCCACGGCGATTTCAACCTCAACAACATCGTCTACGACCACACCGCCCAGCGCATCCACTACATCGACCTGCACCGTTCCCGGGAGGGCGACTACGCCCAGGACACGGCGGTGTTTCTGGCCTCCAATTTCCGGCTGCCCTTTTTCGACCGCAAATCCCGGGGCCAGCTCGAACTGGCCATGCGGCGTTTCCTGGAATTCGCCCGGGGTTTTGCCGCCGAGCAGGGGGACGGCACCTTCGAGGCGCGCCTGACCTTTGCCGTGGCCCGGGCCCTGGCCACCTCGTCCCGGTTCGAGATGAAGGCCGCCTTTGCCCGGGAGCTGTTCCAGCGCGGCGCGTATCTGCTGGAGCGCGCGGCCGGCCATGCCGGCCGTCCCTGGGAGGCGCTGGCCTTCCCGGACGCGGTGCTGGTTTACTGAGTCCTTCTTCCGGCGTTGCCGGGCTGTTCCCGAAGCGGGACGGCCACCGCCGCCCATGCCCATTGGGCATCTTCCGCCAAGCGCCCGCGGTCAGGACATCCCGTCCCGGGCCGCGGGCGCTTTGGCGGCTGTGCTCCGGGCGGTCGGGACAAGGCGCGACGGCGCTGTCGCTGCTTGGCCGGCTGCGGCTGCTGCGCGCGCCCCGGCCGAGCAGGCAATCCATCCCCAGCCCGCAAACAACTGAGGCCCCTCTCCCGGCAGGGAGAGGGGCCTTCGTGAAAAAGCGTATCGAGGTCGGGCCGTTGTTGTCCCAGGGCCGCCGATCAACGCGCTCCCGGTGGGAAGCCGCCCCTATTTGCCGCCGGCCAGGAAGGCGATGAGGCGCTTGACCACGTCGGCCGGGTAGCGTTTGGCGTCTTCGTAGAGCTTTTTGGCGGCGGCCAGCTGTTCCATGGCCGGGGCGTAGGGCCGCTTGGCGATCATGGCGCAAAACGAATCCACCACCCCAGTCAAAAGTCCCAGCTCCGAAATCGTTCCCACGCCGATCTTTTGCGGATAGCCCGAGCTGTCGAGGCGCTCGTGGTGTTCCGACACGCACCGCTCCATTTCCGGAAACTTGATGTCGATGCGGGTGAGCATCTCGTAACCGGCCATGGTGTGGCCTTTGATCTTTTGCATTTCGTCGGGCAACAGCGGCTTGGTCTTGTCCCGGATCATGGCCGGCACCCGGGTCATGCCCAAGTCGTGGAGAAAAATGCCGAGCATGGAGCGGTCGAGGATGTGGCGGGCGTTTTTCTGGTCCCGAAAGCCGTCCGGTTGGCCGGTCAGGAAGAGATGCAGGCCGAGCAGGCCGCAGTTGACGGCGTGGTTGGGCAGGGTGTGGGTCGTGTGCAGCCGCTTGGCCAGGGCGCGGGTGCGATGGAAGTCCTCCCAGACGTACTCGGTGAGCACCAGCACGTCCTCGCGGACCTTGTCGTAGACCAGCCGCACCGGCTGGTCGAAAAAGGCCTCCATGCGCCGGGTCAGGGCGATCTGGAAGATGTCGGCGATTTCCGATTCGGTCAGATGCTTGTCGAGCAGCACCAGATCGAGCTGGTAGCTGATGTGCTTGACGTAGACAGCATGATCGTCCCGGGACACGAAGATCACGCCCTCGGCCACGAGATCGGCCAGTTCCTGGGCCTGTTCCTTGGAAAGGCGCTCGCCGACCTTGTAATAGGGCGTGATGCGGGCCACGTTTTCCAGGAATCGGTAAATGTTCAGCGGCGGCCGCAGTTTGTTGAAGCTCTGCAGGATGTCGGGATTGATTTGGTAATACTCTTCCTCGAGTCCCGCCGGAATTTCCAAGGTCGCCCTGTCGCGCATGATGCCCTTCCATGGGTCAATGGCCGTCGCCGATGCCCCCCGCGATGCGGCCAGGGGGAAGAATATGCCGTGACTCGCGTCCCTTAACGGGTTCCGCCGCATTCTGGCAAGGCTTGCTTCGCGAAAGGGGAGGACGTCCTGTGGCTCCCTTTTCTGGGCCTTGGATCGGGTTTTGCCGAAAAAGCCATATATCCCACATCGTTTTCGCAATCCGGCCGATATCACAAAACATTTCCCACCGGAGGCCGAAAAATGGCCTGGCGTCCGGGCTTGTGCCGGTCAAAGGGTGGTTTGTCCTTGACACTGAGGGGTGATTGGTGGATGGAATGTGGGAAATGGTGGTAAGAAGTGGTGAGCCACCCCAGTGAGGGGCCGTGTTCCGGGGACATTCCAATCGCAGCCTCGACCCGAAGGGTCGCCTGATGCTCCCGCCCGAATTCCGGGAGGAGATCTTTCGCCTTGTCCCCGACGGCCGCGTGATGCTCACCAACAACTTCGACGGGGCCATTTCCGGCTATCCCATGCCCGAGTGGGAGGCCGTGGAAGCGAGCTTTCGGGCCGGCAACACGCTGATGCCCGGATTTCGGGACATCGAACGGTTTTTCATCGCCGGGGCCACGGAAGTGACCGTGGACAAGCAGGGGCGCATCCTCATCCCGCCCTACCTGCGGACCTACGCGGGGCTGGACAAGGAAATGGTGCTGGCCGGGGTGGGAACGAAGTTCGAAATCTGGGACCAGGGCCGCTTCGAGGAGCGCCTGCGCCAGACCGCCGCCAACTTCAACGCGCATATGGAAGCCATGGCCGCTTCCGGCGTTTCGTTGCGGTTCTAGGAGGCGGCAATGGAAGGACAGCCGATCCACAAACCGGTCCTGTTACGGGAAGTCATCGAACTCCTCGGCATACGGCCGGGGATGAAAATTCTGGACGCCACGGTCGGGCTTGGTGGGCATTCTAGGGGGATGCTCGAAGCCGCCGGGGGAGAGGGGCAGGTGCTCGGCCTCGACAGGGACAGGGAGGCCCTGTCGGAAGCCGGGCGACGGCTTGCCCCCTACGGCGACCGGGTGCGCCTCGTGCGTACCCGGTCCAGCCGGTTCCCGGCCGTCCTGGCCGAGGCGGGGTGGGAGAAGGTCGACGCTGCGCTGCTGGACGCGGGGATGTCCTCGTTGCAGCTCGACGACCCGGAGCGCGGCTTCGGGTTTTTAAACGACGGCCCCCTGGACATGCGCATGGGGGCCGAGGACGGCGGCGAAACCGCCGAAGGGCTGGTCAATTTGGCCTCGTACGCCCGGCTTTGCGAGATCATCCGCGAATACGGCGAGGATCCGCAGGCCGGGCGTATAGCCCGAGCCATCGTCAGCGCCCGGGAAAAGGAAGCCATCACCACCACGGCCCGTCTGGCCGAGGTGGTCTGGCAGGCCTATCCGGCCAAGTGGCGGGCCACGGCCCGCCAGCACCCGGCCACGCGGACCTTCCAGGCCCTGCGCATGGCCGTCAACGAGGAACTGGCGGAACTGGAGGCTTTTCTCAAAGCCATTCCGGACCACCTGGCCCCTGGGGGCCGGGTGGCCGTCATTTCGTTCCACTCCCTGGAGGACCGGCTGGTCAAGCGCGCCTTTCGGGCCGAGGCCACGGATTGCATCTGTCCCAGGGAGCAAGTGGTTTGCGTGTGCGGGCACCGGGCCAGGTTTCGAATCCTGACCAAGAAGCCCGTCATGGCCGGGGAAGAGGAAGTGCGGGACAACTCCAGGGCGCGCAGCGCCAAACTGCGGGTTGCCGAGCGGTTGCCGGATGCGGGAGCGGCAGTCGCCGGGTAAAGGAGAGGGGCTTTCATGGGCACGCTTTCTAAGGAATGGGCCATCTCCATGGCCTTCAGTCTCGCCTTGCTGCTGGCCTTTGGCCTGGGGCTGGTGTGGGTCAACATCGAGCGCGTGGACCTGGCCTACGAGCTCAACAAGATCCAGCGCCAGATCGACGAGATGGAAACCCTTTCGGCCAAGCTCGAAGTGGAACGCAACACCCTGGTCACGCCGGCTCGGCTGCGCGAGCTGGCCAAGGAGCACGGCCTCGGGCCGGCCCGTCCCGGCCAGATTCGCCGCGTGGCCGCAAACGGCGAGATCGAGGCTTCTCCCCTGGTCGCCGCCGTGGAGCCGGCCAAGCCGTCCGCCAAGTCGCCGGCCAAGGCCGCCTCGGCCGACGCGGCCAAACCGGCGGCCAAGCCCGCTCTGGAAAACGCCAAGACGTCGCGCAAGGCGGCGGCCCTTGAGGCCGCAAGCGCCGCGGCCAAGCCCAAACCCTTCAAACCCGCCCCGGCGGGAGAGCAGTAGCCGGCCTCGGCCGGGTTACGGAAGGGAAGGGCCTCGTCATGCGCAGGACTCCCAAGGATCAACGGCAGCACGCCACCGTGCGCGACTGGAGCCGGGTCAAGCTCACCTGCGTGGGCGTCTTTTTCGGTTTGGCCTGGTTGGCGCTGTGGAGCCGGGCCGGCTATCTGCAGATCGTGGCCGGGCCGGAACTGGCCCAGCAGGCCGTGCGGCAGCACGTCGCCTCGGAAATCGACAAAGGTTCGCGCGGCGAGATCTATGACCGCACCGGCCGGCTTTTGGCCAAGAGCGTGGAGATCGAAGCCCTTTTCGTGCGGCCCAAGGAAATCGTCGACGTCGACAATACCGCCGCCTTCCTGGCCAAAGTGCTTCACATGAAGGAGCAGCGGGTCAAAAAGAAGCTGCAAAGCCCGTCCAGCATGGCCTACCTGTCCTGGCGCGTGGGCGACCGCACCGCTGCCAAGATCCGTGAAGCGGCCCTTCCCGGCGTCTATTTCACCAAGGAATTCGGCCGGTTTTATCCCAACGGCCATCTCGCCAGCCAGCTCATGGGATTCGTGGGCGTCGGCGACGTGGGTCTGGAAGGCATGGAAAAGGCCTTCGACACCCGCCTGACCGGCCGCCAGGCCAAATACGTGGTCCAGCGCGACGCCGCCGGCCGGCGCTTTTTCTTCGACTCCCAGGGCCGGGAGCTGGCCGACATCAACGGCAAGGACGTCCGGCTCACCATCGATTCCCAGATCCAGTTCTTCGCCGAGGAGGAGCTGGAAAAGGCCGTGGTCAACAACAACGCCAAGTCCGGCACCTGCCTCGTGGTCCACGTGCCCACGGGCGACATCCTGGCCATGGCCAACTATCCGTTTTTCAATCCCAACGTCGGGCGCGGCATAAGCCCCCGGGTGGCCCGCAACCACGCCGCCCTGGACGTCTGGGAACCCGGCTCCACCATGAAGCCCTTGCTCGTGGCCGCCGCGCTCCAAGAACGCACGGTCAAGCCGACGTCGACGTTTAACTGCGAAAACGGCAAGTTCGGCCTGGCCGGCAAGGTCATCAAGGACACCCACTCCTACGGCGTGTTGCCCGTCAACATGATTCTGCGCGTGTCAAGCAACATCGGCGCGGCGAAAATCGGGTTGCAGCTCGGCTCCCCCCGGCTCCACGCCTATTTTGAAAAGCTCGGTTTCGGCCGGCCCACGGGCCTGCCCATCTCCGGTGAGGGCAAGGGCCTGCTTCGGCCGCTGAAAAACTGGTCGGTTCTTGATCTGGCCACCTGTTCCTTCGGCCAGGGCGTGGCCGTTACCCCGGTGCAGATGGCCCAGGCCTTCCTGATCCTGGCCAACGACGGCGTCTACAAGCCGGTGCGGCTCGTGGCCGAGCCCGACGAGGCTAATCCCCAGCGCCAGCCCTACCGCGTCTTCGACGCCGACGTGGCCCGCACCGTCCAGCGCATGATGCGCGAGGTCGTCCACGAGGAGCATGGCACCGGCCGCAACGCGCTCATTCCGGGCCTGGAGACTGGCGGCAAAACCGGCACCGCCCAGAAAGCCGGCTCCCACGGGGGCTACGGAAACAAGTATCTAGGATCGTTTGTTTCTTTCGTCCCAGCCGTGGGCCCGGAATATATCGTCATGGTCATGGTTGACGAACCCGAGCCAAGCCACTACGGCGGCGTGGTCGCCGCGCCTGCGGTCAAGGACCTGACTCTGCGGATGCTGTCCTACCTCGGCCGGATGCCCGAGACGGTGCAGCTGGCCAAGGCTCCGGCCGCCGCCGCCGAGACGCCGGCCGGGGCGGCCGCCTCGGCGGGGTCGGCGGGATCGGGCGGGCCGTCCAGGGCGGACCAGGAGATCCTGGCCATCGCCCAGTCCAAGCCGGCTGCGGCCAAGGCCGTGGAAGTCCACGCCGTGCCGGACTTTTCGGGCATGCCGCTACGCCGCGCCGTGGAGATCCTGGCCCAGAAGGGCATTGTGCCCAAGCTCGAAGGCCAGGGACTGGTGGTCAACAAGCAAAGTCCGGCTCCGGGCGCGCCCTGGCCCGGGGATAAACCGTCGGAATTCGTGCTCTGGCTGTCCAGGCCGTCGTGACGGGGAGTTGATGATGATGACGCTGCACGATAACGCCGCATTTCAAAGCCTCCTTGACGCCGTGCGCCAGGGAGGCGTCAACGTTGCCGCCGACTCCCGCCAGGCGACTCCTGGCGGAGTCTTCGTGGCCATGGCCGGCTCCCGGGACGACGGCGCGCGCTACGTGGCCGACGCCCTGGAAAAAGGCGTGGCCACCGTCGTGGCCGGACCGGGCCATGCGCTTCCGGCCGGAACAGATGCCCGACTCGTGGCCGTGGATGATCCCAAGGCCGCCCTGGGCGCCTTGGCTGCCGCCCGCTTCGGCACGGAGCGCATGGCCATGCCCGTGGTCGCCGTCACCGGCACCAACGGCAAGACCACCGTGAGCTATTTGATCGAACGCCTGGCCCAGGCCGCCGGGCATACGGTCGGCGTCCTTGGCACCGTGGCCTACCGCTGGCCCGGCGTGGTCCACGACGCCTCGCTCACCACCCCCGACTGCCTGGCCATCCACGAAAATCTCGCCGCCATGGCCCAGGCTGGCTGCACCCTGGCCGTCATGGAGGCCTCCTCCCACGCCCTGGACCAGGATCGGCTGGCCGGCCTGTCCTTTGCCGCCGCCGCGTTTACCAACCTCACCCAGGACCACCTGGATTATCACAAGGACATGGCCGTCTATTTCGAGGCCAAGGCCAAGCTCTTCCGCTGCTATCTGGCCCGGCCCGAGACGGCGGTCCTCAATTTCGACGACGCCTGGGGGCTGAAGCTTTTGCGCGAGTTCCCCCAGGCCATCGGTTACGGCCTCACCGTGCCGCCCGCGGGCTTTGGCCGGCTGCTTTCCGGCCATGTCCAGCACCACGGCCGAGAGGGCCAGGACATCCTGGCCGCTTACGGCGACGACAGCTATGCCGTGGCCACGCCGCTGCCCGGCCGCCACAACGCCCAAAACATCCTGGCTGCCTGCGGCGTGGCCCTGGCCCTTGGCTGGCCGGCCGAAACCTTCGCCGCCCTGGCCGATTGCCACGGCGCGCCGGGCCGGCTGGAGCGCATTCCCAATCCTTCCGGGCGCTCGGTTTTCGTGGACTATGCCCACACCCCCGACGCCCTGGAAAACGTGCTGTCCGCCGCCCGGGAGTTCACCGCCGGCCGGCTGTTCGTGGTCTTTGGCTGCGGCGGCAACCGTGACCGGGCCAAGCGTCCGCTCATGGGCGCGGCCGTGGCCCGGCTGGCCGACGTGGCCGTGCTCACCTCCGACAATCCGCGTCATGAAGATCCCCTGGCCATCATGGAGGACGTCAAACCCGGCTTGAAAAAAGCCCGGCGCGCCGTCCTCGAACCCGACCGTCGACGGGCCATCGAGCTGGCCCTTTCGGAAATGCGGGCCGAGGATGTGCTGGTCATCGCCGGCAAGGGACACGAAACCTATCAGCAGATCGGCGACGTCAAACATCCGTTTTCCGATGCCGTCGTCGTGAGGGAGCTGACCGGATGCGCCTGACCCTCTCCGAAATCCTGGCCGCCACCGGGGCCGTGGGCGACGTGGGCGAGCGTGGCAACCCCGACATCGAGGCCGTGCGCATCGACAGCCGGGCCGTGTCTCCGGGCAGCCTGTTCGTGTGCATTCCGGGCGAACGCCTGGACGGCCACAACTTCGCCGCCGAGGCTGTGTCCAAAGGCGCGGACGCTGTATTGGCCGACCGCCCCCTGGCCGGGCTGCCCGAAGGCACGCCGGTGCTGCTCGTTCGCGATACCGTGGCCGCCCTGGGCAAGCTGGCCAAGGCCTGGCGCGAGCGCGTCCAGGCCAGGCTCGTGGCCGTGTCCGGCTCGGCCGGCAAGACCACGGTCAAGGAACTGGCCGCCGCCATCCTGGCCAAGGTCGGGCCGACGGCCAAGAACTACAAGAATTTCAACAATAAGATCGGCTTGCCTCTGTCTATGCTGGAAGCCGGAAAAGGCGACCGGTTGTGGGTCATGGAGCTTGGCATCTCGGCTCCGGGCGAGATGGTCCCCCTGGCCGCCATCGCCGAACCCGACGTGGCCGTGATCCACAACGTCGGCCCGGCCCATCTGGAGGCGCTTATCGACGTGGCCGGCGTGGCCGCCGAGAAGTCGCGGCTGTTCGCCGCCCTGCGTCCGGGCGGCACGGCCCTGGCCTCCATGGACTATCCCGAGCTGTGGGCGGCGGCCAAGGCCGTGCGGCCCGACGTGCGCGGCATGTCGGTCAAGGGCGGCTCGGCTCCCTACCGGGCCAAGTACCTGGGCGCGCTGTCCGAGGGACGGGGCCGGTTTTTCCTGCGCCTGGACGGGCTGGAACTCGAAGTCGTGACCCCGCTGACCGGCGGGCACTTCGCCGAGAACATCCTGGCCGCCGCCGCCTCGGCCCAGCTTCTCGGGGCCAGCGGAGAGCAGATCGCCGCCGGCCTGGAATCCGCCGTCATGCCCGAGCAGCGCTTTTTTTGCCGCCGCCACGGCTGCTACACGTTTATTGACGACACCTACAACGCCAACCCGCTGTCCATGCGCCGGGCCATCGCCGCCGCCGCCGAGGCCGCCCAGGGCAAGCCCCTCGTGCTGGTCCTTGGCGAGATGCGCGAAATGGGCGTCCAGGCCGAGGACGAACACCGCAAGCTGGGCGAAGAAGCCGCCGCCAGCGGGGCCAAGGCCGTCTTTTTCCACGGCGGCTACGCCCAGGCCGTGGGCGAGGGCTTGGCCCGCAAAGGCTACGCCGGCCTTTTCGCCGTGGTCGACACTCCGGAAACCTTCACCCAAACTGTCGCCTCGGCTGGATTAAGAGGCGGCGTCTACCTCTTTAAAGGCTCCCGCTCCATGCGCATGGAAGAGTATCTGGCGGCCTTGACCCAAAGCATTCAAAAGGACGCCACGGCATGATCTATTATTTGCTGGTGCCGCTTGTGGCGCATTTTAGCGCCTTAAACGTCTTCCGCTACATCACTTTCCGGTCGATCGCGGCACTGGTCACGGCGCTTGTCCTGTCCATCGTCTTTGGCCCCAAGTTCATCGACTGGCTGCGCCGCCTCAAGTACGGCCAGTACATCCACGAGGACGTGGCCGCCCACAAGCAAAAAGCCGGCACCCCCACCATGGGCGGCCTGCTCATCGCCTTTTGCATCGTGGTCAGCGTGCTGCTCTGGGGCGATCTGGCCAACGAATACGTCTGGATGACCCTGTTCGTCTTCCTGGGGTTCGGGGCGCTGGGCTACGTGGACGACCACGCCAAGGTGGTCAAAAAGCAGAACAAAGGCCTGACCCCCAAGCAAAAGCTCCTGGGCCAGGTCATCGTCTCGGGGGTGGCCGCCGCGCTGCTGGTCTTGGACCCCGAATATTCCACCCGTCTGGCCGTGCCGTTTTTCAAGCACCTGACCCCTGATCTGGGCCTGTGGTACCTGCCCTTCGCCATGCTGGTCATGATCGGGGCCTCCAACGCCGTCAACCTGACCGACGGCCTGGACGGCCTGGCCATCGGCCCCATGATCGTCAACGCCGCCATGTTCGGGCTTTTCATTTACGTGGCCGGCCATGCCCAGATGGCCCGCTACCTCCAGGTCATGCCGGTTTCCGGCGTGGGCGAGGTAACGGTTTTCTGCGGCGCGCTGGTCGGCGCGGGGCTGGGTTTTTTGTGGTTTAACGCCTATCCGGCCCAGATTTTCATGGGCGACGTGGGCTCGCTGTCCCTGGGCGGGGCGCTGGGATTCTTGGCCGTGCTGTGCAAGCAGGAGCTGCTGCTCATCGTGGTCGGCGGCCTCTACGTGGCCGAGACCGTCTCGGTCATCCTCCAGGTCGGCTACTTCAAGATGACCGGCGGCAAGCGGATTTTCCGCATGGCTCCGCTGCACCACCATTTCGAACTCATGGGCGTGCCGGAATCCAAGATCATCATCCGGTTCTGGATTCTCTCCATCCTTTTGGCCCTGGTGGGACTGTCCACCCTCAAACTGCGGTAGGCCGGCCATGCGTGAAATGTTGCATTCCGATCAACTGCGCGGCCATCAGGCCGTTGTGGCCGGAGCCGGGGCGTCGGGCCGTTCGGCGGCGAAACTGCTGTCGCGCCTGGGCGCGTCGGTGCGTTTTCTGGAGAAAAATCCAGCCGCCGTTTCCGACGAATTCCGGGCCGAGGCCGTTTCGCTCGGCTACGACCTGCGCACCGGCGAACACGGGCCGGCCGATTTCGCCGGGGCCGATCTGGTCGTGCTCTCGCCCGGCATCCGGGCCGCCAACCTCGCCCCGGCCCTGGCCGCCTGCCCGGGCGCCCAGGTCGTCTCCGAGCTCGAACTGGCCAGCTGGTTCACCCCTGAACCCATCGTGGCCGTCACCGGCTCCAACGGCAAGACCACCACGGTCATGCTCATAAGCGCGCTACTCGAAGCCGCCGGCCGCCGGGTGTTCACCGGCGGCAACATCGGCACGCCGCTGGCCGACCATGTGCTCTCCGAGGAGCCGGCCGACGTGGTGGTGCTCGAAGTGTCGAGCTTCCAGCTCCAGCTGGCCAAGACGTTCCGGCCCAAGGTGGCGGTGCTTTTAAATTTCGCCGCCAACCACCTGGACTGGCACGCCGACCTCGACGAATACCTCGACGCCAAGCTCAAGATTTTCGCGGCCCAGCGCCCGGACGACACGGCCATCGTGTCCGAGGAACTGCGCGACCTTTTAGGCGGCCGTCCCTTCACCCGGGCCGGGGTCACCTGGTACGCCGCCGCCTCGGGCTTTTTGTGCCCGCGCCTGGCCGGCGTCCACAACCAGGCCAACATGGAAGCCGCGTACCTGGCCTGCCGCGCCTTTGGCGTGGACATCGACCTGGCCCGGCAGGTGTTTGCCGATTTCGTGCCCGCGCCCCATCGCATCCAGATCATCGGCGAGAAGGGTGGGGTGCTTTTCGTCGACGACTCCAAGGCCACCACCGTGACGGCCATGGAAGCGGCCATCCGCAGCTTCGACCGGCCGGTGCGGCTTTTGTGCGGCGGCGTCTGGAAGGGCGGCGACCTGGAAGCCATGTTGCCGCTGGTCAAGGAGAAAGTCGTGGCCGTGGGGCTTTTCGGCGGCAGCCGGGAGGTCTTCGAGGCGGCCTTCGCCGGGACGGTGCCTGTCAGCTACGACCCGTCCCTGGCCGACGCCGTGGCCCGTATTTACGCCGACGCCGCGCCGGGCGACGCCGTGCTCCTTTCGCCCGGCACGTCGAGCTTTGACCAGTATCCCAACTACAAGGCCCGGGGACGCGATTTTCAGCAGGCGTTCGCGGTGTTGCCGGCCAAACCCGCCGGCGAGGCAGGGCAGGGCGCATGAGCAGGATCACCGTGCAGTCGGCCGAGGCCAAAGCCACCGGCTCCATCGACTACTGGCTCCTGGGCGCGGCCCTGGTGCTGGTCGGCCTGGGGCTGGTCATGGTTTTTTCCTCCAGCGGCGTCATGGCCGAGCGGGTCAACGGCAACCGCTATTTCTTCATCCAGCGCCAGGGGCTTTTCGCCATAATCAGCCTCGTGCTCATGACCATCTGCGCCTGGATGCCTCGCAAGGTGCTGCACGGGCCGGTCTATCTGTGGCTGTTCCTCATCATCGGCCTGCTGGTGCTCACGCTTGTGCCGCCGTTTTCCGTCAAGGCCGGCGGCGCGCGGCGCTGGATGCGCCTGGGCTTTATGTCCTTGCAGCCCATGGAGCTGGCCAAGGTGGCCCTGGTCATGTACCTGGCCTATTTCTTCAGCCAGAAACAGCAACTCGTGCGTTCCTTCTCGGTGGGATTTATCCCGCCGGTGGTGGTGACGGGCTTTTTGGGCCTTATTTTGCTGCTCCAGCCTGATTTCGGCGGCGCGGTGTTCCTGGGGATGCTGTTTTTCCTCATGAGCCTGGTCGGCGGCACTCGCCTGACCTATCTTGGCGTGTCCATGTTCTTCGGCGTCGGGGCCATGGGGCTGCTCATCGCCTCCTCCCCCTACCGCTTCAAACGGTGGTTCGCTTTTCTCGATCCCTTCAAGGACCCGCAAAACGTCGGCTATCAGCTCGTGCAGTCCTTCTACGCTTTCGGGTCCGGCGGCGTGGCCGGGGCCGGGTTCGGCGCGGGCAAGCAAAAGCTCTTCTACCTGCCCGAAGCCCACAACGACTTCATCATGGCCGTCATCGGCGAGGAACTGGGCTTTGTCGGCGTGTCCATCGTCTTTTTGTGCATCGGCATCCTGCTCTACCGGGCCTTCAAGGTGGCCCTGGCCCAGGACGACCTGCGCGACCGCTTCACGGCCTACGGCATGGGGCTGGTGCTTGGGCTGGGGTTTATCCTCAACCTGGCCGTGGTGCTCGGCTGCGTGCCGCCCAAGGGCGTGGCCATGCCGTTTCTGAGTTACGGCGGTTCCAACCTGCTGTCCTGCTTCCTGTGCGTCGGCATCCTGCTCAATCTCTCCAGGAGCGCCCGGACATGACCCGGCTCATCGTCACCACCGGCGGCACGGGGGGCCATATCTTCCCGGCCCTGGCCGTGGCCGAGGCGGCCATGCGCCTTTCGCCGGGCCTGGACGTCCTTTTTATCGGCGGCGCCGGCCCGGAAGGGGAGCTTGCCGCCAAGGCCGGGCTGCCCTTCGTGGCCCTACCGGCCAGGGGCGTTTTCGGACGGGGGATCAAGGCCCTGGCCGCGCCGTTTTGGATGCTGCGGGCCTTTGGCCTGGCCGGAGCGCGCATCCGCGAATTTTCCCCGGACGTGGTCTGCGGCTTTGGCGGCTACGCCGGGTTCATTCCCGTGGCCGCCGCCCGGCTCATGGGCGTGCCCACGGCCATCCATGAGCAAAACAGCGTCCCCGGCGTCACCAACAAGGTGCTCGGCCGGTTCGTGGACCGCGTTTTTACGACCTATCCCGACGAGGCCGGCGTCTTTCCGGCCAGGCGCGCCGCGCGCCTGGGCAACCCCATCCGGGCCGACATCGCCCGTGCGGCCTCGGCCGCGCCCCATCCCGGGACCAAACGGCTTTTGGTCCTTGGCGGCAGCCAGGGAGCCAAGGCCATTAACGACGCGGTCATGGACATCCTGCCGGCCCTGCTCGACGCCGGGGTCAAGGTGCGCCTGCAAGCCGGTCGGGCCGATTTCGAGCGCGTGACCACCCAGGCCCACGCCGTGCTGGCCGGCCGCGAGGCCTTTGGCGACGAACCCGAGGTGGTCATCGAGAATTTCATTGACGACATGGCCGGAGCCTATGCTTGGGCTGATCTGGTCCTGGCCCGGGCCGGGGCCACCACCCTGGCCGAGGTCACGGCCGCCGGCAAACCGTCGCTGCTGATTCCGTTTCCGTTCGCCACCCACGACCACCAGACCGTCAACGCCGCCTTTTTGGCCAAGGCCGGCGCGGCGCAAAGCGTGGCGCAAAAAGATCTGCCCGGCATCGATCTGGCCGGGACCGTCATCGGGCTTCTGGGCGATCCGGCGCGCCTTGAGGCCATGGGCCGGGCCGCCCTGGGCCAGGCCCTGCCCAACGCCGCCGACGACATCGCCCGGGCCCTGCTCGCCATGGCCGCGCACAAGGGAGAACGCTAGATGACGGCCCAGAAGATAAACGGCGCGCCTTCGGGAATGCGCAACAAGGTCCGCAAGATCCACATGATCGGCATTGGCGGCTCGGGCATGAGCGGCATCGCCGAAGTGTTGCTGAACCTCGGCTACGAGGTGTCCGGTTCGGACCTGTCCATGAGCCAGACCGTGCGTCGCCTGGGAAGCCTTGGCGCGTCCATCGCCATCGGCCATGGCCGGGAAAACCTCGGCGACGCCGACGTGGTGGTCAAATCCACGGCTGTCACCGCCGACAACCCGGAAGTGGTCGTGGCCCGCGAGCGCGGCATCCCGGTCATCCCCCGGGCCGAAATGCTTTCCGAGCTCATGCGGCTTCGCACCGGCATCGCCGTGGCCGGCACCCACGGCAAGACCACCACCACCTCGCTTCTGGCCACCATCTTCACCGAGGCCGGCTACGACCCCACGGTCATCATCGGCGGCCGCTTAAACGCCTACGGGGCCGGGGCGCGCCTGGGCCAGGGCGAGTACCTCATCGCCGAGGCCGACGAGTCCGACGGCTCGTTTCTGTGCCTGTCGCCGGTGGCCTCGGTGGTCACCAACGTCGACGCCGACCACCTCGACCATTACGACGGCATCGCGGCCATCGACGACGCCTTCGTGGACTTTTTAAACAGCATCCCCTTTTACGGGGTCAACGTGGTCTGCCTGGACGATCCCGGCGTGGCCCGCATCCTGCCGCGCGTCAACCGGCCCATCCTGACCTACGGCTTTTCCGACAAGGCCCGGCTTCGCGGCCGCATCATCGACTCCGGGGCCATGAGCTGCTTCGAGGTCTTCCTCGACGGCAAGCGCCTGGGGGAGATGCGCCTTAACCATCCCGGTCGGCACAATGTCTTAAACGCCCTGGGGGCCGTGGGCGTGTCCCTGGAAGTGGGCATCCCCCTTGCTCCCATCGCCGAGGCCCTGGCCAAGTTCGGGGGCGTGGGCCGGCGCTTCGAGCGCAAGGGGGAACGCGACGGCGTGGTCGTCATCGACGACTACGGCCACCATCCGGCCGAGATCAAGGCCACCCTGGCCACGGCCCGGGCCGTTTATCCCGAGCGTCGGCTGGTGGTCGCCTTCCAGCCCCACCGGTTCTCCCGCACCAAGGCCCTTTTTGGCGATTTCTGCACTTGTTTCGAGGCTGCCGACGAGCTGCTGCTGACGGAAATCTATCCGGCTTCGGAAGCGCCCATTCCCGGGGTCAGCGGCGAAAGCCTGGGGCAAGGCATCCGCCAGGTGACCAAGACAAAAGTCGCCTACTATCCGGATTTCGCCGCCATGGAGGCGGCCCTGCCGGGCATCCTGCGGCCGGGCGATCTGCTGGTGACCCTTGGGGCCGGCAGCATCTGGCAGGTGGGCGCGCATTATCTGGAGTCGGAGCGTGGCGCTTAGGGTCGAACCGGGGCCGCTGCTGTCGGCCCGCACCACGCTGAAGCTCGGCGGGCGCGCCCTGGCCGAGGTGGTCTTTGATCAGCCCCAGGACGCCCATGGCCTTGGTGAAGCGCTGGAGCGGCTTGGCGGCACACCCCTGGCCCTGGGCGGCGGGAGCAATCTTTTGGCCCGGGACGGGGAGCTGCCGTTGGTGCTGGTGCGGCCCATGCTGCGCGACGAGCCGCGCGTGTTGCCGGACAGGCCCGAGGGCCGGGTCCGGGTGCGTTGCGGGGCCGGGGTTAAGCTCCAGCGGTTGGTGGCCTGGCTGGCGACCCAGGGCTTGTCCGGGCTTGGGGGGCTGATCGGCGTTCCCGGCAGTGTGGGCGGGGCCGTGGCCGGCAATGCCGGCTCCTATGGCGACGACGTGGGAACGATTCTGGCTCGGGTCCAGCTGTGGACGCCGCAGCGGGGACTGTTCTGGGCCGGCCGGGAAGCACTCGACATCGGCTACCGCCGTTTCGCCGTGCCGGGCCTGACCGGGTTTTATCTGGTCCTGGAAGCGGAATTTGACTGCGAGGTACGCGAACCCATCGAGATTCGCCAGGAGATGATCGCCAACCTCAAGAAAAAGCGGGCCAGCCAGCCGATCACGGCGGCCACGGCCGGTTGCGTGTTTAAAAATCCGCCTGGGGAAGCGGCCTGGCGGCTGCTGGCGGAATCGGGATTCGCCGGAAGGGCGCTTGGAAAGATGGCGTTTTCAGCATTGCACGCCAATTTCCTGGTCAACCTGGGCGGCGGGACGAGCGGGGAGGCGCTGGAGCTTTTGGCTCTGGCGCGGGAGGCGGTGCGGGCGCGATTCGATCGCCAACTCGAACTGGAAGTGAGGGTGGTTCCATGAACGTCAGGGCGGGAACATTGTCGGGATTCGGGGGAATCTCGGCCAAAAAGAAGCGCAACGGCTACGGCGGACCGCGCATCACGGTCAAGAGCCGCACCGTTTCGTCGCGGGGCAACAAGAACCGCAACGCCCGCTCCGGCGGCGGTGGGGGCGGCGTCAAGCTGCCGGCGGTGAGCTTCGGCGGCCTTGGCAAGGTGTTTACCCGGGCCGTGTCCATGGCCTTCATGGGAGCCATCGTGCTGGCGGTGAGCGTGGCGCTCCTGGCCGGCTACCGCTGGCTGACCACGGTCAATTATTTCGCCCTGCAGCAGGCCGACATCGCCGGGTGTTCCCGGTTGTCCGAGGAGCATCTCCGCCAGGTGGCCGGGCTGACGCCCGGGGTCAACGTGCTGTCGCTGTCCATGGACCGGATGCGGGCCGAGCTTTCCCGGGAGCCCTGGGTCGACTCGGTGTCGGTCAAGCGGGTGCTGCCCGGAACAATTCATATCGAAGTGCGGGAAAAAGCCCCTTCCTATCTTGTGCAGTATCAGGGAACACTCTATTACGCCGACGAGGTCGGGCGCATCATCGACAAGGTCGAGCCCGGGCAGTTCGTCTCCCTGCCCCAGATCGAGGTCGAGGCCGGGATGGAAAAGCATCTGCCCATTCTGGCTGATCTGCGCCGGGCCGTGGCCGAACATCAGGTTCCCTTCGATTTCGGACAGATCGCCTGGCTGCGCCTCAGTTGGGGCCGTGGGCTGGAAATCCGGCTCATGGAACCGGGCATCGTCTTGTGCCTGGGATCCCAGAATTGGCGGCGCAACCTGTCGCGGATGAACATGGTTTGGATGGACTTGCGCCGGCGTGGCGAGCTTGACAAAGTGGGGCTCATCACCGCCGAAGGCGACAAGGTTTGGGTCGAGAAGCGGGGCGCGGGGGACGCGCCGCAAAGCTCGTAGGCTGGATTATAAAAAGCGAAAAAGCAAAAGGGGTTAATGCCCTTTTGCCGGAAACGGGGAAGCGCTGCGCCGCGCCGCGTGTTTCCAGGGTTGGCGGGACGCCTGTGGGAGGCGTGACAAAAAACCCGGAACGCGCCATTTTACCAATGAAATTCGCGCGGGTTTGACGTACAACCCGCCTGTGGGCGCGGCCAACCCCACGACGCCGAAACGTTCAGGGAGCGGATTCGTATGGCCAGGTCGGAACTTATCGTCGGTCTCGATATCGGCACCACCAAGATTTGCGTGGTCGTCGGCGAACTTTCGCCCGAGGGCGTGGACGTGGTGGGCATTGGCACCAGCCCCTCCACGGGCCTGCGCAAGGGCGTGGTCGTCAATATCGAACAGACCGTGCAATCGATCAAAAAAGCGCTGGAAGAAGCCGAACTCATGGCCGGGTGCGAAATCCGCTCGGTCTATGCCGGCATTGCCGGCAGCCACATCAAGGGCTTCAACAGCCACGGGGTCATCGCCGTCAAGGGCGGCGAGGTCGGCCCCCGGGACATCGAGCGGGTTATCGACGCGGCCAAGGCCGTGGCCATTCCGCTGGACCGGGAGGTCATCCACATCCTGCCCCAGGAATTTATCGTCGATGACCAGCGCGGCATCGCCGACCCCCTCGGCATGGCCGGGGTGCGCCTGGAAGTGCGCGTGCACATCGTCACCGGAGCCGTCACCAGCGCCCAGAACATCATCCGCTCCTGTCACCGGGCCGGGCTCGACGTTTCCGACATCGTTCTGGAATCCTTGGCTTCGTCCAAGGCCGTGCTGACCGGGGAAGAACGCGAAATCGGCGTGGCCCTGGTGGACCTCGGGGGAGGGACCACCGACCTGGCCATTTTCGCCAACGACTCCATCAAGCACACCGCCGTGCTCGCCCTTGGCGGCACCAACCTCACCAACGACATCGCCTTCGGGTTGCGCACCCCCATGGCCTCGGCCGAAAAGATCAAGATCAAGTACGGCTGCGCCCTGGCGGAAATGGTCCCGAAAGACGAAGTCATCGAGGTGATGAGCGTGGGCGGGCGCGAGCCGCGCCGCCTGTCGCGCCAGGTGCTGGCCGAGATCTGCGAGCCGCGCGTGGAGGAAATGCTGGCCCTGGTGGATCAGGAACTCATCCGCTCCGGCATGAAGAACCAGATCGGGGCGGGCGTGGTGCTCACCGGCGGCACCGCGCTCATTGAGGGCATCCAGGAACTGGGCGAGCAGATTTTCAACCTGCCCACGCGCATCGGCTATCCCGACAAGGTCGGGGGCTTAAAGGACGTGGTCAACAGCCCCATGTACGCCACCGCCGTGGGGCTTCTCATGTACGGCGCGGAAAAGGAAGGCGTGGAACAGCGCTTCCGCATCCGGGATGAGAACGTGTTCAACCGCATTCTGGGGAGGATGCGGAAATGGTTCGTGGACGTGAAATAACGTCCGCGTAAGTTGTTGTTTGTTGGGGGAAAACAGGGAGTTCGCTAGGGGGAACAGATGGAATACTTGGAACTCGATCAAGGTTCGAACGCCCGCATCAAGGTGGTCGGATGCGGCGGCGGCGGCGGCAACGCCGTTGAAAATATGATCACCTCGTCCATGTCCGGTGTGACGTTTATCACCGCCAACACCGATATTCAGGCCTTGCAGCGTTCCCAGGCCGAATACCGTATCCAGCTCGGCGACAAGCTCACCAAGGGCCTCGGGGCCGGGGCCAATCCCGACGTCGGCCGCGACGCCGCCCTGGAGAGCATCGACGCCATCCGCGCCGCCATTGGCGACTGCGACATGGTCTTCGTCACCGCCGGCATGGGCGGCGGCACCGGCACCGGCGCCGCTCCCGTGGTCGCCCAGGTGGCCAAGGAAGCCGGCGCGCTCACCGTGGCCGTGGTCACCAAACCCTTTTATTTCGAAGGCAAGAAACGCCTGCTCTCGGCCGAGAAGGGCGTGCAGGCCCTGCGGGACGTGGTGGACTCCATCATCACCATCCCCAACGACCGCCTGCTGTCCCTGGCCTCCAAGAAGGCCACCTTCATCGAGATGCTCAAGAAGGCCGACGAGGTCCTCTATTATGCCGTCAAGGGCATTTCCGACCTCATCATGGTGCCGGGCTTGATCAACCTCGACTTTGCCGACGTCAAGGCCGTCATGAGCGAGATGGGTCTGGCTATGATGGGCTTCGGCACGGCGCGCGGCGAATCCCGCGCCCGCGAGGCGGCGCTCAAGGCCATCACCAGCCCGCTTTTGGAAGACGTCACCATCGACGGAGCCAAGGGCGTGCTCATGAACATCACCTGCGGCCCGGACCTCACCATCGAGGAAGTGGACGAAGCCGCCTCCACCATCACCGAGGCCGTCCACGAGGACGCCAAGGTGTTCTTCGGCACGGTCTTCGATCCCGACGCTACCGACGAGATGCGCATCACCGTCATCGCCACCGGCATCGAGTCCGCCACCCAGCGCGGTATGCCCGTACAGCAAAAGGCCTCGGTCGAGCAAAAGCCCATGGAGGTCATCACCTCCCTGGCCCGCCAGAAGGCCATGGCTCCGGCCGCCGCTCCGGCCCCGGCCCATCACCACCACGGCGGCTCCTCCGGCGGCGTGCAAAGCCCGCGCAGCATGCGGGTGCTCAACAGCCAGGGCAACGACTACAACATCCCCGCCTACCTGCGCAAAGGCACCAAGAAGGGCGGTCCCGAAGCGGCCTTGTCGCAGCCGCCCATGAAGACCCAGCCCGTGGGCGAGGAAGAATTCATCTTCGATGAGGAGGAGTTCGAAATCCCCTCCTTCATCCGGATGCAGGCGGACTAGTCTCCCCGCTTCTCCCCCGATCTCCCTGCCGGGGGGAGTCCATGCTCCCCCCGGTCCCCCTTAAAGGAGGCCGGGACACCTCTTGAACGATTCCACCAAGGTCTATTTCGGCCTGGACAGGCCTGCCGCGCCCGAATGGGGCGGACGGCTGCCCGTGGCCCTGGCCGTTCCCGGCGACGCCGCCATGGCCCTTTCGGCCCTGGGCTGGCAGGCCGCCTGGCGGCTTCTGGCCGACAATCCCACCCTGGCCGTGGAGCGCGTCTTCACCCGCGCCGCAACCCCGCCCCAGGCCGAGGATTCCGGCCGCGCCCTGGCCGATTTTCCGGTCATCGCCTTTTCCCTGTGCTACGAAGAGGAATACCTGGACGCGGCCAAGGCCCTTGTCGCTGCCGACATCCCCCATCGTCGGGATGAGCGACCCGATTTTCCCATCGTCATGGCCGGCGGCCCGTTGGCCTTTCTCAATCCCGCGCCGTTTCTGCCGGCCCTGGATCTGCTGTTCGTGGGCGAGGCCGAGGCCGGGCTGGCCGAGGTCTGCGCCGCCATGGCCCGCGTGGCCCTGGCCGGCGGCGACAAAGCCGCCTGCCTGGACGCCGTGGCCCATCTCCCCGGCGTCTATCTGCCCGGCCGCACGCCCGGCCCCGTCGTCCGGGCCACGGCCCTGGCCGACGGCGCGCCCACGCTGCTCGCCGCCCCGGCCCATTCCTGCTTCGTCTCGGGCCACGCCGAATTTCGCGACATGTTTTTGGTCGAAATCAATCGCGGCTGTCCCTACGGCTGCCGCTTCTGCGCCGCCGGCTACGTCTACCGCCCGCCGCGCCAGTCCCGTCTGGCCGACCTGCAAGCGCTCATCGAAACCGTCTCGCCGCGAAAGATCGGCCTGGTCGGCACGGCGCTCACCGACTGGCCCGAGCTCATCCCGTTTCTGACTTGGCTGAGGGAGCGGGGCACGAAGTTTTCCCTGTCCTCGGTGCGGGCCGATGGCTTGACACCCGAGCTGCTCACCATCCTGCGCGCCGCCGGGCTTCGCACCTTAACACTCGCCCTGGAAGCCCCAAGCCCGCGCCTTCGCGCCGCCGCCAACAAGCAGCTCTCCGAGGAAGCACTGCTGCGCGCCGTGGCCCTGGCCGGCAAGCACGGCGTCAACCATCTCAAATTCTATCTTATCATCGGCTGGCCCGGCGAGACCGAGGCCGACTACGACGCCCTGCGCCCGCTTTTGGACAAGGTCGCCGCCGCCGCCTCCATCGGCGTCGGCAAGCGCGGCGTGGCCCATGCCACCTTGTCGGTGAACCCGCTGGTGCCCAAGCCTTTCACCCCCATGCAATGGGCCCCCATGGCTTCCGAGGCGGCCATCGAGGCCGGCTATGCCCGGGTGCGGGCCGCCGTCAAGGGCCTCAAGGGCTTTCGGGTGGAAACCGAGACCCCGTCCCAGGCCCGGCTGCAAGGGCTGCTGGCCCGGGGCGACGAATCGCTATTTTCCCTTATCGTCGCCGCTGTCGAAGCCGGCAGCTTCCGCCGGGCGCTTAGACGCTGGGACGGCGACCCGGCCGCCTTCCTCGACCGGGAGCGTGGCGAAGCCGAGGTCTTCCCCTGGGATTTCATCGATAACGGCGTCTCGCGCGACTACCTCTGGCGCGAACGGCAGCGCTACCAGCAAGCCGCGCCCACGGCCAAATGCCCGCCGGCCGGCTGCGGCGGCTGCAAACGTTGCGGTGTTTACGAAGCCCTGGGAGACGCGTAAAAAGGCGGCAAAAGGAGTCCGCCATGACCTTGCCGCTCTACCTCGCCTTCATCGCTGCCGCTTCGGTGCTGCTCGTCATCCCCGGCCCCACCGTCCTTATGGTCGTGGGCTACGGCCTGGCCGAAGGCCGCCGCAAGAACTGGCCGCTGGTGGCCGGCGTGGTGCTCGGCGACGCCGTGGCGCTCACCTGCTCCGTGGCCGGACTCGGCGCGGTGCTGGCCGCCTCGGCCCAGGCCTTTGCCATCCTCAAATACTGCGGCGCGCTCTATCTCCTCTATCTCGGCGTGTGCATGATCCGCTCCGGTGCCACGGCCACGCCCAAGCTCAACATCGTCAGCGGCCGCAAGAAATTCCTCCACGCCCTGGCCGTCACCTCGGTCAATCCCAAGCCCATCCTCTTTTTCGTGGCCTTTTTGCCCCAGTTTATCAGCCACGACGCCCCGGCTGGGCCGCAACTGCTGCTTTTGGGCGCGACCTTCTGCCTGCTCTCGGCCATAAACGTGAGCCTTTTCAGCTACCTCGCCGGCACGGCCGGCAGCCGCATCCAGGACCCGCGCTTCATGCGCCGTCTCAAGGTCGCCGGCGGCGGCGTCATGGTCGGCGCGGGCGTGCTGACGGCGGCGGCCCGGCAGTAGGGGAGAGAAGGGGAGAGAAGAGGAAGAGTGCCTCCGGCGGCCAAAGGGGGTGACCCCCTTTGGAAACC
>ALAO01000335.1 GCA_000307955.1 Solidesulfovibrio magneticus str. Maddingley MBC34 | reverse complement strand
CCCCCCGTCTGGAGAAAAGGGGTGAAGGGGCATTGGACGGCGGTTAGCCGGCCGGCGTCTCCAGCCGGGCAAAGGTGACCAGCCTCGGGCTGCCCGGCAGGGGTTGGCCTTTGCAGACGGCCTCGACGCGGTGGGGGCGGCCGTCACGGAAATGCGCCGGCGCTTCCCAGACAAATCCGGAATAGCCGTCACCGAAACCGGCGGCGGCCACGTCGGGCCGGTATTCGCCGGCCTGGATGAGAAATTCCTGGCCGTCCACGGTCAGCTTGACCTCCAAGGAGCCCCCCTTGGCGGCGGTGTCGCAGACCCAGCCCAGCACGTGGCCGGGCTGCGGCGGATCAAGATGCCCCATGATGCCGCCCGGCGTTTCCAGAATGAAGGTGCGGCCGTGGAGGTCCAGGGAAAATTGCACTGGCCCGGGAGGGCCGAAGCTCACCAGCCGTCGCTCCATTTCCTCTTGGCTGATGTCCGCCCCGAAACGACACATGCGTTCGTAATCGCTCACCGTGCGTCGCGTTCCGCTCCAGGTCAGGTTTTTGGCCGGGGCAAGCGGTTCCTCGCGGGTCAGGGCGGAGGCTTGGCGCAACAGGAGCATGGGCAGGGCCTGGCGGGCCGCCTGGGCCATTGTCGGACGGGCCTTGGGACCGGGCACGGGCAGCACTACGGCGTCGATGATGGTCCCGGAGTCCACCACCGGTTCCATGACGTGCAGGGTCACGCCAAAAGCGGCGGCCTGTTCGTAGGCGGCCCAGGCCTCGGGGGCGACGCCGGGATAGGCCGGCGAGCCGGGGTGGATGTTGTAGGCCCCGAGCGCGAAGGCATTGAGGTGGTTGGCCGGCACGATGACGCTTGAGAGATAGGAAAGCAGGCGCGCCTTGGAGCCAAGGGTCGGCAGCAGGGCGCGAAGGCTGGTCAGGTCAACGACATGGCGCAGGTCCATGTCGCGTCCGTGGGCGGCGAGCATTTGCAGCAGGATCGGGGCGTCGTCATTGGCCGTTAACAGCACCAGGGTCATGGGCATGGGAATTCCTCGTGGCGATTGCGGCCAAAACGGTCGGACCGTTGGCTTGGCGCGGCTACGGGCCTATGTCGGCGCTTATTTCTTTACCCGGGCAAAGGGAATGTCCTTGCCCGAGGACGAACTGTACAGCACGGCGCGCACTTGGCCGTCGTCGTTGTATTGCAGACGCAGGCCGTGGATGTCGCCGGAAGCATCGACGCCGTCGAACACGCCGTAGAGCAGATGGCGCATGGGAATGGTGCGGTTGTCCCGGCTGACGGCGATGCCTGTTGCGGTTTGGGTCACGCGCAGGGAGCCGAGGGTGGGGTTGGCGTAAGTCCCGATGGCCATTTGCGCGGCATCCTCGGTTGCGTCGTTGGCCTGGGTCTGGGCCGGCTCGGCCGTGGCTGGCGGCGGCACGATGCCGGGCGCCGCGGCCTTGGCCGGGGGCTGGTCCGGCGACGGCGCCCTGGGCTGCGGCATCGCCTGGCCTGGCGTCGGGGGCTGGGCTTGGGCATGCGGCTGGACGGGCGCAGAGGGCCGGGCCTGGATCGGCGCGGCGGGTTGGGTCGCCTCGGGCAGCGTCACGGGCAGGCGCAGGACGTTGCCGGCGACGATCTTGTCCGGGCGCTCCAGGGCATTGGCCTTGGCCAGGGCCTGGGGGGCCAGGCCGAGCCGGCGGGCGATGCTGACCAGGGTGTCGCCCACCTGGACGGTATAAGAGTCGCCGTCCTGGTCGTTCGTCGCGACGGACGGCGGGGCTGGCTGGGCGGCGGCAAAAAGCAGGTTTGGCAGCAGGCAGACGGCCGCCGGCAACAGGCGCGCAAGCGTCTTGGGCATCCTTGATCCTTCTTCGGAGGTTCGACCCGGCGTGGCCATGGCTGTGCCGCTTTCGGGCCAATTGTATACGGCAAAGGCCCGGGCCTGACAATGCCGGCCCAAAGTCCCGGAAGCCGGGGCTTCGGTCGGCTGGAATGCGTGATGGGGCTTGCCTTATGGCCGGTTTGGCCTTACCTCAGGAGGTGCTCGGGATGTCGGAAAACGAATGGGATATGTCGCCGCTTACGGGCGTCGCTGGGCGACGCCTTTGATGACGTCGTCCAAGGCGCGTCGCTTGCTGGCGGCCGGTTTTCCACATGGCCGTCCTCTCCCGGGCCTTCCCCGAAACCTCGTCTCCGTCACGCCCCGGCGTCCCGGCACGGCAGGCTCGACCTGCCCGGCCGGCGGCGGCGCGGCCGGCCGGATTTCGCGACCAAAGGCGGCGCGGATCTGCTATGGACAATAAAGAAGGCACCGAGAACCCTGGCGCCGGCAAGGCCTCCGAAGCCTTGGGCAGTCTGGGCCTGTCGTTTTCCGACAGGGAAAAAAAGAACCTCATGACGTTTCTCTCCATCGGGATCATTCTGGTGGAGTTCGCCGTCACCATCGCCGCTGTCTGCTACGGGATCATCAAATCCACCAAGCTGCCGGACGGAACCATCGAATTCCAGTTTCCGTGGATACCCTACGGCGTGGCCGTCATCGTCGCGCCGGTGGCCATCATGCTCGTGGTCAACATCATTGGTTTGGGTTTCACCCGTATTTTCAAGGGCGATCCGGCCATGGACGAGGAGCAGATGCGCTACATGCCCGAGCGCCTGCGCCGACTCATCGCTTTGTCCAGGGGGCTGCCCTCCATCATTTTGCTTGGGGGCATGGTTCTTGTAGGAGCCGCGCTGTACTACCTGGACGCCGTTATCCAGGCGATCTTGCGCATTGGCGATCATGTCGAGGTCATCGCCCCGTGGGTCATGGCCGGTCTGGTGGCGGCATGGTGCGTGTCCTATCTGGTGCGGATGTGGTTCATGTACAAGACCCGCCGCATGCATGAGGAATTCGCCTTCCGCCGCGAAGTGCTCGAGCGAACGGGAATCGTCATCGTGGACAACCGCAAGCACATTGCCGCCGATGGCCGCACCATCGGCGAACACGGCAACGTTCTCCCCGGGCGCGTCATTGACGTGCTCCCCCCCGGGGAGTCCGACGCCGACAAGGATGCGCCATGACCGATGCCGACGCTCTGGGCCAAAAAGCCCGGGAGATCCTGCTCGCCCGCGTGGCCCGCACCGAGGACGCCGGCCGGGCCGAGGCCCTGACCGCCTTCGTGGGGCTGGCCAGGCCCGACCTCGGGCCGGACGCCGCGGCCATCGTGGCCGAGACCGCGCCGCGCCTTATGCCCAAGCTCACCGAGAAATGGGTGGGCATGTTCGTGGACCGGCTCATGGAGACCGTGCCCCACGTGCAGATCGCCGAGTTGTGCGACGGCACGGCGGAAAACGAGGCCGCCTTGGCCCTGGCTTACGTCATGTTCCTGGAGTCGGCGCGCATGGAAGAGCAGATCGCCGAGGATCTGGCCGCCTGCGAACTGCCGGCCGGCGCGGACGGCGTCGACGCCGCCGCAGAGGCCTGCCGCCGGCTGGCCGCCGCCGAGGAACGCCGACGCCTGGCCATGCAGGAAAAGGCCGTCGCCTACCGCCGGGACAAGCGCCGGGACAACTAGGTCGCCGCGCTCTGGAAAATGCCGGGCATTTTCCGTGGCCACCCAGACCTAGGCCCGCCCTTCGCGCAGTCGCCGTCCTTCGCGGACGCCTGCCACGTCCCGCCCCGTCGCCGCCCATTGGTCGCGTCCAGGCCAAACCAGGGGTTGCCCGCCGTTCATGGCCCGTCCGGCCGCCGACTTTCCCTCGGCCCGCCGGCTGCGCCGGACAGGCGATCCCCAGCCAGGGGGCGAGCCATGCCGCATATGCTGTTTCACCGCCGTCACGAGGACGGCGCGACGTCTGTCGAGTACGCCATCATGGCCAGCCTCATCGCGGCCGTGGCGGCCGCCTCCGTCGGTCAGCTCGGGCTGGCGGTGCTCAACCTTTTTCAAATCGTGGCCGGCCTGTTTTCCTGACGCCGCCGCACTTGTCCCGGCCGCGCCCTTTCAACGGCAAGCCCCCGAATCCCGCTTGGCGGGATTCGGGGGCTTTTGACTTTGGGAGGAGGCAAACCGAAGGACTTGCTCAATCCGGGGAGTCCGGCTCTCGCCGGGACCCTTTACCCCTGTGCAGGGAGGGTCCGGGAGGGGGTTACCCCCTCCCGGCCGCC
>ALAO01000334.1 GCA_000307955.1 Solidesulfovibrio magneticus str. Maddingley MBC34 | reverse complement strand
CCCCCCATTTGGGGGAAAAGGGGGTAGGTTCAGCAGCAGTAGGAGCATTGTGGAACGGAGCGAACCTTCGAGAAAGCGGCTTTTCATTGGCTTGCTGTGCGGCACGGGACTGGCCGTGTGCGCCGTGCTGGCCTTTGTCTGGGCCGTGCCGTCCATCGGCCTGGCCAACATCCACCCCCTGGCCCCGTGGCTGCTCGGATTCGTCTGTCTGGCCGCCATTGTCCTGGTGCTGTGGGCCACCCTGGGCCTGGCCGCCAGCGTCGCCCTGGGCCGGCCATTTCTGGGCTCCGATCACCTGCGCGGCGTCATGGCCCGGGTGTTTTTGCCGCTCATGACCATTTTCGCCCGGCTGTTCCACATCTCCAAAAGCCGGGTGAGGGCCTCGTTCATCAAGGTCAACAACGAGATCGTGGCCGCCCGGGCCGGCCGCTACGACGCCGGCCAGGTGCTGGTGCTTTTGCCCCACTGCCTGCAGTCCTCGCGCTGCGCCAGACGCCTCACCTACGACATCAACAACTGCAAGCGCTGCGGCGAGTGCCCGGTGGACGGCCTGCTTTCCCTGTCCGAGGCCTACGGCGTCCATATCGCCATCGCCACCGGCGGCACCATCGCCCGGCGCATCGTGGTGCAAAAGCGGCCCAAGCTCATCGTGGCCGTGGCCTGCGAACGCGACCTGACCAGCGGCATCCAGGACACCTACCCCATCCCGGTCTACGGCGTGCTCAACGACCGGCCAAACGGCCCCTGTCTGGACACCCAGGTCGCCCTGCCCCATCTGGAGACCGCCTTGCGCTTTTTCCTGGCCGGCGCGGAAGATAAGCCGCCCCTTTTTGAGGCCTTTCCCGGGTTGCCGCGTTTCGCGCCCGCCGGCGGCGCCCGATGACCCCGCCGCGCCCGCCTCGCGGGCCTCGTCCGCCGCGTCCCCATCGGCCGTCGCCCGCCGCCCAACCGGGCCAGTCTTCCCAGACTGACCAGACTGCCCAGCCCGGCCAGCCGACCCATCCCGGCACGTTGCCCCCGGCCCGGCGCATCGCCCTGACCGTCCTTGGCCGGGTGCTGCCCAGCCCCAAATCCCCGGGACAGGACGTCCAGGCCGCCCTGGACGTGGCCCTGGCCGACTCCACCCTGGACCCCCGCGACCGGGGGTTGGCCACGGAGCTGGTCTACGGCTATCTGCGTCTGTGCGGCCGTCTGGACTACATTTTGGCCCAGTTCCTGAAAAATCCGACCGCCGTGCCCCTGCCCGTGCGCCGGATTCTCGGGCTGGCCGCTTACGAGATTCTCCACTGCGCCAAGGTGCCGGCCTACGCCTCGGTGGACTGGGCCGTGTCCGCCGTGCGCAAGGCCGGCGGCAAGGGCCTGTCCGGCATGGCCAACGCCGTGCTGCGCCGGGTGGCCGCCGATCCCGGCGCTTTCGAGGAGCCGGGCTTCTACCGCCGCGACCGGCCTTCGGAAGTCGTGTATTTGAGCCGCGCCTTCTCCTGTCCGGAATGGATCGTGTCCCTGTGGCTTGGCGCTTGCGGCCCGGACGAGACGCGCCAGCATCTGGCCGCCCAGGCCGAACCCGCGCCCCTGGGGCTTCGGGTCAACAGCGCCCGGCCCGAGGCCCAGGCCCTGTTCGACGCCCTGGCCGCCCTGCCCGGCGCGCTGTACGCCGTTTTCCCGACCATTGCCGTGCCCACCGGCACAGACTTCGCCGCCGCCGGCCTCAATTTGCCCGAACTGCTGGCCTCCGGCGCGCTGTCGCGCCAGTCCGCCGCCGCCCAGGACGTGCTCTACCGCCTGGACCTGCCCGAGTGGCCGGAGCCGGTCTTTGACGCCTGCGCCGGGCGCGGCGGCAAGACGCTGCTCATCGCCGAAGCCGGCAAGCGCGTGATCGCCGCCGACATGCACGCCGCGCGCCTGGCCGGCCTGCCCCGCGAGGCCGCCCGCCTGGGCCTGCCGCCCATTGCGGCCTTTCGCGCCTCGGCCACCAAAATGGCCCTGGGCGCTCCGGTCGGAACCATCCTCCTGGACGCGCCCTGCTCCGGCCTGGGCGTGCTCTCGCGCCGCCCCGACGCCAAATGGCGTCGCCAGCCCGAGGACTTGGCCGGCCTCACCCGCCTGCAAGGGGCCATGCTGGAGGCCGCCTACGCCAACCTCGCCCCCGGGGGACGTCTGGTCTACGTCACCTGCACCATCAACCCGGCCGAGAACGAAAAGGCCATCGACCGCCTGGGCAGCCGCCACCACGACCTGATCCTCGACGTCGAGGCCTCGGCCGCCCCGGACCCCATCCTTGGCGAGACCTTCTACGGCGCGGTGCTGCGAAAGCCTGGCTAATGTCGCGCCCCTCAAAATACGGTAGTCTTTTTTGACGATTACCGGATGGGTTAGGCGGTTGTCCGCGAAACGTCCGCCGTGCTTCTCCAGGACGTGACACGAGATCGTCCGCTCTTCCTCCTCTGCCGTTTGCGCCCGTCGCGTTTCGTGCTATGGCCGAGGCATCCCGTGGAGCCGACCGGCTTTACGGATACGTGCGCCCTATGCATTTGCTTGCGCGACAAACCAAAACAACGCCGTCCACGATGTTCCTGAGAAATACGGCAGCTCGCTGGAAAATGGATGTTCCGGGGCCTGTCAGGCCAATGCGGGAGCTTTTTCAGGACCGTAGCACCAGGACGGATACGCCGGGAGGCGGTTTTCCCGGCCGGGAGGATTCATGACCAGCCAAACGCCGCGGCTTTTCACGCCCTTGACCATCCGTGACGTGACGCTTCGCAACCGCGTCGTGGTTTCGCCCATGTGCCAGTACAGCAGCCGCGACGGCCTGGCCAACGACTGGCATCTCGTGCATCTCGGCAGCCGGGCCGCCGGCGGCGCGGGCCTGGTTTTCGTCGAAGCCACGGCGGTGACGCCCGAAGGCCGCATCTCTCCAGGTGACATGGGCCTTTGGAGCGACGCCCACACCGCCGCCCTGGCCCCCATAGCGGCCTTTATCCGCCGCATGGGGGCCGTGCCCGGCATCCAGCTGGCCCACGCCGGGCGCAAGGCGAGTTGTCTGCCGCCCTGGGCCGGCGGGGCCAAGATCGTGTCGCAAAATGACGGCGGCTGGCCCTGCCAGGCCCCAAGCCCCCTGCCCTTCGCCCCGGACGAGCCCGCGCCCCAGGCCCTGGACGCGGCCGGCATCGAGGCCGTCAAGGAGGCCTTTGTCCAGGCCGCCCGCCGGGCCGTGGCCGCCGGATTCGCCGTGGTCGAGCTCCACGCCGCCCACGGCTATCTCCTGCACCAGTTCCTCTCGCCCCTAAGCAACGTCCGCGACGACGCCTACGGCGGGGACCTGTCCGGCCGCATGCGTCTGACCCTGGAAACGGCCTCGGCCATCCGCGAAGTCATCCCCGGCGGAATGCCGCTTTTCACGCGCATTTCGGCCACGGATTGGAAGGAAGGCGGCTGGGATCTGGAGCAGTCGGTCGCCCTGTCCCGGGAACTGGCCGCCCGGGGCGTGGACCTCATCGACGTCAGCACCGGCGCGCTGGTTCCCGACGCCGTCATCCCCGTCGCCCCGGGCTATCAGATCCCCTTTGCCGCCGCCGTCCGGGAGCGCGCGGGCATCCTGACCAGCGCCGTGGGGCTCATCACCGAACCGGCCCAGGCCGAAGCCGTCGTCGCCTCGGGCCAGGCCGATCTGGTGCAGCTCGCCCGGGCCATGCTCCGCGACCCCTACTGGGCCCTGCACGCCGCCCAAACCCTGGGCGCTACGCCCGACTGGCCCCAGCCCTACGGCTATGCCGTGCGGCGTCACGGGGAGAAGAGAGGGTAAAGAGGCCTCCGGCGGCC
>ALAO01000333.1 GCA_000307955.1 Solidesulfovibrio magneticus str. Maddingley MBC34 | reverse complement strand
CATCCGTCCGATGGCTGGATTCTCGGTCACTTGGCGGAGTTTTCAACACGCTGTTAAGGCAAAGGTTTGCAGCAGGCAGGCGTTGTTGGTTCTCTTGTCGCAGTACTCGAATTTTCTGACGATGCCCTAGCGTCCGTTGCACCCGTTCCTGATGATTTCGCAATTGTTGATGCAGGTCGGTCGCGTATAGGCTTCCCGACGAGACAGGCCTTGGCAGCCGTACAGGCACTTCTCATACTGATGCGCGCAGGATTCTTGGGAATACGTCGGCGTCATGTCCCTGTAGGGAATGGGGTTCTGGACAATGACCCGGGATTCAATCGTCCGGCCTTGTCGGACGTCCTCCAGGTAATAGATCCGACCGGATTGGTCGCGGGTGTAGAGTCGCCGGTTCTCATCAAGGGAATAGGGTCGGTCGTCATCCTCGATATAGTAGAGGATGCCGCTTAAACCCGTGGGCTGCGTCACTTGGCGCGTCACCTGGTGCAGGCCGCCGCGGCTGTCGACGTAGTATTCCTGTTGCGTGTCGGTTCTGACGAAGCTCCTGACGGTTGTGGTTTGCGGCGTGTGCACTTCCTGACCAACAGTGGTTTCGTGCCGTCGGGCCTGGGCCTGGGCTGTCAAGCCAGGCAGCAGTGGTGAACAAAGACACAGCAAAGCGGCGATTGTTAAGATCATGCGCATGGTCATAATGTTTCTCCATCGTTTATGCAGTGTTCGTCTGCGTTGCGGTCTCATGGGCCGGCGACTCCATGGCCGGACAGTCTCGTCTGGAAGGCGTGGCGAGTGTTGGCTGTACTCAGGCGGCATCACTCTGCCGCATCAGCTTCGTGCGTCGCTGGAATGCCGCGAGAAACGCCCCCGGACGTCGTGTCCAGGGGCGTCGGGTGAGTTGGTTAGTCGGCGTACTTGAATTCGGGCATGGCCTTGACCGATTCCTTGGTGGCGCCGGGCAGGTTGATGCGTCCAGACTTCATCTTGAGTTGATTGATCGGAATGACGACGTCGTGCTTGGCCATGCCAAGGAAGCCGCCGGTGCCGACGATGGCGTAGGACAGGGCCTTGTCGGGCGTCACGACGATGTCCTCCACGACGCCGACCTTTTCATTGGCGTCGTTGTAAACGTCCTTGTTGAGGATGTCCTTCTTGATGCTCCAGCCCTTGGCGAGGGTTTTGACCTCCTCGCTGGTGATGCCGATGGTGCCGACGACCGGCGGCGCTTGCGCCAGGGCCGAGGCGGCCGTCAGGATGAGAGACAAGGTCAGGGCAATGATAAATGTTTTCGATGCAACAGACATGGTTGACTCCTCGGTTACAATGTGCGGCTGGAGAGCCTGTCTTTGAGGTTTGGCCGGCTTCGTTGCCTGGCCGCAGGTTCGAGCGGAGGTGTTGGATGTTTGAGGTCGCAGGTCGGAAGGGTTTAGGCCAGGAGTCAAACATCCCGTGGACGAGGGTGGTGTTCGCGGGGAACAGCAGCCTTTTTGCACGTTCCGAGCCATTATGGCGTAGACCGACTTTCTCTGTGTAACGACATGATATTGTTTGTTTGTTGAAAAATAGGCCCAGGATGTTGCCCTTGGCCAGACAAGGGGCTGCGGTCATATGTCACCGATGGTTATATATGACCTCGATTTGGCGACGGCGAGGCGTCGACAAGGAAGGTTGTCGCTTGATTTGTCGTTGATGTTTGCGGTTTTGCAGCTGTTTGTTGAGATCTTTTCGTCATATGTTTCAGGAGGCTTGGCGGGCGTTGCCGGCTATTGTCCTGAAGCGTCCAAAATCTGCATTGACGCTTTGCAGCCATGGGCTGTAACAATAGATCAAGTCCTGAGAAGTCGCCCGTTCGCCCTGTGGCGTTGCGGGGCTCCTTGTCCAGCCAACGAGCTTGTACATGAACGCCATGCCGCTGCGTCGTTTCCCTGTCGGGGCCGAAATCCTGCCCGACGGCGGGGTCCATTTTCGTCTCTGGGCTCCCCGGCATTCCTCGGTTGCCGTGGTCCTGGAGTCCGGTCCGGGCGCGCCGCGGGACATCCCCATGGAACCGCAAGCCGACGGCTATCACGCCGTCCTGGTCCCCCAGGCCTGCGCCGGCCTGCGCTATCGCTTCCGTCTCGGCGGCCAGGACACCTTCCCCGACCCGGTCTCGCGTTTTCAGCCGGACGGTCCCCATGGACCGTCCCAGGTGGTGGACCCAGCCGCCTTTCCCTGGCGTGATGCCCTATGGCCCGGGGTCGGCATCGAGGGTCAGGTCATTTATGAGATGCACATCGGCACGTTCACCCAGGAAGGCGATTGGGACGCGGCCCGGCGTGAGCTGGCCGAACTGGCGGCCTGCGGCGTCACGGTCATCGAACTCATGCCGGTGGCGGATTTTCCCGGGCGTTTTGGTTGGGGCTACGACGGGGTCGGTCTTTTCGCGCCGGTTGCCCTCTACGGCGAGCCGGACGACATGCGTCGTTTCGTGGACGAGGCCCATGCCCGCGGCCTGGGGGTGATCCTGGATGTGGTCTACAACCATCTGGGACCAAGCGGGAATTATCTCGGCCAGTTCTCGGAGGCGTATTTCACCGACAAGTATGCCAACGAATGGGGGCAGGCCCTCAATTTCGACGGTCCGCACTCCGGGCCGGTGCGGGAATTTTTCCTGGCCAACGCCGCCTTTTGGATCGCGGAGCACCACCTCGACGGCCTGCGCCTGGACGCCACCCAGCAGATCTTCGACGATTCGCCGGAATATATCGTCACCGCCATCGCCAGACAGGTGCGCCAGGCGGCCGGCGGGCGCAAGACCATCCTCGTGGCGGAAAACGAACCCCAGGACGCCAATCTGGCCCGGCCGGCCGCAGATGGCGGCAACGGCCTGGACGGCCTGTGGAACGACGACTTCCACCACGCCGCCACGGTCGCCCTGACCGGACGCCGCGAGGCCTATTATTCGGATTATGCGGGCACGGCCCAGGAATTGCTGTCCATGCTCAAGTACGGCTATCTCTATCAGGGACAGCACTACGGCTGGCAGAAACAGCGTCGCGGCACGCCCTGCCTGGACCTGCCGCCGGCCCGGTTTGTCCTGTACCTTCAAAATCACGACCAGATCGCCAATTCCGGGCGCGGCGAACGTCTGGCGTTTTTGACCTGTCCCGGCCGGCTGCGGGCCATGACCGCGCTGCTGCTCCTGGCCCCGGGGACGCCCATGCTCTTTCAGGGCCAGGAATTCGGCGCTTCGGCCCCGTTTCACTTCTTTTCCGACCACGAACCGGAGCTGGCCGGGCTGGTTCGCAAGGGGCGGGCCATGTTCCTGCGCCAATTCCCCAGCCTGGCCACCCGGGAGATGCGGGCCTATGCCCCGGACCCCGGCGATCCGGCTGTCTTTGCCCGCTGCAAGCTTGATCTGCGCGAACGCCTGAGCCATCGCCCGATCTATGATCTGCACAAGGATTTGCTGCGTCTGCGCCGCGACGACGCGGTCTTTGGCGTCCAGAAACGCGGCGGCCTGGACGGCTCGGCGCTGGCCGAGGACTGCCTGCTCCTGCGGTTTTTTGGCCAGGGCGGCGACGACCGGCTGCTGTTGGTCAATCTCGGGCGGGATTTACGCCTGACCTCGGTTCCTGAGCCGCTCCTGGCCCCGCCGGCCGGCCAGGCGTGGCGGCTTTTGTGGTCGAGCGAGAACCCGCGCTACGGCGGAACCGGGACGCCGCCCCTTGAGGGCAAGGACGGTTGGCGCATTCCGGGCCAGACCGCCGTGGCCTTGGGGCCGGTCCCAAAGGAGAAACCCAGCCATGCCTGACGCCAACACGCCCGCACCCGGCCAGGCGGAACGCGACTCCGGCCAGGACCCGCATCTGCTGCGGGAATGGCTGGTCACCAACGGCCTTGGCGGCTACGCCTCGGGCACCGTGACCGGGACCATCACCCGGCGCTACCACGGCCTGCTGGCGGCGGCCCTGCATAATCCCCTGGGCCGGGTGATGATGGTCAACGGCCTGTCCGAGCGCCTGCGCCTGCCCAATCGGCGGGTGGTCTACACCGGCGCGGAAGAACTGGCCGGCGTGGCCCCGGACAACGTGCATCCCTTGGCGGATTTTCACCTGGAGCACGGCCTGCCGGTCTGGCGCTACGACATCGACGGCTTTGTCCTGGAAAAGCGCCTGCTCATGCCCTATCAGCAAAATACCGTCCATGTGACCTACCGGCTGCTGCGCGGCGAGGGCGTGCTGCGCCTCAACCTCCGGCCGGCCCTGCAGTTTCGTTCCCACGACGCCCTGGTTGGCCCCCTTGCCGCCGCCTGCTACCGGCTCTCGGTCTTTGAGGACCAGTTCGAGATCACCGGGGAAGCGCAGTACCCGGTCCTGCGCCTGCAGCTCCACGGACCAGCCACCGCCTTCACCGTTGACGGCAAGGTGACGGCCACCATCCCCTACCGCACGGAACGCGACCGGGGCTACGCCTGGAAGGGATCGCTGTGGAGTCCCGGCTATTTCCGCACCGATCTGACCGTGGGCCAGGAGACCACTTTGGTGGCCTCGACGGAATGCTGGGAAGCCATTTTGGCCCAGTCCCCGGAAGCGGCCCGCCGGGCCGAGGCCGAACGCCGGGCGATGTTGCTGCGCCAGGCCGCACCGGCCTTGCGCGGCGGGCCGGCCGCCCAACTGGTCCTGGCGGCGGACCAGTTTCTGATCACGCCGGTCGGGCGCGTCCAGGCCGCCGTGCGGGCCAAGGCCGTCGGCGACGATGTGCGCACCATCATCGCCGGCTACCACTGGTTCACCGACTGGGGCCGCGATACGATGATCAGCCTCGAAGGGCTGACCTTGCTCACCGGGCGCCTAAACGAAGCCGGCTGGATCTTGCGGACCTTCGCCGAATACATCCGAAACGGCCTTATCCCCAACATGTTTCCCGAAGGCGAGGTCGGCGGCCTGTATCATACCGCCGACGCGACCTTGTGGTTTTTCCACGCCTTCAACCGCTACCTGGGCGCGACCAACGACCAGGCCACCTTGCGGTTGTTGCTCCCCAAGTTTCGCAGCATCGTCGAACACCATCTGCGGGGCACGGAGTTCGGCATCGCCGTCGACCCGGCCGACGGCCTGCTGCGCCAGGGCGCGCCGGGTTACCAACTGACCTGGATGGACGCCAAGGTGGACGACTGGGTGGTGACGCCCAGGCGCGGCAAAGCCGTGGAAATAAACGCCCTGTGGCACAACGCCCTGCGCCTGCTCGAAGGCTGGCTGGGGCAAGCCGGCGAGACCGCCGCCGCCGAGGACATCGGCCGGCGGGCCGAGCAGGTGCGGGAGTCGTTTAACGCCCGCTTCTGGTTCGCGCCGGGAGGCTATCTCTACGATGTGGTGGACGGCGAGGACGGCGGCGACGACGCGGCCTGCCGTCCCAACCAGGTGCTGGCCATTTCCCTGGATCATCCCGTTTTGGAGGAGTCCCGCTGGCCGTCAGTCATGGCGGTGGTGACCCGGGAGCTGCTCACGCCCGTGGGGCTGCGCTCCCTGGCTCCCGGGCATCCGGACTACAAAGCCCGGTACTACGGCGATCTGCGTTCCCGGGACGCCGCCTACCATCAGGGCACGGTCTGGGCTTGGCTCATCGGCCCCTACGTGGAAGCCTGGCTCAAGCTGCATCCGGGCCGGCAGGCCGAGGCCCGGGGATTCCTCGCCGGGCTTATGGACAATCTGGACGCCGCCTGCGTCGGCTCCATCAGCGAAGTGTTCGACGCCGAGCCGCCCTATCTGGCCCGGGGCTGCATTGCCCAGGCCTGGAGCGTGGCCGAGGTGTTGCGCTGCTGGGTGCTGACCGAAGTCGCCCCTAGGCAAACCGCGCCAGGATGAAGTCCATGGTGTCGAGCAGGATGAGGACGTCCTCGGGTTTTTCCTCCAGCGCCCGGATGAGGGCTTGCAGGCTGTGCTCCAGCAGGAACACCAGCAGCAGGCGACGGGCCATGGCGAGATCGGCGGGCAGGAAGGGCTGGCCGCCGGCCGCCTCCAGATACGCGTTCAGGTAGGTGAGCAGGCTGGTGCGACGCCATAAGGAAAGCCACGGCGGCAAGGCGGCCCGGTCGGCCGGATTGCGTTCGAGATGCCGGCGCAGGGCCTGCTCGGCGGTCAGGCCGATGGAGGCGATCATGCCGGCCACGTCGCGCAGGGCCGAGCGTTTCAGCGACCGCTCGCCCACCGGCGCGCGCACGTCGCCGTCGAAGTCCACCAGCATGAAGTCCTTGCCGAGATGGAGGATGTTGTCGAGCCGGAAGTCGCCGTGCAGCCGGATGCGCTGTCCCTGCGGCTCCATGGTCAACAGTTTGGCAAAGTGCCGCAGCAGCAAGCCCGTGGGCAGGGGCCGGGCCGGCGCGGCCGCGTCCAGGGTCTCGGCGGCCCGGTTGGTCAGGTTGCGCATGGACTGGTACAGGGAGCGCAGCGAGCTTTGGGTTTCCGGTTCCGGGACAAAGGCCGGCCGGGCGATGCCGGCCATGATCTTGTGGAATGCCGCCGTGCGCTGGCCCAGGCGGCGGAAAAACTCCAGGGTGTAGGCGCCGATCAGATCGCGCTGGTCCTCCGACAAGGGCGGCGGGGTGAAGTAATCGGCGGGCAGCGGGGGAAGCGGCGTGGCCCCCGAGGCCAGCACCTGCTCCAGGTAGCGTTCGACGCCGTCCAGGACGAAAGCCCTGCCTTTTTCGGCGTTTTGCACATACTCCATGGCGACCGCCAGGACCATGTCTTCCCCGCTTGGCGGCTGGTAGGCCAGGCTGGCCAGCAGACGCGGCACGCCCGGGAAACCGGCCGCGTGCAGCAGCGTGAGCAGCTCCGGTTCGGGGTGCTTGCCTTCCTCGGGATGGCGATAAACCTTGAGGAAGGCCGCGTTGTCCAGGGAATAGGACACGGTGTGCGGCGTGGCCCGGATGCGGCGTATCTGGCTCGGCGGCTGGGCCAGCGGGCCAAGCCGGCTCTTGGGGGCGTGGGGCTGGACCAGAAACCGGGCGTCCTGGCCGTGGTGTTTGCGGCTTGATCCCAAAAGCACGGCCAGTCCGGCCACCGCTTCGGGATCGTCAAAACCGTCCACCAGGATGGCCTGGCCGCCCCGGCCGTCGAGCCGGGCCAGGACCGCCCCCGGCATCTGGGCCGAAAACGCTTCCGCCTGTCTTTCCCCCACCACGGACACCAGCAATTGGTGCAGGCCCGGGGGGCTTTGCGCCTGGACGTCTTCGACAAGAAACAGGGTGGCTCCGGGTTCCTGGGTTTTCAGCGCCAGTCCGTCCAGGATGCGCAGTTGGTGAAAGGCCGCTGGCTGGCTGCCCCTTGGGGCCGTCCGGGCCAGGGCGGCGGGCAGGAGGGCCGACTCCAGCACCGTGGCGTTTCCCGGCTGATGGAGGCCGTTTTCCGGGTCCACGGTCAGGGGCAGGCTGACCTGCAGCCCCGAGGCCGCGGGCGCGGCCGGTCCGCTTTCGAGCTGCAGCCAGAAGTGGTCGTGGGGGCCCAGGGTCAGGGCGTAGGGTTCCTGGCGGATGGCTGGAAAGCGGGTGCGGCCGAACACCTCCACCGGCGTGAAGCCGGCCAGTTCGCCCAGATCGAGCTGCGCCGCCTGGGCATGGCGGGACAGATTGGCCACGGCCAGCAGCCGGGCTTCCCCATGGGTTCGCAAAAAGCCCAGCACCTTGGGGTTGCCGGTATGGATGAAGGTCAGCGTGCCCGCGCCCAGGGCCGGCAGGGTCTTGTAGACGGCAATGAGCCGGCGCATCCACCACAGGAAGGAGGAGGGGTTGCGCTCGGCGGTCTCGGCGTTGACCACCTCGTAGTGGTACTCGGGGTCAATGATGACCGGCAGAAAGAGCGATTGGGGGTTGGCCCTTGAAAAACCGGCGTTGCGGTCGGGGCTCCACTGCATGGGGGTGCGCACGCCGTTGCGGTCGCCCAGGTGGTAGTTGTCGCCCATGCCCAGTTCGTCGCCGTAATAGAGGATGGGCGAGCCGGGAAAGGAAAAGAGCAGGAAGTTGATCAGCTCCATCTTGCGGCGGTTTTTTTGCAGCAGCGGGGCCAGCCGGCGGCGGATGCCCAGGTTGATGCGGG
>ALAO01000332.1 GCA_000307955.1 Solidesulfovibrio magneticus str. Maddingley MBC34 | reverse complement strand
GCGACGCCGCCGAACTGGCGCTCAAGGCCATCCGTCAGCTGTCCGCCGACGTCGGCATCCCGGCCGGCCTCATCGCCCTGGGCAAGAAGTACGGCAAGGACGTCAAGGCCTCCGACATCCCGACCATGACCGGCAACGCCCAGAAGGACGCCTGCGGCTTCACCAACCCCCGCTGCCCGACCGACAAGGACGTGACCGACATCTACACCGCCGCCCTGTAACAACCAGGAACGCGGGACGCGAAAGGGGGGCCTTCGGGCCCCCCTCTTGACGAGCGGGCCAGGGGATTTCCCGGGCGGCGACGTCACGCGGCAAACGACGATAACGGCAATCCGGCATGGCCCATGGCCGTGGCAGCGACCCGGCCATGCCTTTTAGAGGACGTATTTTCAGGCCGAAAATGCGTCCGAACGGACCGAAAATGCGGCCTCTGACGGTCGAAATTTTCCGACCTTGTACCAAACTGGCACAAGGTCACTATGCCAAAATTCTGGAGCTTTGGCATAACCACGCGAATACACTCGGTTTTTTCCTCCAGGCTCGACGCCCGGTCCGGGGTGGCAAACACCTGACCGCCGTGCTATCCACCCCGGACTGCGGTCGTCGTGCCCGCCGGGGGGGTCTGGGCGTCTGGGCGCTCCGCTTGCGATAGTGTCGTCACCTTTCACGTCAACCGGATAGGATCGAATGAACATCATCAATCTCACCCGCGATTATGACGAGGATTTCGTTCACAGGGTGGAGGAGGAGTCCGGTCAGAACGTCAGCCTGTGCTACCAGTGCGGGAACTGCACGGCCGGCTGTCCGTACACCTTTGCCTACGACATCCCCGTCAGCCAGATCATGCGCCTCGTCCAGGCCGGCCAGAAAAAGACCGTGCTCTCCAGCAAGTCCATCTGGTTGTGCGCCACCTGCGAATCCTGCACCACCCGCTGCCCCAACATGATCGACGTCGCCTGCGTCATGGACGTGCTGCGCCACATGGCCCGCCGCGAGGGCCTGGCCGCCGTGCCCCAGGTCAAGACGTTCTGGGACAGCTTCCTGGATTCCGTGCGCGCCCACGGCCGGGTTTTCGAACTCGGGCTTTTGATCAACTACGTCACCAAGACCGGCCGGTTCTGGACCGACATGGACCTCGGCCCCAAGATCCTGCCCAAGGGCAAACTCGCGTTCAAGCCCCACGACATCCAGGGCAAGGAACACGTGGCCCGGATTTTTGAGCGTTTCGAGAGGGAGTCCAACTCATGAGCGAAGCCATCGCCTACTACCCGGGCTGCTCTGGCCTGGGCACGTCCAAGGAGTACGACACCTCCACCCGGGCGGTGTGCGCCGCCCTGGGGCTGTCCCTGGTGGACATCCCGGACTGGAGCTGCTGCGGCTCGTCTCCGGCCCACACCAAGGACCATGTGCTGTCCGCCGCCCTGGCCGCCCGCAACCTGCAGCTCGTGTCCGACATGGGCCTTAAGGCCGCGGCCACGCCCTGCCCGAGCTGCCTGACCAACCTGCGCACGGCCAACCACCGCTGCGAGGCCGCGCCGTTTAAGGCCAAAGTCGACAAGCTCCTGGACGATCCCTACGCCGGCGGCGTCAACGCCGTGTCCGTGCTTCAGGCCCTGACCGAGATGGTCGGCCTGGACACCGTGAAATCGGCCGTCCGCACGCCCTTAAAGGGCCTCAAGGTGGCCTGCTACTACGGCTGCATCATGAACCGGCCGCCCGAGCTCATGGCCTTTGACGACTGCGAGAACCCCATGGCCATGGACAACATCCTGGCCGCCATGGGCGCCGAGGTCGTGCCCTTTCCGCTCAAAGTCGAGTGCTGCGGGGCCTCCTACGGCATCCCCCGGCCCGACGTCGTGGCCAAGCTCTCCGGCAAGCTGCTCGACGCCGCCGTCGGCGTCGGCGCGGACATGGTCGCCGTGGCCTGCCCCCTGTGCCAGATGAACCTGGATCTGCGCCAGGGCCAGGTCAACCGCGCCGGCGGCACCAACTTCCGGATGCCGGTCCCTTACTTCACCCAGCTCATGGCCGTGGCCCTGAACATCGCGGACGAGGAAATCGGGTTTAGCAAGCTTTGCGTGGACCCCAGGCCCGTCCTTTCCAAGGCCCTTGCGGTCGCGGACTAACAGCGAGGGAGCATAGGCAATGCGAATTGGCGTTTTCGTCTGCCACTGCGGCAGCAACATCGAAGGCACGGTGGACACCGCGACCGTGGCCAAGGCGTCCCTGGATTTTCCCGAGGTCGTCTACGCCACGGACACCATGTACGCCTGCTCGGAACCCGGCCAGGACGGCATCATCCAGGCCATCAAAGACAAAAACCTTACCGGCGTGGTGGTGGCTTCCTGCACCCCGCGCATGCACGAGCCCACTTTCCGCCGGGCCGTCGAACGGGCGGGGCTCAACCGCTTCATGTTCGAAATGGCCAACATCCGCGAGCACGTCTCCTGGATCGGCCGGGACCGCGAGGCCAATACCAACAAGTCCGTGGATCTGGTGCGCATCGCCGTGGAAAAGCTGCGCCGCGACGCGCCGCTGATCCCCAGCAAGTTCTCGGTCAACAAGCGCGTCATGGTCATCGGCGGCGGCGTGGCCGGCATCCAGGCCGCCCTGGACTGCGCCGACGGCGGCCTTGAGGTCGTCCTGGTCGAACGCGAGTCCTCCATCGGCGGCAAGATGGCCAAGCTCGACAAGACCTTCCCCACGGTCGACTGTTCGAGCTGCATCCTGGGGCCCAAGATGGTCGACGTGGCCCAGCACCCCAACATCACGCTCCACGCCTACTCCGAAGTCGATTCCATCGGCGGCTACGTGGGCAACTTCCAGGTGCAGGTCAAAAAACGCGCCACCTACGTCGATTGGGAACTGTGCACCGGCTGCGGGGCCTGCATGGAGAAGTGTCCGAGCAAGAAAAACCCGGACGCCTTCAACGAAAAGATCGGCCCCTGCACCTCCATCAACATTCCCTTCCCCCAGGCCATCCCGAAAAAAGCGGTCATCGACCCCACCACCTGCCGCCAGTTCGTCAAGGGCAAGTGCGGCGTGTGCGCCAAGGTCTGCCCGACCGGGGCCATCAAGTACGACATGACCGATGAGATCGTCACCGAGGACGTCGGGGCCATCGTGGCCGCCACCGGCTACGACCTCTTCGACATCTCCAAGGTGACCGAGTACGGCGGCGGGCGCTACCCCGACGTCATCACGGGCCTGCAGTACGAGCGTCTGCTGTCGGCCTCCGGCCCCACCGGCGGCCACATCAAGCGGCCCTCGGACGGCAAGGAACCGAAAAACATCGTCTTCATCCAGTGCGTGGGTTCGCGCGACAAGTCCCTTGACCGGCCGTACTGCTCGGGCTTTTGCTGCATGTACACGGCCAAGCAGACCATCCTGACCAAGGACCACATCCCGGATTCCCAGTCCTACGTCTTCTACATGGATATCCGGTCCCCCGGGAAAATGTACGACGAGTTCACCCGCCGGGCCATGGAAGAGTACGGCGCGCGCTACATCCGGGGCCGCGTGGCCATGGTCTACCCCAAGGGCGACAAGATGATCGTGCGCGGGGCCGACACGTTGGCCGGCACCCAGGTCGAGATCGAAGCCGATCTGGTGGTTCTGGCCGCCGGCGCGGAAGCGGCCAAGGGCGCGCCCCAGCTGGCCGAAAAGCTGCGCATCTCCTACGATAAATACGGCTTTTTCATGGAAAGCCATCCCAAGCTCAAGCCCGTGGAGACCAACACCGCCGGCGTCTATCTGGCCGGCTCCTGCCAGGGCCCCAAGGACATTCCCCAGTCCGTGGGCCAGGGCAGCGCCGCCGCCGCCAAGGTTTTGGCCCTGTTCTCCAAGGATATGCTGGAAAGCGACCCGCAGATCAGCCGCGTGGACATCAAGCGCTGCGTGGGCTGCGGCAAGTGCATCATGACCTGCCCGTTCAAGGCCATCAAGGAAGTCGAATTCCGGGGCCAGAAAAAGGCCGAAGTCATCGAGACCGTCTGCCAGGGCTGCGGCATCTGCACCTCCACCTGCCCCCAGGGGGCCATCCAGCTGTCGCACTTCACGGACAACCAAATCCTCGCGGAGGTCAACGCCTTATGCCAGTCCTGACCGGCAAGGAACTGCGGATCGTCGGATTCCTGTGCAACTGGTGCTCCTACGGCGGCGCGGACACGGCAGGCGTTGGGCGATTCAATCAGCCCACGGACCTGCGGATCATCCGCGTGCCCTGCTCCGGGCGCATCGATCCCCTGTTCATCGCCAAAACGCTCATTAACGGCGCCGACGGCGTCCTCGTCTCCGGCTGCCACCCGCGCGACTGCCACTACGCCGAGGGCAACTTCTACGCCCGCCGTCGTCTGGAAGTCCTCAAGCGCTTCCTGCCCATCCTGGGCATCGACCCGGCCCGGTTCGATTACACCTGGGTCTCGGCCTCGGAAGGCCAGCGCTGGCAGAAGGTGGTGACGGTGTTCACCGAACAGATTCACGCCCTGGGACCGGCGACGCGCCACGAAAACGTGTCCCCGGAACTGCTGGCCAAGGTCGCTTCGGCCATCCAAGGAGGCAACCGTGTCGCGGCTTGACGCTCTCAAAACCCGCATCAAGGAGGCTTTGCCCGGCCTTGAATGCGTCATCGGTTGGCAGAAAGGCTACGACGCCCTGCACAACACGCCGCTTTTCATCCGCGGCGAGGCCGACGTGGACAAGCTGGAGTGGGGGGCGCTCAACGTCCACAACCCGGCCGTCTACCTGCCGAGCTTTGCCGGCAAGAAGGTCGGCGTGGTGGTCAAGGGCTGCGACTCCCGCTCGGTGGTCGAACTGCTTCAGGAAAAACTCATTGACCGCGACAATGTCGTGATCTTCTCCGCCGGCTGCGACGGCGTGGTGGACATCGCCAAGGTCCGGGCCAAGCTGGCCGCCGCCGGCTTAAGCGCCGGCAACGCCGAAAAGGTGACCGTGGACGGCAAGACCGTCACCGTCACCGCCGCCGGCAAGGCCGTGTCCATGCCCCTGGCCGAGGTGGCCGCCGACAAATGCCTGCGCTGCCAGTTCCCCAACGCGGTGCTGGCCGACGCCTTTGTCGGCGACCCGGCTCCCCAGGTCCAGGCCGCGCCGGCCGCCGACGCCGACCTGGCCGCCCTGGACGCCATGAGCGTGCCCGAGCGCATGGCCTTCTGGCGCTACCACATGGACCGCTGCATCCGCTGCTACGCCTGCCGCAACGCCTGCCCGATGTGCGTGTGCCGCGACCACTGCATCGCCCAGAGTCGCGAGCCCCACTGGCTGTCCCAGGAAGACTCGGTGACGGAAAAGCTGATGTTCCAGGTGGTCCACGCCATGCACCTGGCCGGCCGATGCACGGAATGCGGCGAATGCCAGCGGGCCTGCCCCATGGATATCCCGGTTCTGGCGCTCAAAAAGCACCTCAACCGCACCATCCACGACCTGTTCAACTATCAGGCCGGTGTTGACGTTGCCGCGATCCCGCCGCTTTTGCAGTTTAAGCTCGAGGAAGACAACATCAAGGAGCGAAGCTGGTAATGGCCGCCGTCAAATACATCCCCCGGGAGAAACTCCCCGAGTGGCTCAAGGCCCTGGCCGCCCAAAGCCGGGTGCTCGTTCCCGTCGAGGAAGGCGGCAGCGTGGTGTTCCGGCAGTATGATCCGGCCCGCGCTCCGGTCTTCGGTTCCGACGCCACGGCCCCGCCCAAGGGCGCGGTCTTCCCGGCCAGCCAGGAGCTTTTCAGCTACGCCTACGGCAAGGCCGGCGAGGAAAACGCCCCGACCCTCAAACTCGATCCCAAGACCGAGGCGACGCCCACGGTGGTCTTCGGCTCCAAGCCCTGCGGCGCGCGCGGATTTCTCATCTTCGACCGCGTCTACATGGGCAAGAAGTTCCCGGACCCGTATTACATCGCCGCCCGTGAGGCCACGGTGTTCGTGACCATGGCCTGCGCCACGGTCGAGAACACCTGCTTTTGCCACTGGGTCGGCTCCGGCCCGGCCGATGCGGCCGGCTCGGACGTGCTCTTAACCCCGGTCGAAGGCGGCTACACCGTCGAGGCCGTGAGCGAAAAGGGCGCGAAGTTCCTGGACAACCCGGCCCTGACCGACGGCGCGGCCAAGGCCGCCGAGGCTGAGGCCGTCAAAAAAGCCAGCCGCGAAGCCCTGGGCGAAGCCCCGGACATCGCCACGTCGCCGGCGGCGCTGCTGTCGCTGTTCGACGACATGGAGTTCTGGCGCGACCAGTCCGACAAGTGCGTGAGTTGCGGGGCCTGCACCTACCTGTGCCCCACCTGCTACTGCTTCTCCATCACCGACGAAGGCACGGGCACGGCCGGCCGGCGCATGCGCTCCTGGGACGCCTGCATGCATTTCCAGTTCACCCTGGAAGCCTCGGGCCACAACCCGCGTCCGACCAAGGCCCACCGCCTCAAAAACCGCGTCGGCCACAAGTTCAGCTACTACCCGACCCTGCACGACGGGCTTATCGCCTGCTGCGGCTGCGGGCGCTGCGTGAAAAGCTGCCCGGTCTCGGTGGACATCCGCGAGATCGTGCAAAACGCCGTGGCCAAGGCCAAGGGCTAGAGGTTCAACCATGACCGATCCATTCAATCCCTATCTGCCGGAAGTGGCCACCATCCTGGAGACCGTTCAGGAGACCCACAACATCAAGACCTTCCGGGTGCGTTTCGACGACGAAGCCAAGATGAAGGCCTTCAAGTTCGAGCCCGGCCAGGTGGGCCAGCTGTCCGCCCCGGGCATCGGGGAATCGACCTTCGTCATCAACTCGCCCCCCACCCGCATGGACTACCTCCAGTTCTCGGTCATGCGGGCCGGCGAAGTGACGGCCAAGCTGCATACGCTCACGGCCGGCGACAAGGTCGGCGTGCGCGCGCCGCTCGGCAACGCCTTCCCCGTGGCCGACATGAAGGGCAAGGACATCGTGTTTGTCGGCGGCGGCATCGGCATGGCCCCGCTGCGCACGCTGTTCCTCTACATGCTCGACAACCGGGCCGACTTCGGCAAGATCCGCCTGCTCTACGGCGCGCGTTCGCCCCTGGACATGGCCTTTTCCGCCGAACTGCCCGAGTGGACCGGACGCAGCGACATTGAAACCACGCTGACCATCGACCGCGAGGCCGAGGGCTGGGAGCACAAGGTGGGCCTTATCCCCAACGTGCTGCTGGAGATGGCTCCCAAGCCGGAAAACTGCGTGGCCATCACCTGCGGCCCGCCCATCATGATCAAGTTCACCCTGGAGGCCCTCAAAAAGCTGGGCTTTGCCGACGAACAGATCGTGACCACGCTGGAAAAGCGCATGAAGTGCGGCATCGGCATCTGCGGCCGCTGCAACATCGGCACCAGCTACGTCTGCGTGGACGGCCCGGTGTACACCTACGCCCAGCTCAAACAGCTCCCCAACGAGCTGTAGGACCGGGGCACGACGCATAGCCGGGGGACGCAAGTCCCCAAATCCGGGGGGACCGGGGGGGATGATCCCCCCCGGCCGCCGGAGGCCTCTTCAAAAGGAGACGCGACATGGCTCGTTTTTTCAGCGCCAGCGACATTGTCGGCACGGCCATCGAGATCGAGCGCCGGGGCCGCAACGTCTACAGCAAGGCGGCCGCCGCCGCCACGACTCCCGACGTCAAAAGCTTCCTGGAGTTCTTTGCCGGCGAGGAAGCCCGCCACCAGGCCATTTTCGAGGCCATGGCCGGGCGCATCGCCAAGATCGAGGTGCCGGCCGGCAGCGATGAGGAAGAGTACATGGACTATGTCCAGGCCCTGCTCGACTCCCACGCGCTTTTTTGCGGCGGAGCTCCCGAAAAGGACCTGGCCAACGCTTCCGACGCCATCGCCGCCATTGAGCTGGCCGCCCGCTTCGAAAAGGACACCATCCTCTACTTCCGCGAGATGATGGACCTCTTGCCGCCGGCCGAGGGCGGCATCGTCAAGCAGTGCCTGGACGAGGAGCGCGGCCACCTGCGCCAGTTGACCAAGATGCTGGCGACCCTTCGCCGCGACGCCTAACCGTCCTAGACGAAAGGCCAGGCCAAGGCCCGGCCTTTCGAAACCGCGCGTTTGGGGCCGGCGACAGGCGATTGCCGCGTCGCCGGCCCAAACGCCAGCCGGGGGAGGACGATCATGTACCACGATGTCTTCGGCTTTGACGCCATGCCTCTGGCCAGCCCCCTGGACAGCGCCCCGGGAACCCGGGCCGCCGAAGCCCTGGAGCAGGGGCTGTCCGACCGATTGCTCGGCCTGGTGCTCGCCTCCGATCTGTTCGCCGCCCGGACGGGTTCGCCCCGCCAGTCCCGGGAAGGCGCGCCCATCGCCGCCTGCTGGCCTGGCGCGACCATCGCCGCCTCCGGCGAGGCCCTGGACCAGGACGACCTCGACGCCTTTCTCGGCTGCCTGCTGCTGGCCCTGCGCAGCCCCATGCGCGGTTCGGCCCGTTTTTCCCTGCGCGATCTGGCCCGGCTGATCCGGCCCAAGGCCCGGCGTTTCGACGTCCGTCGCCTGGAGCGGTCGCTGTGGCGCTTGGCCGCCTGCCGCGTCAACGTGGAAGAGGCCGGCGGCGGCTACGCCTTGCAGCTGCGCCTGCTCGACGCCGTGTTGTGCGACCGCCGGGCCGGGCTGTGCGCCGTGGACGTCGGTCCGCGAATGCTGGCCGCCTGCGGCGACCCGGAACGCATCGAGCGCCTCATTGCCGCCCGCGCGCCCCTGGCCGACGGCTTTGCCCGCTGGCTGGCCGGGTTCCTTTCCTACGGTCCGGCCGCCCTGCGCCTGGATTTCGCCGCCCTGCGCCGCGTCGCCGGACTGTCCCGCCAGCCCATGGCCGCCTTCCGGGTCCGGGCCGTGGCCGCGCTGCAGGATTTTCTGGACCTCGGGGCCATTGCCGCCATAGAGTCCGCCGGTCCCGACCGGCTCATCGTCTCCCGGCCCGCTGCCCGGGGCGAGGAGCCGGCCTGCCTGCTGCTGTCGTAACGCCTGATTCCGAATGGACGGCATGATGTCCGCGGCCGCCGGTGAGGATGAAAAATCCTGGGACGCATCGCAAAAGGCTCCCCAGCGCCTTCGATTGGACCGGCTTGTGCCCGGTCCGGCGCGCACCTTGCCGCTGCGGCGGCTGACCTTGGACGTGCTCCGCGACGGGCGGGAATCCTTCATGACGCCATCGCGCTTGCGCACCCCCCTGCCCCGGCGATCCTCGGAACCCCTGGCCGCCGACGTCCTGCCCCATCCGCCAAGCCTTGAGGACCTCATCGGCATCGAGCACAGCAAGCTCGGGTTCTACCAGGAGCTGCGCCAGAAGGTCGAGGAACTCCAGGACGCCCACCAGGAATCGGAGTTGCGCCGCCAGGAGATCGCCGCCATCCTCGACGGCATCACCGACGTCATGATGGTGCTCACCAAGGACCTGCGCATCATCTCCGTCAACCACGTCTTTCACGAACTTTTCGACGTGGCGCGCCCCGAGGGCCAGCACTGCTACAAGCTGTTCCGGGCCTCGGCCTCGCCCTGCCCGGAATGCCCGGCCCACCGCTCCTTTCGCTCCAACGCCGTGTGCCGCTGCATGGGCACGTTCAAGATCCACGGCATAAATCGCCGCTTCGAGATGGTGGCCTCGCCCATCCACAATCCCGACAGCCCGGAGTCGCGCATCCTCATCTTCAAGCGCGACGTCACCCTGGAAAACGAATACCAGGCCAAATATTACCAGGCCGAAAAAATGGCCACCATCGGCATGTTGGCCGCCGGCGTGGCCCATGAGATCAACAATCCCCTCACGGCCGTCTACGGGCTGGCCGAGGGCATCCGCCGCCGCCTGCCGGCTATCCGCTCGGCCGTGGACGACGATCTCTACGGCGACGTGGCCGAATACACCGAGACCATCCTCATGGAGTGCCGCCGCTGCCGCGACATCGTGCGCTCCATGCTGTCCTTTTCCCGGCCCCACACCCTGGCCTTCTCGCCGGTGTGCTTAAACGAAGTCGTCACCGACACCCTGAGCATCCTGCGAAGCCGGCTGGAGGATCGGGCCGCCGCCGGCCTGCGCCTCACCGTCAACCTGCACCAGGGCCTGCCCACGGTCCCGGGCGACGAGGCCCAGCTCAAGCAGGTGCTCCTCAACATTCTGGTCAACGCCATGGACGCCATCGAGGGCGAGGGCGAGATCACCATCACCACCCATCCCGAAAACGACAACACCGTGAACCTCTCGGTGGAGGACACCGGCCGGGGCATCCCGCCGGACAACATGGACAAGCTTTTCAATCCCTTTTTCACCACCAAGCCCGTGGGCCAGGGCCTGGGCATCGGCCTTTCCACTTGCTACAGCATCGTGCGCGAACACCATGGGGTCATCGAGGTGGCCAGCGAAGTGGGCATCGGCACGCATTTTACCGTGAAACTTCCCCTCGACAGCGGGCATCCCAGTGAATAGCGCCTACAGCGTCCTTGTGGTCGACGACGAACCCTCCATCGGCAAGCTCCTGCTCAAGGAACTGACCACGCCGGCCCGGGCCGTCCATGTGGCCGCCTCGGCCCGGGAGGCCCGGGAACTCCTGGCCAAGAACGAATACGAGGTGGCCGTCCTCGACATCCGCCTGCCCGACGCCAACGGCCTCGACCTCATGGTCGAGCTGCGCCAGCGCCAGGAAGATCTCGAAACCATCCTCATCACTGGCCACGGGGCCATCGACACCGCCGTGGAGGCCATGAAGCTCGGGGCTTTTGACTACGTCACCAAGCCTTTCAACCTGGCCGAGCTGGAACTCTTGATCGAGCGCGCCTACCAGCGCACCTATCTGCGCCGCGAAAACCGCCGCCTGCGCCACTTCCAGGGCCAGACCCCGCCGGTGCAGCTCGTGGGCAATTCCCCGGCCATCAAGCAGGTGCGCTACCTCATCGAAAAAGTCGCCCCCACCGAAGTGCCGGTGCTGATTACCGGCGAATCCGGGGCCGGCAAGGAGGTGGCCGCCCACCTCATCCAGACCCTGTCCAAGCGCGCCGACAAGCCTTTTTTCATCAAGAACTGCGCCACCCTGCAAAAGGAACTGGCCCGAAGCGAACTCTTTGGGCACCTGCGCGGCTCGTTTACCGGCGCGGTGGAAAACAGCGAAGGCTTCATGGCCTTCGCCAACAAGGGCACGCTGTTTCTCGACGAGATCGG
>ALAO01000331.1 GCA_000307955.1 Solidesulfovibrio magneticus str. Maddingley MBC34 | reverse complement strand
GCGGCTTCCGCCCCAAGGCCAAGCCCGATTCCGGCCGCCATATTCTCCCGCCCGCCGACGCATCACCGCCCAACCGGCCGCGCCCAGCCAAGGGGTCCGGGGGGCTAAGCCCCCCGGCCGCCGGAGGCACTCTTCCGCTTTTCTCCCCCCTCCCACACACGACTACCTCCGCTTTCCCCGCAGATCGTCGAACTGCCGACGGACGGTTTCCAGGCGGCGGCGGTAGCTTTCCGCGTCGCCGTATTCCAGAAACCGGTGGTAGCGCGAGTGGGTGGCCTTGGGGGTGCGGGCGTGGCGTACGGGGCACCAGTATTGTTCGGTGCGGGCGGCCACCTCGCGCACGAAGCCGAGCAGGCCGTTGAAGTAGCCGCAGTAGACGCAATTGAGCTTTTCGATCCAGTTGAGATAGGACAGGGCGTAGCGGTCGATGACGATGTAGTCGCCGCGTCGCACGCGGGGGATGCCGTAGATGGGGAAGCACACGAGCTGGTAGAGGGAGACGGTGAGGTCCATGAGCAGGGCCGGGATGACCGCGCCCCAGATGACCGGGATGGTGAGGATCATCAGGAAGCCGGACTCGTAGACATAGGCCGACCATTTCTTGGCCAGAAGCTTGTGCTGACGGATGATCTCGCGGGTGAAATGGACTTTTTTGCGTTCAATGGTATAGCGCGCCTCGGCGCCGGCCTGTTCGAACTCTTCGGCGAGCTCCTTTTCCAGGGCCTCCATGCGGGCGATGATGTCCTCGATTTTGCTCAAGGGGACCTCGTGAGGGAGTTGTCGGCGGGAGAGACGGTTTTATGGGCCGGAAGGGGACAAACCTCTTCCGGCCCACGGGGCGGGTTATTGCAATTCCACGCCTAACGCGCGGCTGAAATGAGCATTATCCTGTTGATATAATTTTATATAAGGTATTAGCCGCACTTGGTGTAGCCGCAGCCCTTGCAGACGTGGCAGCCTTCCTCGAAGACGAGGTCGGCCCCGCAGTCCGGGCATTGGGGGTGGGACAGGTTGCCGGTGTCGTCGCGCACGGTCTGGCCTTGCAGGTAGCGGTTTTCCAACACCCAGGACACGGCGTCGGGAATGGACAGCAGCAGGCCTTTTTTCTGGAACACCGGGTTTTCGCCGCCGATGCCCTTGAGCTGGCCCACGATGTCGGCCACCTCGACGCCCGAGCGCAGGGCCAGGGAGACGAGACGTCCGATGGCCTCGGCCTTGGCCGTGACCGAGCGGCCGGATTTGCCGATGGTGGCGAAGACCTCGAAGGGTTTGCCGTCGATCTCGTTGACGGTGAGGTAGAGTTCGCCAAGGCCCGTTTTCACCTTCTGGGTGAAGCCGAAAACGATGTCCGGGCGGTTGCGCACCTTGCTTTGGGGCTTGGCCGGATCGGCCGGCGCGCCGTCGCCGGTGCACAGCACCTGGTTGGACTTGCAGCCGTCGCGGTAGACGGTCACGCCCTTGCAGCCCAGCTCATAGGCCAGCCAGTAGATCTCGCGGATCTCCTCCTGGGTGGCGCTGTTTGGCAGGTTGACGGTCTTGGACACGGCGTTGTCGGTGTATTTCTGGAAGGCCGCCTGCATCTTGAGGTGCCAGACCGGCTCGATGTCCATGGCCGTGACAAAGACCTCGCGCAGGGCCTCGGGCAACAGGCCGATGTGGGCGATGGAGCCCTTGCGGGTGACCTCTTCCATGAGCGCGTCGGAGTGCGCCCCGGCCTCGCGCAGGGCCGTGACGAAGTGGGGGTTGGCCTCCACGAGCTTTTCGCCGTCCATGACGTGGCGGGCAAAGGACAGGGCGAAAAGCGGTTCGATGCCCGAGGAGCAGCCGGCGATGATGGACAGCGTGCCTGTCGGGGCGATGGTGGTGGTGGTGGCGTTGCGGTAGGGGCCGAGGTTGCGCTTGCCGTAGGTGGACTCGGGATAGGCCGGGAAGGCCCCGCGCTCGGCGGCCAGGGTCTTGGAGGCGCTGCGGGCCTCGGCCTGGACGGCCTCCATGAGCTTTTCGGCCAGGGTCAGGGCCTCGGAGCTGTCGTAGGGGATGCGCAGGAGATAGAGCAAGTCGGCGAATCCCATGACGCCAAGGCCAATTTTGCGGTTGGCCCGGACCATCTCGGTGATCTGGTCCAGGGGATAGCGCGAGGCGTCGATGACGTTGTCGAGGAAGCGCACGGCCAGATGCACGGTCTCGGCCAGCCCGGCCCAGTCGACGCCGTCCGGGGCCGAGGGGTCGTAAAAGACCGACAGGTTGATGGAGCCGAGGTTGCAGGCCTCATAAGGAAGCAGCGGCTGTTCGCCGCAAGGATTGGTCGACTCGATGGCCCCCAGGGCCGGGGTGGGGTTGTCGCGGTTGATGCGGTCGAGAAAGACGATGCCCGGATCGCCGGATTCCCAGGCCTTGCGCACGAGCAGCGAAAAGACCTCGGGCGCGGACAGGCTCCCCCGCTTGGAGCCGTCGCGGGGGTCGATGAGGTCGTAGTCCTCGCCCTTTTCCACGGCCTGCATGAAGCGTTCGGTGAGCGCCACCGAGATGTTGAAGTTCGTCAGCTCGCCCTCGCGCTCCTTGCAGGCGATAAATTCCAGGATGTCGGGATGGTCGATGCGCAGGATGCCCATGTTGGCCCCGCGCCGGGTGCCGCCCTGTTTGACCTGTTCGGTGGCGGTATTGAAAATCCGCATGAAGGAGACCGGCCCGGAAGCCACCCCGCCGGTGGAGCCGACCCGGCTTTTTTTCGGACGCAGCCGGGAGAAGGAAAAGCCCGTGCCGCCGCCGGATTTGTGGATGAGCGCGGCGAACTTCACGGCGTCGAAGATCTCGTCCATGGAGTCGCCCACCGGCAGCACGAAGCAGGCGGCCAACTGCCCAAGGGGCGTACCGGCGTTCATGAGGGTGGGCGAATTGGGCAGAAAGCGCATCCCGACCATGAGGTCGTAGAATTTGCGGGCCAGGGCCTCGGGCTGCCAGGGCGAGGCGGCGTACTTGGCCTCTTCGCTGGCGATGGCTCCGGCCACCCGCCAGAAAAGGCCCTGGACGTCTTCCTCGGGCGTGCCCTCAGGGGATTTTTTCAGATAGCGCTTGGACAAGACGACCATGGCGTTGTCGTTGACGTCGGCCTCGGGCAGATCGGCGGGCAGTGGCAGGTGGGTCATAGGCGGGCTTTCCTAACCGTTTTCGATTGCAAGAAAAAAGGGCGGCCGCCGAAAGGCGGCTTGAAATTTGCCAAATGATATAAATAGGATAGCTTTCCGGCGACGCGCCGCAAGGCCTCCTCTCCCCGTCTTGGTGAATACATCAAACCGGGGGGGATTGCCACCACCGGAGACGCTGGAAGGCTCAGCCGCCCATGCCCTCGTCCTCGCCAGCCAAGGCCCGATGCCGGGTAAAGACATTTTTTCCAGCCCGCTTGGAAGCGTAGAGCGCGGCATCGGCAAAACAGACCACTTCGTCGATGGACATGGAGTCGGCCGGCCAGACCGAGCCGCCCACGCTGCACCCCACCCGCACCGTTCCCCCGCCCGCGGCCAGGGGCAGATTGACGGCCTCGATGATTCGGGCGGCGGCGGCGGCAAGGTCTTCGGACGCCACGTCGGCTTCGACCGTCAGCATGGCGACGAACTCGTCGCCGCCAAGACGGTAGGCGGCGTCGCCCTGACGCAGGCTGCCCCTCAGGCGGATGGCCACGGCCTGGAGCACGATGTCGCCGGCGGCGTGGCCCAGGACATCGTTGACGGGCTTGAAGTCGTCGAGGTCGAGATAGAGGATGCCGACTGCCCGGTTTTTCCGTGGAGCCCGACCAGCCGCGGCCTGGATGTCGCGCTGGAAGGCGGCCCGGTTGGGCAGGGCGGTGAGACGGTCGAGAAAAGCCATCTCCTCCATGCGGTCCTTCTCGCGGGTGGTGTTCTTGAGGTTGTCCACGAGGTTTCGCAGGGCCTTGGTCAAGATCTCGATGTCCGGGATGCCGAAGTACGGGGGGATGTTTTCGATCTCCCCCCGGGCCAGCCGGTCCGAGGCGGACACGATGGCCCGCAGGGGACTGGTCAGATGGCGGGAGACCAGCACGGCCACGGCCATGGCGCCGAGGGCCGCCAGCAGGCCGACGCCCAGGATGGTGGCGCGCAGGCGGCGCACCTTGGCAAAGGCGACCTCCGTCGGCTGCCTGACCAACACGGTCCAACCCAGCCCGGGATACTCTCGATATCCGTCCCCGTAGGCCGCGCCGACGACATACTCCCGGCCGTCCGACCAGCGCGTCGTTCGAAAGAGCGGAGAACGCGCCCGCGCCTCGCCCAACAGCGGCAGCACGACCCTCGTGCCCAACAGGCCCGGCGGGCCGAGCAGAACGACCCCGTCGGCGGAGACGATGAGCGTTTCGATCCCGGCTTTCTCGTAGAGCGGCGCGAAGTAGGCCTGCTCGATCTCCCGCACCCAAAGCCAACTGAGATGGGCGGCCAACACGCCGAGAAACCGCCCTTGAGCGTCGCGCACCGGGGAGCTCAGGTCCACGAACTTCATGGCCTCGCCCGTGGGGTTGGGCAGGAGCTTGGCCAGCAGCACCGCGTCGTGGACGTCGCCGACAAAGGGTTTGTCCAGGGCTTGCGTGAAGACCGGGCGGGCGGCGAGGCTGCCGCCCGCGAGGATGCGGCCCGTGGAGGCCAGCACCAGGCCATGAGGATCGGTGAAGCCGATCCAGGAAAAGCTCGGGATAGCCTGGCTCAAGGCGTCGATGGCCCGTTGGATTTCGGGAATGTCATCGGAAAAGTTGAAGACGTTGACCTGACGCAAGACATCGAGCTCCCGGGAGCGCGTCCACATGTCCTTGTCCAGGCGCTCGCTGAACTGCTGGGCGGTCTCGGCCAGATAACGGCCGATCTCCTCCCGCAACTCCCGGTCGGCGTCGTGCTGGGCGAAATAAAGGATGAGGGCGGTGTTGGCCAGGATGGCAACGACCAGCGTCAGGGAGAAGCGCGTGGCAATGGGGAGTTTGGCGATCATGACGGCCCCGGCGTGCGGTCGTTGGCGGCTCCGCGAATGGACGCTAGCGTTTCCTACGGCAAAAAGCACCCGGCGCGGCCGCCCCTCCGCCGGAGCGAGACCGTAAGAAACGCCCGGAGCGTCGTCGCTCCGGGCGTTTTGGGCGTCGGTTCCCCAGGCAAGGGCCTAGGCCTTTTTCTCGTCTTCCCCGGCCCGGGCCAACGGCCAGACCTCGTCGATGCGCTCCACGGGCATGATCTTGAGCCGCCCGCGCAGGTCCTTGGGGATGTCGTGGATGTCCTTCATATTCTTCGCCGGGATGATGACCCGCTTCATGCCGGCGGCCACGGCGGCCAGGATCTTTTCCTTGATGCCGCCCACCGGCAGCACCCGGCCGCGCAGGGTGATCTCGCCGGTCATGG